>CAMYND010000012.1 GCA_947259645.1 Thermodesulfovibrionia bacterium | reverse complement strand
AAAGGAGCTGTTTGAGAAGTATTTCGGCATAAAGGGAAAGGTCATTCCGTCAGCTCATGTTATCGGTTCAAATACTGAGGCAATTGCCTATATTAGCGGGACACCTGCGGCTGTAGGCTACGTCTCTGTAGGAACCGCAGAAGGCGCTGCAAGTAAAGGTATTGCTGTGAAGCTTCTTAATCTTGATGGAATAAAAGCTTCATCCGACAACGTAGCAAATGAGTCATATCCACTTCGTCGTGAACTAAACCTGGTGACAAAAGGTGAACCCGCGGGAGAAACACAGCAATTCTTAGACTTTATGTTCAGTTCAAAAGGGCAGAAGATCGTTTCTGAAAAAGAGTTTGTAGCCGTAAGGTAATGAAGATGCAGAAGAAAGAGATACCATTTAACAGGTCGGCTCTATGATGAAAAACGCATCATTTCGATTCAAGATCCTTATAAGTTTTTTAACTATTACTGCGTTCGTTATTATTGGAACTATTCTTATTTACAGCCACTCATCACAGGTTAAGCTGGAAGTTCGCCAAGTATCTGATAAAATGATGAGCTTGAAATCCCTCACCTCGCAGATGCAATTTGTTGTCCTTAATGTTCAGCGTCTTATAGGAAACGGCTCTCTTACTCAGGATGAGGATGTGATTTTAAATGCCTCAAGTTCAGCCCGCAAATTTCATGAATATGCTCAATCAGCAAAAGAAATTGTGTCAAGCCAGGAACTGATTAATGATATTGAAGATTTCAGGCGTAATTTTGAAAAACTCTTTGCTGAAGCGATCGCGATGTCTTCACTCTATATTGCTGATCTTACTGATGAGGCTGAAGAGAAAATGGAATTAGTTACCGAACTTTCGGAGAAGATAAATAATGAGATAATAAATCTTGAGCAGGAAGTGAATCAGTTAACACTGAATAAAATCAATAAAATAGAAAACAGACTGGAGACCATAATCCAGATTGTTATGGCTCTCGTAGTTATTATAGTTGGTGTAACAATATTTGTTCTTATCAGAATTAATACTGACTTGATAAATCCTATCGAATTGTTAAATAAAAAAATAACTGAAACATCAAACGGTAACCTTACTGTCTCTTTTGATTCAAACAGACTCGATGAAGTAGGGTCTATCAATGCAAAGATGTCAGAACTCAATGTTAAGTTTAAAGATATGCTCACTGACATATTAGCAGCCAATGATATGCTCAGTTCATCTATTGATGAGATGTTTTCAAACTCTGAAAAAATGCTTGAGACGGCAGGTAACCAGTCTGATCAGACAGGTCAGGCTGCTGCTGCAATGGAGCAGATGAATGTAACATTTACGGATGTGGCCAATAACTCCAATCACGCGGCTGAATCTGCACGTGAAGCTGGAGCTCTTGCCGTGAAAGGCGGAGAGACAGTGAGCGCAACCATTGAACAGATCGGTGCGATCATTACAGTCATTGATGAAATAGCCGGGCAGACAAATCTCCTTGCTCTGAACGCGGCAATTGAGGCAGCTCGGGCAGGTGAAAGCGGCCGCGGATTCGCGGTGGTTGCAGACGAGGTCAGGAAACTTGCTGAAAGAACAACAGCCGCAACCGGTGAAATTGGAAAAGTCATTAAATCAAACCAGATAACGACCCGGAAAGCCGTGGAGTCTATGAAAACCGGGACCAGTGAGGTCGATAAAGGGGTAAAGCTGGCAGCCGAGGCAGGAGATGCGCTGAAGAGTATTGTCAGTTCGGTAGAGAAAGTAAAAAATGTAATTGAGAATATCGCCACAGCCACGGAAGAGCAGTCAATTGCTGCCCATGAGGTATCCTCCAATATCGAAGCAGTTTCTCATATGACACAGGATGCATACAGCAATGTAGAGGCCTCCACCAACGCCACGCAAACATTAACCGCGTTAGTAGACCAGCTGCATAATATGATTAATCAATTTAAGATTAGCAATGAATCAGGGGTTGTGAAAGACAGCATCATAGCAGAAAACGATAACAACGTCTCTCCCGGCAACGCCTGACTATTTAGTCAGAATAAATCAAACCCTCTATCCCGCTATTTTTTACTGTTCCAGGATTCGAATCGATAAAACGGGTATACTATCGATATGCTTTCTATCGGGAATGTAAACGTTCATTCGCGCCTTGTTCTTGCCCCCATGGCCGGAATTAGTGACCTTGCCTACAGGCTCATTAACAGATCTCTGGGATGCAAACTCGCCTTTACTGAAATGTTAAGCGCTAACGCGCTCGCATACAGAAATGAGAGCACTATCAACAGACTGACTGTTCATCAACAGGACCGTCCTCTCGTTGTCCAGATCATGGGTCGTGACCTTGATATCATTCAACAGGCTCTGAATACGTTATCTGAATACAGTTTCGATATTTTAGACTTCAACGCTGCCTGCCCTGTAAAAAAAGTGTCATCAAAAGGGAAGGGCGCCGGACTTCTCAAAGAGCCGGAAAAGCTGGAAGAAATATTGAGGCTTCTTGTGCAGAACTCAAAGGTACCAGTCACGGTAAAAATACGATCCGGATGGGATGAAACATCTGTGAACGCTGTTGAGATAGCACTTCGCGCCCAGGATTCTGGTGTCAGTGGAGTTATTATTCATGGCAGAACAAGAATGCAGAGATACGGCGGAAAAGTTGATTACAACATAATCAGGAAAGTAAAAGAGACACTCTCCATCCCGGTAATTGCGAGCGGTGACGCTCACTCTCCGGAGCTTATAAAGAAACTTTTTGATGAAACGGGCTGTGACGGCGTTGCCCTTGCAAGAGGCGCACTGGGGAACCCCTGGATATTCCCTGAAACAGAAGCTCTTTTGCACGGCGGGGAAATCCCCTCAAGACCGGATGCTGCTGAAATTGCCAGCGTCATGAAAAAACATCTGGATCTCTGTGTGGAATTTGAGGGAGAGAGGGTCGCCATTTTACGGTTTCGAAAGTTTTTTTCCTGGTATACGCGGGGCATGCCTGCAAGGAAGCTGAAGGTACAGGCCTTTCGTGCGGCAACCAGGGACGAAATGGCAGAACTGATTGATGACCTGCCTGCCCTCGCTTCCCGGTATCACTCCCGGGGCAGAGAGACTATAAAAACTCTTCCTGTGGATTCTTTAAATCCCTGATTGTGATCGCACTCTTGCTGGTCTGATGCGGTGGCTCTATTGATCAGTTAAGCCATTGCTGAGAGGAAAATAGAGGCTGAAGGTTGTTCCTGTTTCAACATCGCTGGCCACTTTGATAAACCCGCCATGGTCTTCCGTGATTTTTTTGGAAATAGACAGTCCTAAACCGGTCCCCTGCTCAACGAGCTTTGTCGTATAAAAAGGTTCAAATATGGAATTAATATGATCTGACGAAATGCCTGTTCCTGTATCAGATATCAAGATAACGACATAGTTTTTCCCATTGAGGGAACTCTTTTCTGTATAGATGGTAAACGTTCCTCCGTCAGGCATTGAGTCCAGTGCATTGGCGAACATGTTGTTGAGCACCATCCATATCTGATCCTTGTCAACGAGCACAGGGGGGATCTCCCTCAACTCACTTTTTATCTCAACGGACCTTATAGTGCACTCATTTCGGTATGTTGTTATGACTTCCTCAATAATCTCATTCATATCATGTTCCCCCTTGACAATGGGGGCTTGACGGGAATAGGTCAGGACATTTTTCAGTATTTTTTCAAGTCGGGTTACCTGGGTGATAATTACTTTGGAGTATTCCTTGTCTTTTTTCCCGTCATAAATGCTCCGGCTCAACCTGCGGGCAAATCCTCCTATAAGGGTAAGAGGGTTCCTGATTTCATGGGCAACATTGGCGGCCAGTCTGCCAAGAGCTGACATTTTCTCGGACTGTGCAAGGTCTTTCTGAAGCTGCTGTTTTTCTATGTTTGTCTGGTTATGCTCGATGATCCCCGCAATAGTGTTCGCAACTGCTGAGAGAAGTTCTTCATCTTCAGTGATATCTGCGCGGTCCTGCTGAACTATGAGGTCTATAAGGCCAAGGCGCTTGCTGCCTGAAACAATAGGGACGCAGTAATGTCTGTGAGGAGACGAGTATGAGCAGGTGCCTGAGCTTCCATTCTGCCCGTCAGTGCAGTCAACATATTGTATTTTATTCTGATCAAGGGCCTTGCTGCACACAGAGTCGTTCGTCGGTACGCCAGAGGCGCCTGCTATATTTTCCGGGGATATACCTCTCTGTGCAGCGACACTCATGGTTGTTTCATCATCATCCATGAGATAAATGCTGCCCATTGACTGGAAAGAAGCATCCTGAATAGAAAGAATAACATCAAGAATAAGTTGGAGTTGATCCTTGAGGGATACAGGTTTAAGGGAGATGCGTAATATTTTGCTGATCGCTGTCTGAAAGGAATAGCCCCGCCTGATCTTTTCTTCCGCAATTTTCCGGTTTCTTATATCACGAATTGAGCTCAGAAAAAACATTCCATCCTCAGTCTCGATATTCTGGATCATTATGTCTGCGGGAAACTCCTTTCCCTCCTTTGTACAGCATAAGAGTTCAAGGTTTTGCCCCATGGGATTAGGTTGGGGATTCTCAAGGAAACTCATCCTGAAGTTCCTGTGCTGCTTGCGCAAACGTTCCGGCATAAGAACTTCCACGTTTTTCCCTTCAAGGTCTGTTCTGGCGTAATTAAATAATTTCTCGGTCTGTCCGTTTACCATGACTATTTTGCCATCCTTGTCAGAATACACAATAGAGTCAGGGGCAGACTCTATGAGCATGCGAAACTTGTTTTCAGCCTGTTCTTTCATGGCCATCTCTCTCTCAAGAGGCGCTAGAGCCAGTTTTCTCATCGCAATCCAGAGGACTAAGCCGAGGATACCGGTAACAACAACTGAGCCAAAAATAAGACGGTATCGGAGGGTGAGCATGCTTATTTGTGGCGGTGACATGTCTTTCACCATTTCAAGGAAGATAAGCTCTTTTCTCTCGTGAGTAACACGCTCTGTTATATGAAAACTTCGCGCGGGAACAGAGGACCTCTGGAAATCCACAAGCACAAAATTATTCGGCGCAGTAGCGCGAAGCAGTACTATTTCCTGATGTTCTGTAGCCCAGTTATTCAGAAAATACTCAAAAGAAGCATAGTCCCGCCGCACAAGGGCATCCTGGGCAAAGTTACCAATGAGCTTCAGTTCCTGCCGGGTGCTGCTCTCAAGCTCATTCATCATTTCATTGTGATGGGAAATAATAACCGAAATGATGAGGAACAGAAAGAGCACAAGGATCGCTGTATACGCCAGCACAACGGGGTAATATTTGAAATGACCGGCTCTCTTCATGGAGTGGATGTCACCCTTGTTTTACTTTCAATCAACTCACGAAGGCTGTCATAATCAGTATCAGCAACGGGCACAAAGCCTGTCATGCCTTTCCGGATTGCGGAAAGTATATTTTCTGCGTCAGGGTCATTATGTACGTCATAGAGTGCGCTTTTCAAGGCAATCACCGTCTTTTTGAAGAGTTTCGTACTGGCGACCAGGAGGTGTTCAGATACTTTTGGTGACCATGCAATATCTTTAAGGCCGCGGTCTTTGTTTAAGAGAAATATCTCAGCATTCACAGCGCCCGCGTCAAAGTCTCCCATCAGAACACTCAGCACAACATTCTGCTGATCGTGTAAAAAAGCGTGCTGCCCCAGATCTTCAAGTTGAACTCCCTCCTTTCGCAGCATATGAAGAGGGACAAGGTGGCTCATTGTTGAATCCGGGTACCCAAAGGCAAAACCTCTTCCCTTTAGTTCGGTCATTGAATTAAGCAATGAGGAAGCGGAAATAAATACAACGCCCTGCAAGAGTGGGCTTCCATTTACTTCCATCCTCGCAAGGAGTGGTTTCTTGCCGTATGAACGGACAAGTTGAACATATGAGGCAGGACCTAAAAAGGCAATGTCTGCCTTGTCGCTGCCGATCGTAAGCAAATGGTGATTCTGGTCTTTTGATATTGTTATATCAATTTCCCGTTTCAGCTTGTCCTTCAGGTAGTGAGAGAGAGGGGTAAACTGCTTCACAATTTTGCCGGCAGGTGCATAGGGATAGATATGAATAGTCAGCTTTCTTTCCGCTGCAGAGACAAGTTGAGGGATAAGCAGGAGAACACAAAAAGCAGCCGCTGTGGCAATAAATCTTCTTTTACTCATCATAATAACATATACCTGTTCACTCACAGACACTACTCAGCTTTTTCATTATATCAAAACGCAGAGAGAATAGTCTTGTCTGATATTACAATTTACTATCAAAGATTAGAGACTTACAGCCAGATAACAGGCAATGTTGTTTGGTATAATTATGTGACGATGGTGTTGTCAGGCAGTAAGATTTACCGTCAAATGAGATGATTGATATATACAAAAAACTACCAGGAACAAATTGTGGCAGCTGCGGCGTCCCCACCTGCGTAGCCTTTGCGTTAAAAGTCAGAAATGCCAGGGCAGATATTTCTGACTGCCCTTTTGTGAAGGACCACTCAACAGTTGAATCAGACAGGGGAACACAACAGGCATCTTTCAGCAATTTTGAACAGGTCAGTCAGGAGCTTGAAAAGGAAGCAACTGCGGTGGATTTCAGAGAAGCTGCGGATGCCGTGGGCGGACGATATGAATCAGGGAATGGAAGAGAAATAATCAGAATCACTATGAACAACAGAGATTTTGAGCTGCGGAAAGAAGGACTCTACTATAATGACTCATGCTGCGGAGACCCCTGGACAAAAATCATTCTCTATGACTATGTTCGAAGGAAGGGGAGCAGCTCGTTGACAGGTGACTGGATCACTTTGGGTCATTTCCCCCATACCGCATCTCATGTAAAGGCGTTTCAGGGCAACGGGGAAAGAACGGTTGTTGACGCCTTTCGAGAGGATCCAAACCGGTTAAAGGCGCGCTGTGAAGAGATGGGAGGATATGAAACCCGGGGAAAAGTAAAAGCAGATTATCTCTATTGCTTTGACCTCCTGCCAAATGTACCGCTCTATCTCTCTTTCATGGCTGCTGATGAAGAATTTGACGCAGACTGCACGATTCTTTTTGACAGTTCTGCAGAGGTTTTTATTGATATTGAATATCTTGCCTATCTTCTTGAGAGGTTCATAGACGAATTAACAGGACAATCCTAAAGGCAGGATCACCTTTTGATACTGTTTTAGCGTGTGCTCCCCTATGACAGGCCTCTTCCAGAATTATCGACAGCGGCAAAGCCAATAGGATATAATTATCACGATATGTCCTCCCGATCTGAGATGAAAATCAGTTATCCCTCTGAAGACACCCTGTTGATTAATGTCTCAGGAACCTGGAAGCTTGGAAACAGTCTCCCTTCAGTCTCAGATGTGAGTGAGCAGATCAATGAGAAGTCCCTGATCAGGAAGATCGCTTTTGACACAAGGGAGCTTTCCGGCTGGGACAGCGGGCTCCTGATCTTTTTAAAAAAGATCATTGACAGGAGTTCTCAATACAATGTTCACGTTTTAGATGAGGGCCTGCCAAGTGGAGTACAGCGCCTTTTGTCCCTTGCTGCCGCTGTGCCCGGACGGGAGGACTCTCTTAAGGGTGAGGAGCGCATTTCCCTGCTCGAACGCATCGGTGAAGCGACTATTGATTTTAAACATTCGCTCAAAGGAACTCTTCTTTTCACTGGCGAGGCGTTTGTCGCATTTCTGAAGTTATTAAGAGGAAAGGCACGGTTTCAGCGCTCAGAGTTTTTTCTCATACTCCAGGAGTCTGGAGCGCAGGCCCTTCCCATTGTTTCCCTTATCAGTCTGCTCGTTGGTTTGATACTGGCTTTTATCGGTGCTATTCAGCTCAGGTTATTCGGCGCCCAGATTTATGTGGCAGATCTTGTCGGCATCGGGATAGTTCGAGAAATGGGCGCCATAATGACCGGAATAATCATGGCAGGCCGGACAGGCGCTGCCTTTGCTGCCCGGCTGGGGACTATGCAGGTCAATGAAGAGATTGATGCATTGAAGACCCTTGGGATCTCACCCATGGAGTTCCTGGTACTGCCGCGCATGCTGGCCCTTATTCTTATGCTGCCTCTTTTAACGCTCTATGCAGACCTTATGGGAGTTATTGGAGGACTACTCGTCGGAATAGGGGTGCTGGACCTTAATTTCATGGAATATTACAATCAAACCGTTGCTGCGGTCAGCCTGAATGACCTCTGGATAGGTATATTTATGGGTGCTGTGTTTGGATTTCTTGTGGCTTTTACCGGATGCCTCAGGGGGATTCAGTGCGGGCGCAGTGCCTCGGAAGTCGGTAAAGCGGCTACATCCGCTGTTGTATCCGGAATTGTGAGCATCGTTATTGCCACGGCTATTATAACAATTATTTGTAACATATTAGGTATATAGATTTAATATAAAGCAATATAACAAACTGTTAGAAGCTATAAGTTAAAGTTATTGATTAATACAGCCCCCTGCATAGAAATTTCAGATCTTACGATGGCGTACGACGATTTCGTTATACAGCGAGACCTCACGTTTTCAATAAACAGGGGAGATATTTTTATAATCATGGGCGGCAGCGGCTGTGGAAAGACCACGCTTCTCCGTCACCTTGTGGGACTTCTTGAGCCCGCGAAAGGAACGATATCTTACGATGGGGTAAGTTTCTGGGGTGTCAGTCATGATGAACGTGAGCAGTTAAAAAGGGGGATCGGCATGTTGTATCAGAGCGGCGCATTGTGGAGTTCCATGACAATCGGTGAAAATGTCGCCCTTCCCCTGAAAGAGTATACTGAGTTGGACGAGGGTGACATTAAGGAACTGGTATCGCTTAAACTGTCTCTTGTTGGTCTGGCGGGCGTTGAAGACTATTATCCCTCAGAAATAAGCGGCGGGATGAAAAAGCGCGCCGGACTGGCCCGTGCCATGGCGCTGGACCCGGAGATCCTGTTTTTCGATGAACCTTCTGCAGGGCTAGACCCTGTCAGTTCGAGTCTTCTGGATGATCTTATCCTGGAACTGAGGGACAGCCTGGGGTCTACCATAGTTGTTGTGACTCATGAACTTGCCAGTATTTTTGCGATCGGGACAAACTCGGTCTTTCTTGATACAGAAACAAAGACCATGCTTGCTGTGGGTAACCCGAAGACACTGATTGCTGATTCCGGGGACCCGAGAATCAAAAAGTTTCTGACGAGAGGAAAAGAGGGTGACTCCTCGCAACCGAAAAAATGAGTCATGGAATGAAACACAGAGAAAATAATATAAAAACCTGTTACATTCTATACTATTCGAAGGCATTGAATATGCTTGAATCACTAGTGTATTTATTTTCCTGTTCCGGGTTATTCTTGCTGAACGAGAGTACAAATAGAAAGGATAAATCAATAATTTATGAGTAAACAGGCAAACAGGACTCTGATCGGGGCCTTTGTTCTCAGCGCGGCAGTTCTGATCGTTGCGGTCATTATGATTCTGGGGTCAGGCAAGTTTTTTACAGAAAAGGGGAGGTACGTCTTATTTTTCCAGGGCTCGGTAAAAGGCTTGAATGTGGGATCACCTGTTATGTTCCGCGGTGTGAAAGTCGGCGCTGTAAGTGATATCCTGCTGCGATTGAACCCCGGGGATCTGTCAGTTCAAATTCCGGTTATCATAGATATCGAACGTGACAGGATAGCGGGAATAAGCGGGACAACTGACCCGAGCAGATATGTGAAACTTCTTATTGAGAAGGGCCTGAGAGCCCAGCTCCAGCTGCAGAGCATGGTCACGGGTCAGCTCATGGTTGATTTTGACGTATACCCTGACGAACCTGCACGACTGCTTGGCGTCAAATCAGAGTATCCCGAGATTCCAACAATTCCTTCCAGCCTGGAAGCGCTTACCAAACGATTTGAAGACATCCCTTTTGATGAAATACTGGATAATTTGAGACAGGCTATCGACGGAGTAAATAAACTGGTCAGTTCCCCCGGGATTCAGGAAGGCTTCTCATCGCTCAGTGAGACGCTGTTGCATGCCAGGCAGCTGATACAAAATCTCAATGTTCATGTTGGCCCTCTGGCGGAAAGCATAAAAGAGACCTCTGATGCTGCTCAGAATGCTTTTGTACGGGCAGAAAAAACATTTTCTCTGGAAGAGGGGGTCTCATCAGATCTGGCATTGAGCCTGAAAGAGACCTTTGCTTCTGCCCGGGGTTCCCTTGATAAGTTAAACAGTACACTGACATCTGTGAGCTCTGTCGCTGCAGAGGACTCTTCAGTTGTGTATGAGTTAAACAACACTCTGAGGGAAGTATCATCCGCCGCGCGGTCTGTCCGCTTTCTGGCAGATTATCTGGAGCAGCATCCTGAAGCACTGCTTCACGGCAAGAAAGGTTCTAAAGGAGACTAAGATGACCCGTTCCAGGAAGTTCAGATCAACAGTGACAGCACTTTTCCTTATATCTTTAATCCTCGGAGCGTGTGCTGTAAAGACCCAGTCTTCCCGTTTCTACACCTTGCGTCCAATGGAGACCATTGAACGGGCCAAAAATCCTGACAGGGTAATGAGCATGAATTCACTGGCCATCGGCCCCATTGAGATTCCTGACTATCTCGATCGAAATCAAATCGTTACCAAAACAACAGCAAATGAACTGAAACGGGCTGACTTTGATAAGTGGGCTGGTTCACTGAAGACTGATATTTCGCGGGTTATCGCGGAAAACCTGGCAATACTGCTTGCTTCAAACAAGGTCTATTCTTACCCCTGGGACTCCTCCCTGATTCCGGATTATCAGGTGAAAATATATTTTACCCGCCTCGATGGAACACTGGGTGGAGAGGTATATCTGAATGCCCACTGGTCTGTTATTGCGAAAAAAGAGACCCTATTAAAAAATACCGCTGTTGTCAGGGTTCAAAGCAGTGGAACGGGGTATGCTGAACTCGTAGCTGCGACGAGCCGGGCCCTGGAAAGGTTGAGCCGAAAGCTCGTTAATGATTTTGTACATCTGCCGCAGCACTAATCAGGGCTTTTATTGCTTTTCGGACTCTTATCAGCTGCTGCCCGTGCGAGCATAAGTACCACACCGCAATTTAAGACAGCATTGATCAGATATACCCACCGTGTCTGTTCATCAGAAAATACAAAATAACTGTATATAAACCAAGCGGTTCTGCCTGTCGCGAAGACTGCAAGTATGATAATAAGCCACCGGATCCCCCTGTAAATAAATGCGGCGAGGACAAGAAGAACAATAATCCCGCCGAGTAAAGGGATAAAGCCTGATCTGTAATGCGCTTCCGGTATAAAGAGAACGGTCATAAGAACAATTGCAACACCGAGCCCCACATAGGCAATAGCTGCCTCTTTGCATTTATCTAAATTGTACGCCATGCTTCAGCCTCCTGTTCAGTCTTTTCCCAACAAATGTACGAAACTGATGCCTGATCCGGCAGCTTTGATGCACTGTATTTTATATTTTTCGGTAAATTTCTGCAGGCCAGGATCATATCCCGGCCAGATTTTCCAGAATCATCAGAACTATCAATAACTATTCATAAATTGAGAGGGCGGCCCGGTGTCTGCAGAATGTCCTGATAATTAAAGTTTCAGGTAAAAAGGTTCGAAAGTATACCATAGGCCAATACATACCGTATGTATATATATGAGTTTACACATCCATGCACTATGAAGAAAAAACAATATAATTCAGGATGCCGCCGCTGCATTACGAAAAAGGAGCTCCAGCGACCGCTGTGACAAAAAAGGAAAAAAACGATATAACAGCCGGCAGCATTTTGATGTCCCCCATGTTCAGACGTTTCCTGTCACCTATCATACTTACTATGATAGGTTTTACCCTGGCAGTCTCATTTTTTGCGGTTCCTTACCTGAATAACCTGGTCTACTCCCTTGAGGAAAAGTCTGTCCAGACAAATCTCATAAACATTCATAAGCTTATCGAGGCCAATTCTCTTGCCATTGAGGCATACAAAAAGTCTGTAATGTCTGCCCATAAAAGACAGCTGAAGAACATTACTCTCTTTATGGAAACATATCTGAAAAATAAGTATGAACAGGTTCAAAAGGGGATCATCACTGAAGAAGAGGCAAAGCTGACTGCGCTGAATGAATTGCGGGCTTTCCGTTACGGGAACAAAGATTATGTGTGGATTGCAGACTACAAAGGATTTTATCTCTCCCACCCGGACCCGAATATGAACATGGAAGATTTCTCCAAAAAACGGGACGTATTTGGCAATTATGTACTGACTCCCCTGATCCGGCAGGCTATGGAAAAGGGTGAAGGGTACAACTCCTTCTGGTGGCAGCGGCTGGAAAATGATTTGCCTGCTGAAAAACTTGCCTACGCAAAGCTCTTTCCCCAGTGGGAGTGGGTTATGGGAACAGGGGTTTACCTCGATGACCTTGAGCTCGAGATAATACTGCGCAAGGAAAAGATGGTTGAAGAGCTTCGTCAGATTCTGAAGCAGATATCGATCGGCGAAACCGGATATATGTATATTTTTGATTCATGGAAAAATATCATTATTCATCCTGATACTGAACTGGAAAATACGGACATATCTGAATGGAAGAATCCAATAACAGGAAAATTTCTGGCAGATGACCTTATCAACGCCTCAAAGACAGAGGAAAACAAGGTTGCTTACAAGTGGCGCGGACTTTCTGACGGTGATGCTGATCTCTATGACAAAATTGACTGGGTAACGCACGTTGAAAATTTTGACTGGTATGTGGTCGCCTCTGTGTATACTGATGAACTGACAACCTCATCAAATCATCTCCGGAACAGAATATTGATACTGGCAGTGACAGTGGTTGTGCTTTCAATTCTTATTGTTTCATTTCTGATGGGACGGCTCATCCATCCGATACGCCGTCTGTCCAGGATCGCAGGGCAGGTTGAGGCCGGAGACCTTGACGCAAAAATAGACATCAAAGGAAAAGATGAGATCAGTTTTCTGGCCAAGGCCTTCAACTCCATGATTGCACAGTTACGGGACATTATTAACGACCTTGATCAGAAGGTCCTGGAGAGAACTGAGGACCTCAACAGTTCAAATGAGGAACTGACCCATACCGTGGGCAGACTGGAGCAGCACAATCAGGAAGTGACCCAGTTGAACATCATGTCAGAAAAGCTTCACTCATGCCATTCCCTCGAGGAAATATACCTGGTCGTTGTGGAATCACTTTCAGGGCTCTTTCATGAAGCTTCAGGCATATTATATATCGCTTTTGACGACAATAACAATAATGATGAGATCAGGCCCGTGGCAAAATGGGGAAAGCATAAATACCCTGTTGAAACTCATCCACTCTACAGATGCAGATCTATCGACGCAGAGGCAATAGTCCTTGTTGATATGCCACGGGGTGATATTCCTCCCTGCGGTCATCTGCAGGTTGACCTTCCTTATGTATCAATGTGCGTGCCGCTTTTTGGACAGGGTGAAGTAATTGGGATGGTTAACCTCATTTTCTCAGGTTCAGATCAGTGGGGCGAGACAGATAAAAGAGAGCAGCTATTTGAAAACCGGAAACGCCTTGCCACGACCGCATCTGAACACCTGGCCATGGCCCTTGCAAACATGAAATTAAGAGAAAAACTTCAGGAGCTGTCCATACGGGACGGGTTGACCGGCCTGTATAACCGCCGCTACCTGGAAGAAAGTCTTGAGAGAGAATTTGTTCAGGCGGAGCGAAGCGGAAAAGCGATCGGGATTATTATACTGGATGTAGACTTCTTCAAACAATTTAATGACACCTATGGACATAAAACAGGAGATGACGTCCTCATCGGACTCTCCAGGTATCTTGCAGGCATAATCAGAAAAGGCGATATTCTTTGCCGGTATGGTGGCGAGGAGTTTGTCATTATTCTTCCCGGTGCACACCTTGAAAATTCCATTGTCAGGGCTGAGGTCATACGGGCAAAGGTGGAGAGAGAGTTACGGATTAATTACAATGAGGAGTGGATTCCAATAACGATTTCCATTGGTGTTGCAGCCTCTCCTGAAAATGGCGCAGCCCCTGAAGGCGTGCTGAAAGCAGCTGATGCAGCACTTTACAGGGCAAAAGACGCTGGCAGAAACAGGATTGCATCAGCCTGACCTGACGGACTAACCCGCAATACCCTTATTACCCAATCTGGCAGAAGAAAATACTATCAGGACCTCTGTTGCAAAATGATAATATGAGCAGTTCAGGAGCCGTGTGTGTGGCAGAATGTGCAGAGCATCATTATTTCATTTACCGGGAGCATTTTGTCAAATTCAGCAGCATGAGGATTATGACAGCTTACACATGAAAATGGCTGTTCAGGGGCCAGGGGGTTTCTCGCACCGCTAACAGGATGCCCGGTAACAGGATGATTCTGTTTCTGTACCTGTGTTTTGGGGTGGCATCCAAGGCATAATTCCTTGACCGTTGCTGACAGAAAAAACGGATAGTTGCTTCCGTGAGGGTTGTGGCAGCTGATGCATCCTTTTTTTACCACAGGTGGATGAACCACAGATTTTTTCAGTACATCTTTCATTCTGTGGCAGTCAATGCAGAGTGTGGAAGTTTCTTTCTGCAGGATATTTTTCATGTCTGATCCGTGGGGGTTATGGCACATACTGCATCCACCCATAGCTACAGGACCATGGACATATTTAAAATCAGTATGTTGCTTTTCTTTATCTTCATGGCAACGGTAGCACAGCGGGGCAACCCTTACCCCCTCCTTAATGTTAAACCTGACAGGGCCGTCAATTGAAAAATCTGTCTCCATTCGTTCTGTTTGATGGCATTTCATGCAGTCCAGCATAACGCCCGCCTCTCCATGAGCAATGCTGAACCCCTCCGACTGCTCCTTATGGCATGCATAGCATACATTAAGAGTCGGGTTTTCAGAGGGTGCATCACTGACCTCAGGGTCCATCAGGTGGCAGTCACGGCAGGATGATTCGAAGCGCTCACTATGAAAGGGACGGATTTCATATTCTTCAGGCACAAGACCGCCTTCATAGGTGGAGGCATACATCACCTCCGCGGTAAAAACAACATTCTCTCCATCACTGATAACAATAAGACTGCTTTCTCCCAGGACAAGGGGCACTTTAACGTGGCCGGTGCCCGTATAGTTATTGATCACAAGGTCATTCTGTTCAACAGGGGTACTGTTTACTGTAACGGTTACATTTCCGGGAGGAGATTCTACGGGACCTATCCAGGTATAGTGGGGAAGAAGTGACCATATTTTCTCAATCTGCCCGTATTCTGACTGCGCAGATGCAGGTACAATGGTGAGCAGCAAGAACACAAGACTGGCACCTGTTAAAACAACGGTAAATATGGAAGCTTTATTTCGCATTACATTCCTGAAAGATCATGTACCGTTCTGACGGCCTGATTCCGGGAAGAGACTGTAGAAGGCTCATTTCCACCTCTGATCGTATAGGCTCAACAGCCTGGTAACAGCAAGTTTATTAAACCTGTTGGCCTTGTCATTCTGACCTTTTATTTCATATATCTCAGCGAGGGTTATTACAACTTCAAGTCGGGGCTCTGTGGCGATGAAGGCTTTTTCCAGTTCAACCAGTGCTTTTTCAATTTCATTTCTGCCATAATATGCCAATCCGAGACCGGCAATTGCATCATCAGACTGCGGGTCTATATTCAGCGCGTCTCTAAATATCTTTTCAGCCCTGTCATATTGTTCAGTCTTCAGAAGGGCAAGCCCCATACCTATGTACGCTTCAATTCTCTCCGGCATAAGCTTTTTAGAAATTGAAAATTCCCTGATTGCCTGACCGTACATTTTTTTTGACTGCATAATACGGCCGTAATGAACCCGCCTGATATATTCTTTCTCCTCTTTGCTCCTTACAATGTTTTCTTTGGGCTTGAGAGAGTTTGTTAATTGTTCCTTATCCCATTCACCTAAAAGATATTTCACATTGCTGTCGATCATTTCACGAATGTTATAGTTGTAAGGAATTACCTCATGAAGTTTTCCACTGCTGTCTGCGAGTACTACCAGCGGCATCATGAATACGCCATATTTATTGTAGATCTTTTTTTGCCTGTCATTGAAAACTATGACCTTGAGGCCTGATGTATCCATATAGCGTTTAACCGTGGCAACTTCCTGCATGTCGCTGTATACAGCTACAACATCGAGCGTTGTCTTGTGCTGACTGGCAATGTCAGATAATGTTGAAAGAAGAGCAAGAGACCGCTTTTTCCTGAACTCCGGTCTGACTGAAAAAAACATGATCAAGGAAGGTTTTCCTTTTCCAGGCTCAAAATGCGGTTGTGACAGGTTATTGATGGAAGGAAGCGTTATGGCCGGAAGTTTTTCCCCTCTCTTGAAATTCTGCAGATAACCGGAATCCTGGCCATATGCAAAGCTGTTCAGCCCCTGTAGTAAAGGGAGCGCAATCATCGCAAAAATAATATAAATTGCCAGCCCGCCAGTTACTCTGTTTAAATATTTTATCTTCATCTCAGTTCATTTAAATATTCTATTTGTTGTTAATCGGCTTTTTCCGGTCATATCTTTTCGGTTTATGGCACCCCACGACGCATCCGCCTCCGGTATCTGTTTTTGTATACTCAATCGTTACGGTAAATTTGTTTTCAAAGGTAAAGTCATCACGAATGCGTTTTTCCTGGTTCGATGCATGAACATCATGGCATGCCTTGCAGCTTCTTCCTTTCACTTTACGGTTTACGTGCGCATAGTGAAGATTCTTTCTTCCATTTCTGAATTCAGTCTGTTTTGATTGCTTTTCCAGTACCATTTCTTTCGAATGGCAATTGAAACAGAGGGCGTAACTGTCCATATTAAACGGATTGACATATTTCTCGGAAAACTGTGTAACAAGAAGGTTTTTCTCCTCTGACCCGTGCGCCATATGACACTGGGTACACCCGTTCTTTTTAATAGGGCCATGAATGAATAAACTGGAAGTTATCAGCTCTTTCATCTCTTCATGGCAGCTGAAACAGATATCATTAACCGATGCCTTCAGCTGCTTCTTGAAGTTCGTAGAGTGGGGCGAGTGACAGGCAATACAGTTACCTTCCTTTACCGGTTTATGCGTGACCTTGCTGTTTTCAATAAGATCAACAGTTTCAGGGTCAAGCTTGCGGTGGCATTCCAGGCACAACTCAGTGATGGGCTGCTCCACTTCTACATAGTGGCCATCATCGTCTTTTCTGTTTTTCAGGTGGTATATCGTAGCGGATCCGTGAGGGTCGTGACAGAGAGCACAGTTCTTTTTTACCGGCTCATGAACATATAGGCTATTAAACTCTTCTTCCCTTACCTTGTGGCATCTGACACAGAGTCTATTATCAGTTTCCACTAAAAGCGCCTTGTTTTCAGAAATGTGAGGAGTGTGGCAGGCTGTACAATCACCCGTTTTAAGGGGTGCATGGAGGACCGGCTGGCTTATCTTGTCTTTCCCATGGCAGCCAGCGCAGAGCTCGGAAATTGATCCACGTTTCAGGTGGTATTCAAGGTCAGACTTGTGAGGATCGTGACAGCTCAGGCACTCGCCTTTTTTAACGGGGAAGTGAACATACTTTGCATCCATCAGCATGTTTTCGGCGCTCGTGTGACAGCTGAAACAGAGCTTTCCGCCCGAGAGTTTAAGAAAATCCCTGTTGCCGCTCCCATGAGGGTTGTGACACGTGATGCAGGAGCCTTTCTTTTTTAAGGGACCATGGACAAAGTCCCCTTTGTCATAATCAGCATGACATGATGATGTCATGCATGTTTGTGTGTCCTTTAAGGCCAAGAATGTAACAGTATTTGCTTTGGTTACCTCATGACATTGATCGCACTTTTCTGTGAGGCTGCCTTTGCTGTGCAGGTAATAGGGTGAGAAGTCAGCGGGAAGGTCAACGTCAGGATTTAATTCGCCTCGCATAATATTTACCATAGAGAAGGTTTCATCTTCAGATAAGAGAATGACTGAATTCAGACCTTCTTTCAGATCTACTTCAATACTGAAGGAATTGTCAAAGAGATTCAGTTCATATTTCTTTTTCCCGGAGCTGTTTTCTACCGAAATATACAGGTGCTGCTTACCTCCTGTTTTTCCTGCAATACTTGTCGTTGAAGCCGCAATAACAGAGTTGTTTGCGGGGTATACAATTCGAGCAGCTTCAGCCATGATTAGTGCAGGACAGATCAGGGATAACCAGAGCATAAGGACCACTAACTTAAGGTGAGTGGCAAGGAATGTGCCGATATACTTCACTTCCACCTTTGTTCGAAGAGAGCCATCAGCATTGTTACCGCTAATTTATTGAACCTGTTGGCCTTGTCATCCTGTCCTTTTTTCTCATATATTTCGGCCAGAGTAATGACAACCTCGAGGCGGGGCTCAGGAGCGATAAAGGCTTTTTCAAGTTCAACCAGTGCCTGTTCAATTTCATCTCTGGCGTAATGGACCAGCCCCATACCGGCAATTGCATCGTCAGACTCGGGTGTTATTTCAAGCGCCTTTTTGAACGAAACTTCAGCCCTGTCATATTTATCTGTTTTGAGGAGAGCATAGCCCAATCCGATATGTGCATCAATTGAATCAGGCATGAGCTTAGCGGCAGTTGAAAATTCCCTTACCGCCTGTCCATACATTTTCTTGGACAGCATGATCTTGCCATAGTTGACTCTCCTGATATATTCTTTCTCTTCTTTGCTCTTTACAATATTTTGCTTCGGCTGCAGTGAAGTCGCCAGTTCATCCTTGTCTATTTCCCCCAAAAGAAATTTAATATTATTCTCCATCAGGTCTCGAATATTAAAATTGTAGGGGATGACTTCATGAAGTTTTCCTTCAGAATCTGCAAGTATAATAAGGGGCATCATGAATACGCCATATGAGTTGTAGGCTGTTTTCTGTCCGTCATTATAAACCCTGACATCAACACCTGAGTTCTCAATGTAAGTTTGAACCGTACTGGCTTTCTGGTTGTCACTATAAATGCCTATAACATCAAGTTTTGTCTTATATCTGTTCGCAATGTCAGACAATGCGGAAAGCAGTACCAGTGAACGTTTTTTTCTGAATTTCGGCCTGATGGAAAAGAACATAATGACGGAAGGCTTGCCATTTCCGGGTGTGAATGAGGGATTAGAAGGGTCATTAAAAGTCCGCAAACTTATGGGCGGCAGCTTATCACCTCTCTGAAAATTCTGCAGGATTCCCGGCTCCTGGGCATTGATACCACTCACGGTTCCGGTTATAAAAAAAACTATAGCAAAAAAAATAATGCAACATCCTGTCAATTTATTTCTTATAATGTTCATTTTCTCACTCATATAATTTGGGGGTTTATTTTTTGTAGCGCACCGGTTTTTTTCGGTCATATTTTTTTGGTTTGTGACAGCTCAAAAGGCATTCGCCGCCTGTCTCGGTTTTATTGAATTTTATGTCGAAAGCAAATCGCCGCTCAAATTGCACTTTAGCCCGAATATGCTTATCCTGGTCCGAAGCATGTACTTCATGACATGCTTTGCAGCTCCTGGATTTTTTCTTGCGGTTCACATGCAGAAAATGCAGGTTAGTGCCCCCGTTTCTAAATCCGGTCAGTCGTGTTTTTTTATCAAGTACCAGTTCCGGGGCATGGCAGTTGAAACAGAGCGCATATTTCTCCATGCTGAATGAATCGGTAAACTTGTCCGAATAGGGAGTTACAAGCAAATTTGTATTCTCAGACCCATGCGGCAGGTGACACTCTGCACACCCGTCCTTTTTAATGGGCCCGTGCTTGTGTAAGCTGCTGGTTATAAAATTCTGCATCTTTTCATGGCAGGAAAAACAGATTTCCGTCAGGGGAAGCTTGAGCTGTTTTACATGATTTGTCGAATGAGGAGTATGACAGATAGTGCATTTCCCCTCGTTAACAGGTTCATGCTTGACATCACCCTTTTTAATCTGGTCAACAACTTCTGGATCAAGTTTATTGTGACAACTGAGACACAATTCTTTAATTGGCTGTTCTTGCTTGATATACCTGCCATCCTTATCTTTTTCGCCGCGCAGATGGTATATGGCCGCAGACCCGTGGGGGTCATGGCAGATAGTACAATTTTTTGTTACAGGTTCATGGATGTATTTACTGCTAAACTCTTCTTTCCTTACCTTGTGGCATTTAAAGCAGAGTTCTTTTCCGCTTTCCACTAGCAGGCCCTTATGCTCAGAAACATGCGGCGTATGGCATGCATTGCAATCACCTGCCTTGACAGGCGTGTGAAGCACATCGTGGCTGGTCTTGTCATCTCCATGACATCCTGCGCAAAGTCCGACAACAGTGCCTCTCTTCAAATGAAACTCGAGGTTTGAACCGTGGGGATCATGGCATGCGGTGCATTCCCTTTTCTTTACCGGAAAGTGAACGTACTTTGCATCGTTCGCCATTTTTGCTGCGTCAATGTGACAGTCAAAACAGAGTGAGCCGCTAAAATGTGTGGTAAAGTCCTTATTTTCACTGCCGTGAGGGTTGTGGCACTTGACACATGACCCTTCTTTTTTCAGTGGGCCGTGCAGGAATTTGCTCTTGTCAAGTCCAGTATGGCACTCAGCTGTTATACAGGTTGTCTTCTGCTCTACGTTCTTAAAGCGGTTAAGGTCGTCTTCTTTTCCCGGATGACAGAGACTGCACTCATCTGACAGGTCATTTTCACTATGGAGAAAATAAGGAACATAGTCATCAGGAAAGGATGAATCTTCTGTTAATTCTGAGAAAATCAGTTCAACAGTGTCCAGAATGTCAGAGCCTTTGAGAATCCTTAGCGTGTTCTTACCGTCTGCAAGGTCAACGTTGTGACTGAAAAACCGTACACCCTTCTCAAGCTGGTACGCTTTTTTACCAGAACTGTTTTCTACATCAAGAGAGAAGCCGGCTTCGCTGCTGATGTTTCCGATAACAGTTATCCTTGAAACTGATATGATGGACTTATCTGACGGGAAGATAATGTCTACATCCTCTGACCCTTCAACTGGCGCAGAGATGACAAGAATCCACAAACAGAGTAACGCCCGGATACATTTTAATAGCATAGTAATCATCGGCAATCATTAATTTCTGCTTACTATATATCTATCGGACATTTACGTGAAAACATTAATAGATAGTGATTTTTTATATTACAAAGAAGCAACCTGACGGGATCCAGAGACAACAAATTTGTCAGGGGACTTTGATCCTGAGTCCACGGAATAAATAAGGTTGATAATCATTCAGATCGCTATGTATTTATTTTCACAGATGCTGAGTATTGTGTGCATTTAATTGCGCATTGAATTAAAATACTCTTGCTAAATACTTGCAACTATATGATTTATAAGATTATTATATCCTTAGCGCTTCTGTGCGACTTTTTTGTGTATCTCATTTAATTGCATAAAAGTTCATTTACAAACCCGGATTCTGTGGCTGATAGAAGAGTATATCTAAATAATCATTATTAATTGATGGGATACATATTTTATTGCCTTGATAAATGTAATCCTTTATTATTGAAGAGAGCAAAAATTCATCCTCTTGATTCGAGTAAAATGAAGCACATACTGAAATAAACTGAACAATAGAACTATATGAAATGGAGCAGAGAAAAATTATGAGTCATAACCTGTTTAATACGCTGCAAGAGTTCGATCCCGGCTTCGGGGGAAAAGGAACCTTCTACTCACTCCCGGCGCTGGAAAAAGAAAAGGGTGAGGCAATATCAAGGCTGCCTTTGTCTATCCGCATTGTTCTGGAATCAGTTTTGAGAAACTATGATGGCAAAAAGATAACGGAAGAGCATGTAACACAGCTTGCTCAATGGCGTCCTGACGCAGCGCGTACCGCTGAGATTCCCTTTGTTGTGGCCCGGATTGTGCTTCAGGATTTCACCGGAGTTCCACTCCTGTGTGACCTCGCTGCCATGCGCAGTACTGCCGCGGTGATGGGAAAAAGCCCCTCAATTATAGAACCTCTTGTCCCGGTTGACCTTGTTATTGATCACTCGGTGCAGGTTGACTGCTACGGCGAGGCCGGCGCCCTGAAAAAGAACATGGAGATGGAGTTTAAGCGCAATAAAGAACGGTACCAGTTTCTGAAATGGGGTATGAATGCCTTTGAGACGTTTAAAGTAGTGCCGCCGGGAATAGGCATTGTCCACCAGGTAAATCTGGAATATCTCGCACGGGGAGTGCATAACCGGGAGGACTGTTATTTTCCTGATACCCTTGTGGGCACAGACAGCCATACGACCATGATCAATGGCATGGGTGTTGTTGGCTGGGGAGTAGGGGGGATAGAGGCGGAAGCGGGAATGCTTGGTCAGCCGATATATATTCTTACTCCTGATGTAGTCGGGGTGGAGTTGAAAGGCAGTCTGGAGGAGGGCGTGACCGCTACAGACCTGGTGTTGACCATTACGGAGATGCTTCGCGAACAAAAAGTGGTTGGGAAATTTGTAGAGTTTTATGGTGATGGTGCTTCAACTCTCTCCCTTCCCGACAGGGCCACTATCGCGAATATGGCCCCGGAATACGGCGCTACCATCGGTTTCTTTCCCGTTGATGACATCACTGTTGAGTTCCTTCAATCAAGCGGAAGGACCAGTGAGGAAATCACGGCTTTCCAGGCATACTTTAAGGCACAGAACATGTATGGAATCCCCCAGGTTGGAGAGATCGACTACTCCACAGTGGTATCATTGGATCTATCGACAATCAAGCCTTCAGTCGCTGGTCCGCGTCGTCCCCAGGACCGCATTGAACTGCAGAATCTTAAAAACAGGTTTACTGAACTTTTTACTCTGCCGGTAGCAGATGGCGGTTTCGCAAAAAAATCAGAGGCGCTTACAAAGAGATTCAAATCAATTGGTGATAAGGATACCGGTTCCGGAGATATTATTATCGCGGCCATTACATCCTGCACAAACACCTCGAACCCGGCCGTGCTTCTTGCTGCCGGGCTGCTCGCAAAAAAAGCGGTGGAGAAGGGGCTTACTGTGTCGAAACAGATTAAGACATCTCTTGCCCCGGGATCACGGGTGGTGACTGAATATCTGAATAACGCGGGACTGCTGCCCTATTTGGAAAAACTCGGCTTTTACCTCGCTGCCTATGGATGTACAACCTGTATCGGCAATGCAGGACCTCTCGTTGAAACTGTCGAGGAGACAATCGTCAGGAATGACCTTGTCTGCTGTGCCGTCCTTTCCGGAAACCGGAATTTTGAGGCCCGTATACATGCAAACCTGCGCGCCAACTTCCTCATGAGCCCGCCTCTTGTGATTGCCTTTGCAATAGCCGGTACAGTACTGACTGACCTGGAGAGTGAACCTCTCGGTAACGGCACAGATGAAGAAAAGGTATACCTCAGAGACATATGGCCCACCAGGGATGAGGTGCAGGCGGTCATGAAGTACGCTACTGATCCGGATATTTTTCGCCGACTTTATTCTGACTTCAGCGGGGACAATGAACTCTGGAACAACGTATTATCAGTGTCAGATATGGTCTATGACTGGCCTCAATCAACGTATATCGCGGAACCGCCTTTTTTTGATAACTTCAGTATGGAACCGGGATCAACGGAGAACATTAACAATGCCCGCGCCCTTGCTGTCTTTGGAGATTCTGTCACAACAGACCATATCAGTCCTGCCGGCGCAATAAAGGAGGATTCACCTGCGGGAAGATACCTGCTTGAAAGCGGTGTCGCAAAAACCGATTTTCAGAGCTACGGGACTCGGCGGGGAAATCACAATGTCATGATCCGGGGCACCTTTGCTAACGTGCGAATCAAGAATCAAATGCTTCCCCTTCTGGCCGACGGTTCACAGGAAGAGGGAGGGTATACACTTTTTCAGCCTTCAGCTGAGAAAATGTTTATTTATGACGCGGCGACAGCGTACATCAGGGACGGAATACCCACAATAGTATTCGGAGGTGAGGAGTATGGTACAGGTTCGTCCCGGGACTGGGCAGCGAAGGGAACACAGCTCCTCGGAGTCAAAGCCGTAATAGCACGAAGTTTTGAGCGGATTCATCGCTCCAATCTTTTGGGAATGGGCGTGCTGCCGCTTCAGTTCATTGAGCCAGACTCTGTGCAATCACTCGGTATATCGGGTGATGAGGAATATGATATTCTGGGCATGGATACCCTCAGGCCGCAGCAGAATATGACTCTGGTTATCAGGAAAAACGATGGACCGGCGAAAGAAGTGAAGCTCCTCTGCCGTATCGATACACCGGTTGAAGTAGAATACTTCAGACATGGCGGCATTCTTCCCTACGTCCTCAGGGGGTTAATTTCAGACTGAAAGAGAAGCGGTCATTCTGATGAACTCATTTCAATGTTCACAATAGAGCTTATAATTAACTTTGAATATTTATATCTAATATATTGATAATATTATAAATATTATAATTATCATTTCATTTTATCTTTATCACAAATTAATCATTGACAGCAGATCGTAAATATGAGATAACGTATACATTGTTACATACCATATGTGATGTTTCATTAATCTAAACAAAACTGGAGGTAACCTATGGGATCATTATTAGAATCTGTGTTTAAACAGCTGGGCGGAGACAATCTGCAAAAGATCAGCGGTCAGCTCGGAGCTGATGAAAATTCAACGCGAAACGCGGTATCCACTGCGCTTCCTCTGCTCATAAACGCCCTTTCCCGGAACTCATCAAGCAGCGATGGTGCGAATGCCCTTTCAGGCGCCCTTGACAGAGACCATGACGGAGGCATCATGGATAACCTTTCAGAATTCCTGGGAAACCCTGACACAGCTTCAGGAGAAGGCATTCTCAATCATGTTCTCGGTGCGCGCCGTGGACAGGTGGAAAAGGGATTAAGCAAGTCCAGCGGGCTTGATACAGGTTCTGTAGGGAAACTGATGGGTATGCTTGCACCGGTTTTGATGGGAACACTCGGTAAGGTCAAGCGGGATACTGGAATGGACTCTCAATCTCTTGCCGGGTACCTTGGAGAAGAGAAAACATCAATGGAAAAGAGTCAACCTCAGATGGGTATTTTAGGGAAATTGCTTGACAGCGACAATGATGGAGATGTGGACCTGGGTGACGTTGTGAAACTTGCCAGAAAATTTTTTAACTAGACGGTAAAACATACATGCACGTATGACGGCATGTTATAAATGAAAGGAGACTGAAATGGGTATATTTGATTTTGTAAAGGAAGCAGGTGAAAGACTTTTAGGCGGAAGGGAAGCAAAGGCAGAAGCAAAACAGGAGACAGAAGAGGCTTTGGTTAACCAGGTAAGCCAGATGGGACTCAAGGTTGAAGGCCTGAACATAAAGTATGATGACGGTGCAGCCCTCATCACCGGTAAAGTTGTATCCCAGGAAGATAAAGAAAAGGTGGTCCTTCTTGTGGGTAATACAAAAGGAGTCAGCAAAGTTGATGATCAATTAACTGTTGAAATGCCGGAACCTGAAGCCATACCGGAACCTGAAGCCACACTTTATACGGTGAAAAGCGGTGATACGCTCTCGAAGATATCGCAGGAGCAGTATGGCAGCGCAGGCAAATATATGGCAATATTTGAAGCGAACAAGCCCATGCTGAAAGATCCAAACAAGATTTATCCGGGACAGACACTGCGAATTCCGCAAATAAAGAACTAGATGCACGGTTCTGTAATCTGCCGAGAAGCTCAGGTGAAAGTATTATGAACAGAACGCGCACGTTTCTGCTCATGGTTTCCCTTACCGTTCTCCTGGTATTTGTAGGAGGTATTGTGGGAGGGAAGCAGGGTACTGTTATAGCCTTCTTCATTGCGGCTGCCATGAATGTATTCTCATACTGGTTCAGTGACAAAATGATACTGAAGCGATACGCTGCTTCACAGGTGGGGCCGGAGGATCAGTCACGCCTGTACAGCATTGTTTCTGAATTAGCTGAAAAGGCAGATTTACCGATGCCGAAAGTGTTTCTTATTCCCGAAGCCAGTCCCAATGCCTTTGCAACGGGACGAAATCCTGAGCATGCCGCTGTGGCTGCAACAGAGGGGATAATGAACATTCTCGATGACGAAGAACTGGCGGGTGTTATGGGTCATGAACTGGCCCATGTTAAAAACCGCGATATACTCACGGGCACAATCGCAGCCACATTTGCAGGCGCGATCGCCATGCTGGGCCAGTTTGCCCGTTTTGGTGTTGGAAGCCAGGGCAGGCGCAGCAACCCTCTCGGCATGATGCTGATAATGATAGGCGCGCCGCTGGGAGCAATGCTGATCAGAATGGCAGTTTCCCGGGTCAGGGAGTATTCAGCAGACCAGGGCGGCGCTGACATAAGTGGAAGGCCGATGGCTTTGGCGAGCGCTCTTGCCAAGCTTCACCGGGGGGTGCGCGAGGTCCCGTTAACACATGGGAATCCAGCACACTCTCATATGTTTATCATGAATCCATTCTTTGGCGGTCTGCAGAAGTTCTTCTCAACTCATCCTCCCGCTGAGGAAAGAATCCGCCGTCTGCAAGCGATTTCTGAAAAAGGAAGGTAGAAAGCGTCTGTTAAATATGATAAATACATTTTGCAATGCAGAGTAAATTCTCACTCAAAAAGATAAACATTAAATTCAATTAAAGGAGGGAACCATGGCAATAGCAAAAGTTGTTGAATTGATCGCACAGGGAAACAGCATTGAGGACGCCGTAAATCAGGCCATTGAAATCGCATCAAAA
Source organism: Thermodesulfovibrionia bacterium (assembly GCA_947259645.1). Lineage (GTDB taxonomy): Bacteria > Nitrospirota > Thermodesulfovibrionia > UBA6902 > UBA6902 > Glo-13. The sequence continues at coordinate 87,923 of CAMYND010000012.1, read as the reverse complement.
ACAGTACGGAATATCAAGAGTGTCTACGTAAAGGATATTCAGGCCAAAGTGGATAACAATAAAGTCGTCCATTACAGGCTCGATGTAAAGATTTCATTTGTGCTCGATAAGTAACGCCCTTTATGTTCTTGCAGTCTTTTTTCTTACAAATTCTGTATCAATTAGGCGTTTTAAAGAGAGTATTAACCACGGAGACACGGAGGCACGGAGAAAAACGTAATAAAGTATAAGTGATTTGTGAGCAGTGCTTTCGTGTCTTCGTGGTTAATTGTTGAGGGGTCTTACCTTTATCTTTTCACAGCTTTCTTCAATTCAGACGTTATGTCCTGAGCCATGTCCATACTGATCTTTTTTGTGAACCGTATTTTGTCAATGAAATTAGGGTCCATTACTATATTGATCAGGTCAGTCTTTTGAATTATGTTGTGCGGGGGGAGGTTTTGACGCCGTGCGTACTTTTCTCTGATATCAAAAACTTTACGAAAATGTTTTTTATGTTCATCCTGAAGTCTGCTGTAACCGCGAATCTTTCGGTATTTGTCTTCCGGACTCCGGGTATAGTCTTTATTCTGTATCTGCAAATTCTTCAGGATGAAAGGTTCAAAAAGTTTTTTGGCATACAATTTTGCTAAAATCACATCCTTTAATGTCAACAGATGTATGACATCATTCAATGCATAGTGAATTGCCTCTCGTGATACAGGCCTGTTATGCCAATTGTACCGCTGGAATTTTCTTTTATTCTCAAGGTGTACTCCCAGTTCATGAGCAATCACCGAGTGCAGGTCTTTCTTTTCATAATCAAGAAGTTCAACCGCCGGTCTCAAATCCAGTATTGATTTGATTTCGATATTCAAGGTGTTTTTAATCAAGGACAGATCGCTTCCTGCATCATACATAACTTTCAGTATGCTTTTGCTGTCAAAGAGAAGTTTCAGGGTCTGTTCATCTATGTCCAGGGGATCAATAATCAGACTGTTTACGCCGTCAAAAATCTGTGCTAAACAGAGTTTTTCCCCGTAGGCGTGCAAATTTGACTCAGCCTCTATGTCCAGGGCAATAACATGATGCCCTTTTATTTCAAACCTCTTGAGATAAGATCTGAGCTGATTCCTGCTGTTAATACATATATGACTCAATTTTTCTCATTTCCTTTTACAGTCTGCAGATATAATAACAGTCTTTGCAAAAAAAGTAGGGTGAATAATATTACGTGACTGTGAGTTGCAATAATGATAAATGTATCGTATGGTAAGATTTTATTAAAAGTCAGACACAGACAACGTTGAACGTCGCAAACCTGAATACCAGGAAAAGGGGATTATATATGTCATCCTATCGGGTCATGATTATGAACAACATCGCACAGGAAGGGCTTGCCTTGTTCGGTGCTGATTACGCTGTAAGCCCGGACGAAAATGATCCCGAAGGCCTGCTGGTCCGAAGCGCGCAGGTTGATACAGACAAGTTCAGATCTCTTCTCGCTGTCGCGCGCGCCGGCGCCGGAGTCAATACCATTACAGTTGATAAAGCGACTGCCAGGGGAATTTGTGTGTTTAACACTCCGGGCGCCAACGCAAACGCTGTTGCGGAGCTTGTATTTATAATGCTTGGCATCAGCGCACGAAATATCCACCTGGCCATCGACTTTTGCCGTGACTTGACTGATTTAAATGATGAAGATATTGCCCATCAGGTTGAAGCAAAAAAGAAGTCATTTCGGGGATTTGAGCTGGCCGGTAAAACATTGGGGGTTCTGGGACTCGGTAATATCGGCGTTCGCGTCGCAAATGGAGGTATACAGCGCCAGATGAAGGTGACTGGATTTGATCCGTCTCCCGGTATTGACAACATTCATCATCTATCACCAGAGGTAGCTCTTGCAAAAAACTGGCGGGATGTAGTTTCAAAGGCACACGTACTTACGCTGCACATGCCCTACAAAGACAAGCTGCGTCATTTTATCAATGAAGATATATTAAACCGTCTTCCACGGGGCGCCATACTTGTTAATTACGCACGCGGACCTTTGGTTGATGATGGTGATGTTCTGAAGGCTTTGGACACAGGCATACTCACCAGTTATATCACTGATTTTCCTACCGCGAAATTGATCGGCCATCCAAATGTCATCTCATCACCTCACCTCGGGGCCAGTACGGAAGAGTCTGAAGAGCAGTGCGCCTGCATGGCGGTTCAGGAGCTTAAAAACTATCTTGAATACGGCACGATTACTCACAGCGTAAACTTCCCCACAGCTGAATCGATTCCCGCAGACAATGTCCATACACGCTTGATCATGATCAACAGGGATGTGCCAGGGATGATCGGCTTTGCCTCACAGATAATCGGTGCCCATGGTATAAATATCGCCAGCTACCTGAATGAGAGCAATGGTTCCATCGGTTATAACATAATAGATCTCGAGTCTCCAATCCCTGATGATGTTGTGAAGAAAATCAATGCCCATGATGATGTTGTTCGAACACGAACCCTGGTCTTGTCAGAGAAATAATAAGGAGCGATTGCCTCAATATCCTCTTAATCACTGATTACCACTCAGAAAAAAATGAGAACATAAAATGTATTGCTATTTTGTTGACGGCACCTTTCATTCATGATATAGTCATCTATACCTAAAACAGCAAGGAATGGTCAAATTCATGGCTACTCATCGTTTCCTTTTACTTGTAACAATATCGATATTGCTCGCTGAAACTATTGTTTTTATGTTCCTGTCGCGTTATCGGCCTTTAGCAATTATTGAAGAACTGCTATTCAGCGTATCCGTGGTAACGTTAATAATAAGTCCGATTTTTTACTATTTATTTTTAAAACCAACCGGAGAGGTAACAGCTGAACGAAACGAGGCCCTGAAAAAAATGCAAAGCAGTTCCATAACTGACAGCCTGACCGGTTTGTACAACCGCAATGGTTTTCACACAATGGTCAAGCAGCACCTGAAGTTGTCAAAACGGCTGAAAAAGAAATCATTTTTACTGAATGCAAGAATGGTCAACGGGATCACGCCCGGATATATTCCAAACCCGAAGAAGAAGGATAACGATGTAATTGCTGTAGCCAATATATTGAGAACAACCTACAGGAAGTCTGACGTGATTGCACGTATGGGTGAACAGTCATTTGCTGTCTGTCCTGCAGTTTCACCTGATAAAGAGACAAATATAACAGTTTGTCTAGAGCGACTTCATTCCAGCATTGATACGTACAATGGAGAAAACGGAAAAAATAGCAAACTCTCGCTGAATATTGGTATATCCCCCATCGATCATCATTCCACAACATTTTTCGATGATACCCTCTCCTGATCAGATCAAATATCGCGCAGCCACTGTCTGATTCCGAATAAGACCGTCACAGGTTTAACTGTTCATTTGGCGTAAAAGACATTTTTCTCACGATATGCAGGGCAAAAACCGTCGAGATAGCTGTTGAGCCCACAAGAAGCAGCATAATTACAATCTGATACTTAATCGCGATTAAAGGGTCAACGCCCGCCAGAATCTGGCCTGTCATCATCCCCGGAATTGAAACAATACCAACAGACATAAGGGCGTTAATCGAAGGTATCATGCCAGACTTCACAGCATCTGTAAAATTGGATCTTGAGCTTTCAACAGGATTAGCGCCAAGGGAGAGGTACAGTTCTACGCGGTCACGTTCCTTTTTCAGCCCCTCAAACCAGCTGTTCATGGAAATTGACAGCGCATTCATTGAATTTCCTATAATCATTCCTCCGATCGGGATAAAATATATCGGTTTGTACCATGGCTTGACCTGAACGATTACAGACATGACAAAAAAATTAATGATCATATAGCTCAAAAACATGGACCCCAGCACAGGCAGGAAATAGGGGATACGCCTCTCTTTCACCCGTCCGGTAATTATGCGCGCTGCGAATAGTATCATGAATGAAAACATCAGGAGAATAACAAGGGGGTTGTTGAGAGAAAAAATGATGTTCAAAACATAACCCAGCAAAAAGAGCTGAATGAATGTTCTGATTGTCCCTACAACAAGCTCTTTTTCAAGGTGTAGCTTTAAATATACGGAACAAATTCCGGCACCCAATACAAGTAGTGATGTTAGTACTACATTAAACCAGGTTATATTTATTATCTGTTCGCTCATGCCATACCAGCCTCTTGTGGTTCTTCTCCCTGAAGTTTTTTCCCTTTTATCGTAAATTTTCTGTAGTTTGAATGGCCGAAGGTCACTTCACTGTGAGTGGCCATAAGTACGGTGACTTTTGACTCAGAGGTAAGAGACTCAATTTTCTTTTCAATAAGTTCCCTGTTTTTCCTGTCAAGAGATGAGCAGGGTTCATCAAGAAGAAGAACACCCGGTTCCAGGAGCAGGGCCCTGATGAGGGCAATTCTCTGTTTTTGCCCTGTTGAGAGCTTGAGAGCGTTCTCATTCAGTTTTGTGTTCAGTTGAAAGTAAGACATCCACTCTTCGGCTTTCGGGCTGTTGTACGTCTTCTCTTTATGTGCCTGAAAATCAAACGCAAATGAGAGGTTTTCTTCTATTGTCCCATCTATCATAAAGGGCAGCTGGGGGAGATAAATTATTTGACCGCGAAGTCTATCTATCTGATACTCTTTTAATTCACGGTCATTGAGTAATATTCGGCCCTCATCGAGTTCACAGAAGCGGTTAAAAAGCTTCAGAAACGTGCTTTTCCCAAGGCCGGACTCCCCTTGAATGACAATCAGCTCGTTCTCTGATATTTCGGCATTTATATTCGTAAATACCGGGTTTTCCGCCTTGTAGGCAAACGAAACATTTTCTAGTTTCAGAATATATGAAGACATTTGAAACCCCGCACCTTATCATTCATAGAATAGAGCTCTTGTTCATTCAACATACAATATATCCCTGTCCGGTGTAGGACAATTATAAATCATTTAGGATGATTGATACAGTATCAGGGCCTGAGACATAACGCTATGGGATTCAGATCACAGTGTAATTTAAAGGTTTGCGGATAATATCCGATAGATATATCAGGAGGTAGATTCTGATACAATGTTTACTGAGTTTAAAAATTTCTGTCAACGGCTCACTATTTACCTTACAGAAAGACGGCACAAGAAACAGAAAGAGATGCTCCAGCGTTTGGTGATGTCAGACTGTATCAAGAGAGTCAAGTAGCAGCATTAACCGTGCATTATTTATCACTGCATGGATAATGGCGCTCTTCATAGCGGGAAGAGCTTATAAACGAACCCTTGGATTCCCTCCGTAACCCTGCAATTACCTTATTAACGGTATACTTCAACTCAGGTGCTCCTCTGCTTCACCGATTGGGACTCACTTCTATTTCCATATGCGTTCATCAAGAGCAAAAGGACGTGCTTTGCCGATTTTTAGCTTTTTAAAATCTGCGTGAAGAGGATTTAATACAAGGTTATGTTCTTCAGGAATTACGGCTGAAGGTACACGCAATATGCCGGAGGAGTTCTTCTGCACCCACCCTGTGCCGAGATCTTTGGTAGAGTTTGGCGGAGGCGACGCGCGCCAGCCTGAATCTAATGTTTTTATTGATATTTCTATTGTTTTAAGGGAAGGGGGGATATCTACAGGGATCGCTACAAGAGATTTGCTGAGCTGTATATCTCTTCTTGTAAAATGCACAAAAAGCTCCAGGGCAGCTAATGAAAGGGTTTCACTGACATAGACAACAGGTATCCCCACATGGTTCCAGCGGCCTCCGCCAAGGCGGGCACCTTCACCGGTAAAGGCATCTGATATTCGCTTTTTCCGAATGAGCCGCCATGCTCGTTTCAAGAAACAATACCATAGTCAATACGGACCAGCAGCTCCTCAACTTCCCGCGCCCCGGCATCAGTCTGAAGCATATCAAAGGGAATGCGGCCCCCGAGACCGTATTGTGAACTTTTAAGCCACTCAAGCGCCTCATCCCTGTCCTCAAAAACATCCCCGGCAAGAGCAATTATCCTTGCAAACCGGTAGATCCTGTCACTTTCAACAGGGGAAAGTCTTTCTGATCCATGCAGAGAAGCCTTTTTCCTGCGCTGCTTTCCTGCAGCAGCTCCTGCCGGTTTTACGGAAACGCTTACTGTTTTTCGTCTCCGGGCAATAGTACGAGGACTGACGCCGAGAATATTGGCAATCACTTCATCGGGGAGATTAAAGGCCTTCTTGATATAGGACACCACCCCCCAGGGAATCCCTTTTTTGATAAGGGCATCGAAATCAATGCGCCGGGCAACCTTCTGCCCAAGTTCCTTTTCCCCGCCCAACACTGAGATTACGGTTGTCATTATGCATCACCTCCATGACATCTGTCTCATATTATAGTCGCCAGATGACACATTGTCAAATTTTATGGGAACAACTGCTGCGCGAATCAGTAACCTTTTCCGGGTGACACTCATAATCCCTTAGTTATTAATGTTATTCAAGTTTCTCGCATAATATCCGATGAGAAAGAAGTACTGAAACGGGGTCATAGATCACGCAATAGTTCTCTGAGATTATGGTGTGATAAATAAGTTCTTAAAGCGTATTAACGTTATATGAATCAATAAGATTGACACTATCAATTTCCTGAAATGGCTAATTGAAGATTTGAATATGTCCATTAGATTTCGAAAATTTGTCTTATCACGTTCATTTTTCAGTTATTTAATTGTCGTTATATTCCTGTCAGTTAATGCTGAAGCAGCCCTTCTTGACTGGGATGTAGAAACATGGGTCCCCGCTGGAAGGAGCAATCTGAGCGAAACCTTTTCAGTAGATGGCACAGCTACCGGCGGCCCACGGAACGTTGTAGTCACCTGGACCGGAAACACAGCATGGCTTGGTAATGGCGGCGCAACAGATGACAGTCCCAGTATTAATCAGACAAATACTGGCGGACTTATGCCTGCAGAAAACGGCCTCTTTCTGAGATCGACTTATCCTGACGCTTCAGATCCTGAATATACGATTACGTTGGATTTTTCAGACTATCCCGTAGGATCTTCCGGCATCACCTTTACATTTTTTGATGTGGACAGCGATGGTTCTCAATATATAGATCAACTTACTGTTACCGCATTTAACGGAAGTACTATTAATCCATCCTCCATCACCACAGCAAGTGCGAATACCCAGGTCGGCTTAAACACAATAAGAGGAACGAATACTTCAGCATCTACGTCCGCTAACGGGAACGCTATTTTTACATTCAATCAGTCAAATATAACCCTGGTTACCATTTTGTACCGAAATGATGCACCCAACGCAACTATCGGCCTTCAATGGATAAATTTACATGATTTCAGCTATACCCCAAATGTATCGGTGGAGTTTGCAGCGGCCACGAATGGCGATGCAGAGGCGAGTGGTGGTGATATACCCGAACTAATCGTATATGGGACTCTATCAACCAGTCAAACCATTGACGTTACCGTTACGGGCGGCAATGCTACCGGCAGTGGTACTGATTATACTCATACAGTAAGTGTCACTGTTCCGGCAGGTACATACAACGGGACATCAGCAGACGCCATCCCGATTAATCTCAGCATCGATGATGATGCCCTATTGGAACTTAATGAAACTATTGAGTTTACATTAGCCAACCCGAGCAGTGGGTTCAGCATTGGGGATTCCAACAACAATTCTGTTGCCCAAAGCACCAATACCTATACGATCAGCGATGATGAAACCGCAACTGTCAGTGTTGCTGCCACTACTCATGGTGCTGAGCCCTCTACTGATGGTCAATTTACAGTTTCTCTTTCCAAGACGAGCCCAACTGCAACAGTGGTCAGCTACGGAATCTCTGGTACAGCCACTCCTGGAGCAGGTAATGACTATACAACGCTCTCCGGCACAGTGACCATTCCTGCCAATACCCTGAGTGCTACCATCGATGTACCGGTGTTGGATGATGCTCTATTTGAGGGAACTGAAACGGTAATTGTTACCCTCAGCCAGTCCTGAAGACTATGGCAATGACGCTGTTGTCTTGAACTTTGCCGGTACCGCAGGGGAGACACAGCAGTTTACCGTGCCAACCCTGGATGATGCGCTTTTGGAAGCAGCAAGTGAAACCTATACGGTCAATCTGACCGCTTCCAATACCGCGGTTGGTGACTCTGATACCGGCACCGGGACTATTACGGACAATGACAGCGCATCTGTTACGGTGGATAATGTAACCGAAACTGAGGGCACCGGAATGCTCTATACCGTTACGCTGGATAATGAAGTGGCAGCAGGCGCCTTTACCGTCACGGTTGGGTTTGCTGATGTTACGGCAACCGGAGGTGCACTTTTGGAAGCAGCAAGTGAGACCTATACGGTCAATCTGACCGCTTCCAATACCGCTGTTGGTGACTCTGATACCGGCACCGGGACTATTACGGATAATGATACTGTTGTTCCGACCATAACAAAGTCATTTGCTGCAAGCGATCTTGCCAGCGGTGATAATACTGACCTTACCGTTACCATTGGTAACTCGAATGTAGGGGCAATCACGCTCACGAGCATCTTTACCGACACCTTCCCGACCGGTATGACCATTAATACAGCGGGAAATACAGGTAGCTGTGCCGGAGTCAGTGCTTTGGCATCTGCAACGAATTTCACGATTGCCAGCGGCACATCCATATCGTCAGGCGGATGTACTGTTGTTGTTAATGTTACGAGCAGCACCGAGGGTACTGCTACAAATACGATTCCAGCCGGCGCCTTGCAGACATCATCCGGCAACAATGCCGGACCAGCATCAGATACGATAAATGTCTATGCCAAACCGATAGTTACGAAGAGTTTCACCCCGACATCAATCTCCGCAGGCGGCACATCCAGCATGGTAATCACAGTGAGCAACCCGGCTGGCAATCCCGGCAATCTGACCGGTGTCAGCATCAACGACATATATACGGGCACGCTGGTTAACAATGCCGCGGGCAGTGTGGTCTGCAGCGGAGCTGGCAGCGCAACCCTCACCGGAGGAGTCAATGGCGACACGACTGTAGGTTTCAATAGCGGCACCATTGTGCCCGGCGGCACCTGTACGATCACGCAAAGTGTCAGTGCCACCAGCACAAACAATAACACCACGAGCGCACCATCTGCTTCAGGTCCTGTGGGGCTGACAGGCTCAGCATTCGGCCCGGTCACATTGACGGTACTGCCAACGATCTCAATCAATGACGTAGCTATAGCCGAGGGCAATTCAGGCACAACATCATTTACCTTTGACCTGACCCTTTCCAACTCCAGTGCCGGCACTGTTACTGTTGATTATGCAACAAACGATGGGACTGCCACTGAAGCTGACAGTGATTATTCAGCTATCTCTACTACCACGCTCACCTTTCTCCCCGGTGAGACCAGCAAAAACGTTACAGTGAATGTGACCGGTGATACAACCGTAGAGTCAAATGAGACCTTTACGGTTGATCTGACCAGCCCTTCTGGAGCATTTATAGCAGACAGCCAGGGTGTGGGAACACTCAACAACGATGACAGTACGGCTATAAGCATTAATGATATTGCCACTGCCGAGGGTAATGCCGCTACAACTTCATTTACCTTTGATGTAACCCTTTCAAATCCCAGTGACGGCACTGTTACCGTTGATTATGCAACAAACGACGGGACTGCCACCGTAGCTGATACCGATTATTCAGCTATCTCGACTACCACGCTCACCTTTCTCCCCAATGAGACCAGCAAGAACGTTACAGTGAATGTGACCGGTGATACAACCGTAGAGTCAAATGAGACCTTTACGGTTGATCTCTTCAATGAAACCGGATCTGATGTCTCAATAGCGGACAATCAGGGGCAGGGAACCATTAACAATGACGATGGTACCACTATTTCAATTAATGATGCCGCCATCACCGAAGGTGATTCCGGCACAACAATATTTACCTTTAATGTAACCCTTTCAAATCCCAGTGCCAGCACTGTTACCGTTGATTATGCAACAAACGACGGGACTGCCACCGTAGCTGACACTGATTATTCAGCTATCTCGACTACCACGCTCACGTTTCTCCCCGGTGAGATCAGCAAGAATATCACTGTTAGCACAAACGGTGATACTACTGTAGAAACAGATGAAACCTTTACCGTTGACCTGACAAGCGGGACTGGAGCAACAATCGCTGATAGTCAGGGAGTGGGAACACTGAACAATGATGACAGCGCGACTATCAGTATTAATGACATTGCCATCGCCGAGGGTAATTCCGGGACAACTTCATTTACCTATGCGGTAAGCCTGTCCAATCCCAGTGCCGGCACTGTTACCGTTGATTATGCAACAAATGACGGGACTGCGACCGCTGCTGACTCTGATTATACAGCTATTTCCGCTACGACACTCACATTCCTCCCGGGTGAGACCAGCAAGAGCGTAACAGTGACTGTGACCGGTGACACAACGGTAGAGTCAAATGAGACCTTTACTCTCGATCTCTCCAACGAAACCGGAACTGATATATCAATAGTAGACAATCAGGGACAGGGAACTATTAATAATGATGACAGCACCAGCATCAGCATCAACGATGTATCACAGGCAGAAGGCAATTCCGGTATAACAACCTATACATTCACCGTCAGCTTAAGCAATCCCAGCGACAGTACCATCACCGTTGATTATGCTACAGCTGATGGAACAGCCACTGTCGCAGATAGTGATTATACTGCGGTTGCAACAACGACGCTCTCCTTCCTGCCCGGTGATACCAGCAAGGACATTACGGTAAATGTAACGGGTGATACAACTTCGGAATCAAACGAAATATTTACCATTAACCTCAGTAATGAAACAGGAGGCGTCACTCTCTCTGACAACCAGGCAACAGCCACTGTTGTAAACGATGACAATGGCGGTATTGTCGAGGGCAATGTTTTTCATGATCTGAATTATGACAATTCTATAACCGGCGGCGAAGAATTCATAGGTATCCCGGTTCAATTGCTTGCACCTGGACCTGACGGGATGAGTGGAACTTCTGATGACATTATATTACAGACAACCACTACGGATGCTAACGGGTTCTATACCTTTGCAAATGTCATGGAAAGTCCGGTGATGGTTGTTGTGGATCAGCCAAACAGTACATTCAGAGGTTCTCAACGGCAGGTTAATGTGGTTCCCGGCGGTACTGTAATCGCTAATTTTCCATATATTGATCCTGCTGGTATTGTCTACGACGCGGTAACAGGGGATCCGATTGAAAATGCTGTTGTTAATATCTACCAGGACAACAATACCAATGGAGTAATTGATGCGGGAGATTTTGTGGCCTTTACTCAGGTAACTGCTGCAGATGGAGCATACGCGTGGGCACTTGCAGGCATTGCCAGCTATGTTATCGAGGTAACACCCCCGAATGCAAGTTATAGCTTCAGATCAACTCTTATCCCTCCATCGGCAGCTCCTGATCCATTACCAGGACCAGCAGTGAATAATCCGGATGGAATTAATACCGGCGTGTATTACCTCGCATTCAGGTTTATTGTTGGGAGCGGTGACCTTATCGGCAACGACATCCCTCTTGATCCGCCGTCATCCGGATCAATACTGCTCACAAAGAAGGCATCAAAAAAGGAAGTTACTATAGGTGACATGGTGAGCTATACTGTCACCGCTGAAAACACACAATCAATGTTGATAAACAACATAACTCTCCATGACTTAATTCCAGCCGGTTTTAAATATGTGGATACCTCAGCCAGGTTGGTGCGTGCAGGAGCCGATGGACTGATAAATACCTCTGATGACATCAAATCATCTATCAGCGTCACTGGTTACAGGCCCTTGATTTTTGAGCCTATAGACCTTGCCGGAAATGAAAAAGTGCAATTCAGGTATCTGCTCCGGGCCGGTTCAGGTATTACTCAGGGTGAATATATCAACCGGGCAACACCATATTTTAATAACAATATTATAGGGAATACTGCCATTGAAAGCGTTGTGGTTATTGCTGATCCGATATTTGAGAAAACAACAATTATTGGTAAGGTCTTCAATGACCGCGATGAAGACGGGTGGCAGGATTCTGCTGATGCTCTGGACATTTACATAAAGACTGATCTGATTGACATAAGCAATACGACTATTGATTTTGGTGACGGAGCACGGAAAGCAGAGGAAAATTATATATCCCCGGAGGTAGGAATATCAGTTGGCAGTTTGCCTGGACGGAGCAGTGAGTCTGATCTGCCTGATAATCATCAGGTTATTATTCGAACGACGGTAAATACAGCTGTCCTCTCTGACATAATCATCACAACAAAAGAGGGCACACGGCTTATTATTGACGAAGAAGGAAATATCAGGGCTGAACATAGAGGAGATAAAGCCCGTGGATTAACAGGACAGAATATTGTGGTGAAAAGAACCATTAATGTTGAAGGTAAGCCTATCGGTACATCAACACCACCGAGTGCTACCCATCACGAGTTAGTGATTACCATCACAAACCATGGTATTCATGAACAGGGAATTCCCGGAGTCAGGCTGGCAACTCCTTCCGGGCTTCTTATTGAAACAGATTCTTATGGCCGCTACCACATAGCAGATGTAGATGGCGGACGATTCGAGCGCGGCCGCAATTTCATAATCAAGGTTGATTCCGCAACATTGCCGCAGGGTGCGCTCTTTACTACTGAAAACCCGCGGGTGCTGCGCATAACCCAGGGGATAATGAGTAAGATTAACTTTGGCATAAAATTGCCAGCACAGGCATTGCCTGAAAAAGAAGTCAAGGTAAACCTGGGTGAACTCTTTTTCGAAGCCGGCCAATCCAGTATCCGCTCGGAATATCGACCAAATATTGAGAAGATTGCAAGTGCCATAAGAGTTTACCGCCATGGAACAATAAGAGTTGCTCTGGAGAATCCCCGGGAAGATCTTTCTCTTCGACGTGCAGATAGTCTGCGAAAAGCTCTCACAGAACTCCTCGGTGAAGAGATCATGAAAAATCTGAAAATCATTTTGATCGACTCATCATCAAAAACTGAATCACCTGATAAGATTAAGGATTCCGGAGAATCAGGATCAGTGCTGCCGATGATAGGTGACATATTCGGGATGCTCGGTGATATTTTTATAGGCACCGCACACGCAGATGAATTTCCTGAAAAAAGCAGAGAATGTCAAACCGCAGTCTGTTCCGGAAGTAATGGATACACAATGGAAATAGTTGACCGGGACAAGAATGCTACAGGTTCTGACAGTTCCGGCAACTTTACGATAAAACAAAGAAAAATTATCGAAACAAAGACAGTAAAACTGAAATATATTATAGAACCTCTGCGTTTTCAATCGGGCAATTCACGCATCAGCGAGACGGATAAAAAGTCATTAATTACGGTAATAGACGGTCTTTCTGGCAAGAAAAACCTCCGACTGCACATAATTGGCCACACTGATAATAAACCTGTAGTCAAACCTCGCACAAGGAAGCTCTATAAAAACAATTATGGTCTGTCTCGAGCTCGAGCGGAAATGGCAGGAGAGGTCCTGCGGGAGGCAATCCAGCTTCCGGGTGAGTTCATGACTTATGAGGGAAAAGGGCCCAACGAACCAATAGCTGACAATGACACACCTGAAGGTAGGGCACAGAATCGCCGGGTTGAGGTTGAGATCTGGTACGATGAAATTATTGTGAAGGTAATTGAAGAAAAAGTCCCTGCAGAAAAGCGCAAGGTGGTGGAGAATCAACCGGCTTCCATGGAACTCAGAAGCAGGCTGAGGCTTCCTGATGGCGGCGTTATATGGGCAACCCAGGACCCTGCCATTGTTGATCCGCGTCTCGATATAACAGCTACAACAAATGTGATGACAAGAGATGGAAGTCTCATTAAACCGGTCGATTTTAGTATATATTCAAACTACCGGTCTTTTATTGATCATTGGGAATTAATAATTACCCATGCAACTGATACTGATTTTGTAAAGCCACTTAAAGTCATTAAGGGCAATAAGATCAGCCTGGCTGACACGGTACAATGGTCAGGAGAAACTGATTCAGATATCAGACTGAGTGCCGGAAAAGAACTCCTCTATGTACTGAGAGTTTATGATAGTGAGGGCCATCTGGATCAAACAAAACCACGAAGGCTTTATCTTGTAAATGAATATGATGACACCTCAATCACTACGAAAGAACAGTCCGGCGAAGGTACGTTCAAAGGCGCTGAAATCTACGGTGAGTCCCATTTGGCACGGCAGACGATACCGATTGCCGGGAGCCGGGTGAGGATCCATGGGTCAGATATCCCGGAGGGGTACACATTAAAGGTAAATGATGAATCTGTCCCTCTCGACAGCGATGGCAGCTTTGCTGTTGAGCATCTTCTCGCTTCCGGTCAGCATACGTTCAGAGTAGATATTATTGACAGAAGGGGTGCGATATGGAAAAGGGAGCTTTCTCTTGATGTGACAGAAAACTATTTCTTCATGGTCGGCATAGCGGATTTAACGGTTGGTGAAAACAACATATCCGGCAGCGTTGAACCAGTGTCTGTTGATGACCACTTCGATGAAGAAGTCTTTGTAGACGGGCGCCTGGCATTTTACCTCAAGGGGAAAATCAAAGGGAAGTACCTGGTTACTGCCCAGATGGATACGCAGGAAGATGAACTCAATAATATATTCAGTAACCTCCATAAAAAAGATCCTCGCGCTGTTTTCAGACGACTCGATCCTGACCGTTTTTATCCTGTATATGGCGATGATTCAACAACTATTCAGGATACCGACAGCCAGGGTAAGTTTTATGTGCGCGTTGATTGGGACAAGTCCCAGGTCCTGTGGGGGAATTATAATACCAGTTTGACCGGTACTGAATTGGCAGCCTTTGCGTCAGAGGCTCAGACCGCATTTGCCCATAATGAACTCAAAGCAACGGGCGGAAGCCTTTATTATTTGAAAAATACTGATCTTGTTCAGGGATCTGAAAAAATATGGGTAGAAATACGCGGGCGTGACACTGAGCGTGTTGTTGAGAATATTCCTCTTGTGCGCGGTCGTGATTATGAGATTGATGAGATCCAGGGGCGGATTATACTTTCACGCCCTCTCACCCAGATTGCGAATCAAAGCGGTCCATCTATTATCAAAGATAAGCCGCTGGACGGAAATGATGTCTTTTTAATGGTTGACTATGAGTATGTGCCCAGTGGGTTTGATGCTGACAAGGCTACATATGGTGCGCGCGGTAAAGGCTGGATTAGTGACCATATTGCCATTGGCGGAACGTATGTTCATGAGAACAGAGATAACACCGACTATGAACTCAAAGGATTTGACGTAACCGTCAAGGCAGGAAGAGGTACGTATTTAAAAGGAGAATTCGCTGCCAGTGATGCCCGCCAAAGTAATTATGCCTTCACCTCAAGTGATGGTGGACTGGGCTTTACAGATAAGAATCCAATAACTTCATCAAATGATATCAGCGGTCATGCGGTCAGTCTCGAGGCACGTATGAATCTCCTTGAGATGTCAGATAACAAATACGATGGTGCTGTAGCAGCATGGTGGAAAGAACGGGATGACGGTTTTTCAATCTCTCGCCTCAGCGATCGGTACAAGACTGTTGAATACGGTGTAGAGGGCCACGGTAACATAACAGATGAGCTATCCCTGTCTCTTCGAGGGACCGTGCTGAGTCAGGCTACAGTGAAAAGAGAAAAGGCCTTAAGCCTGCAGGCAGACTACAGAGTCGGCGATAAGTGGACGGTGAGCAGTGAAGTGCGACATACTACAGAGGAGCCGGCAGATGAGAATAAAGTACAAGGAACTCTCGGTGCCCTGCGTCTCGCCTATGATATAACCCCTCATATCAATGTATATGGCGCAGGTCAATTAATGCTCGATAAAAACGAATACTATAAAAACAATAAAATGGCGACTCTTGGTATAAGAGCAAAAATCATACGTAAATTATTTGTCAGTGCTGAAGTCAGTGCGGGTGACCGGGGAAGTTCTGTGAATCTCGGTGCAGACTATGCTCAAAGTGACACGAGAACCATCTACGGGACGTATACCCTTTCAAAGGACCGCACTGACGGCAGCCGCGGTATTTTTACTATCGGGCAGCGCAGTGCAATAAGCAACCAGCTCAATGTGTATACGGAACATCAGTACAACCATGGTGATGTACAGGCAGGCATTGCTCAGGTATATGGGCTTGACTATGCTCTTTCAAAATGGACAACCCTTGGTATTTCCTTCCAGTCAAGCGATACAGAGGGGTCAACGGGTGACACTGAGCGGAATGTCGGAACGGTCTCACTTAATTATAAAGATGATAAAACACGTTCGGGAACTAAACTTGAGTATCGCCACGATAGCGGGCAGGAAGAGATACAACAGTGGCTAACAACAAACTCTATTAACTATCAGGCATATGACTGGTTAACGCTGTTGGGAAAACTGAATATCTCCAATACTGATGACAGGATCGATCCTGATGGTGACGCGCAATTTATTGAAGCTGATTTAGGTTTTGCCTACCGCCCGGTTTCAGACGACCGGTTGAATATGTTGGGCAAGTATACCTATCTCTATGACCTTGGGGGGCCCGGGCAGGATGATGGAGATAATCTGGATGAACAGTCACATGTCTTCTCTTTGGAAGGAATTTATGATTTGGGACACAGCATTGAGGTGGGGGCCAAATACGCATATAAACTGGGACAGATCAGGGAAGAGCGAGGTGACGGGGACTGGTATGATACACAAGTTGATTATGCTGCAATTATCGGTCGTTACTATCTCCACGAAAAGTGGGACGGACTGCTGAAATATCAGTGGCTGCGAGTACAGGAAGCAGATGACCAGCGCCATGGCCTCATTATCGGCATCTACCGGCGCATGAATAAATATTTTAAGCTTGGCCTTGGATACAATTTTACTGATTTTGACGATGACCTCACAGACCTTGACTACCGGAGTCACGGCTGGTTCATTAATGGGGTTGGCCAGTATTGATATGGATACTCCTGTGTTACATTTCCTCAAATACGACTTTCTGTATACATTATAAATCTTAAATCCACCAATCCCAGCCTGATTTAGATTTTGAAAACGCATCAATTTATTAATTTCACAGTATCGGTAACAACTACATGCAGGTTTAGTCAGCTTATCCCGCCTCGACAAATGTTAACATACAAGTTAACATAGCTCTATGGGCAGGACCTTTGTTTTTTAAACCTTTCAGCATGGCTCAAATGCCTATAGAGTCTTCTGTTTATTTATAGGAAAACCTGTTAGTTGTCCTGACTCACGGGTTAGTTAAAAAGACACAGAAAACCCCGAAGAGAGAGATCGAGAAAGCAGAAGCTTATAAAAAGGATTTCCTGAAAAGGAGGAAAACAAAATGAGCGATTTAAAAAAGTATATTGCTACGAGAAAGAAGAGAGACCGCAAGTTCGCTAAAGACTATGACGAAGGATTTGAACAGTTCAAGATCGGTGTTATGCTTAAGCAGGCTCGTGAATCTGCCGGGCTTACTCAGGAGGAACTGGCTCGCAGGCTGAAGACGAAGAAGACTGCTATTTCCAGGATAGAAAATCATGCTGAAGATATCAAGCTATCAACACTTGAGCGTGTTGCATCAGCTTTGGGGAAGCAGCTCAAAATAAAGATTGCCTGAGTACTGCCAGTTCGAATGCAATATCACAACTATTCCTCCAATGAAATATTGTAAAATACAATTCACAATTATAATTCTGCAATGAATACAGATGAGGCATAAGTTATTGATTTATGAATAAAAAATACTATATAAAGACCATGGGCTAACCGAAAGTGTAAGTACCTCACTATGATTTTGGGGCTTTTAAAGCGTTTAAATGTCTGGGGTTAAAGCATAATTGGAAGTTTTTCGCTAATCCGTCATCATAAATTTTGTTTCCAAATCCACTTTTCGTAAATTACTCAAAGATAAGTTTAATCTCAAGTATATCAAATGCTTGCAGTATTTCAACAAATTGACATATATATTATTGCAAATAATTTATTTTTGTGTTTTTTAAACAATTATATATGTGCCATTTTGAGAAGAGAATCAGTTCAGATTGCATGTCACTTATTTCTTTTTTGTCAGTGACTTTTCCCGGCTTCTTTCTGCAGTCGGCCTTTGTCCAGAAGCAATTTATAGGCAGTGTAGTATTTATAAACACTGATCACATAGTGCACCGTCTCCCGACCGATTTTTTGGGCTGCAATAATTTCCACATTCCGAAACCATGCATTCGGATCGACCTTTTCCAAAGGGTGATAATATCATGGTTATATGCTAGGATATTCAAAATCATGACAGGGCTTAAATTTGGGGAAACTCCTGTTCAAGGATGACATGGATTCCTCGTTGAGTTGTGGTAAAATATCAGACAGGGAGGTAGAGAAATGTTTAAGACAATGGACCGGATTACTATTGACCCTGAAGTATTTCAAGGTCAGCCCTGCATAAGGGGAATGAGAATACCTGTAACTCTCGTTCTTAAGCTTCTTGCTGCTGGCAAGTCTCATCCAGAAATAATTGATGATTACCCTGAAATTGAGGAAGAAGATATAAAACAGTGCATTGAGTATGCTGCATGGCTGGCAAGCGACAAGAACGTAGCCATATCGGAAATCCATAAATGAAGTTCCTGGCAGATATGCCTATCTCTCCCAAAACCGTAAATCATCTTCGTTCTTCCGGTCATGATATTTATCGCATAAGTGAAAAAGGGATACCGAAAGCAAAAGATAGTGAGATAGTTGATATTGCAATTGATGAACAAAGAATTATTCTCACTATGGATCTTGATTTTCCGGCAATAATTGCAAAATCACAGAAATCATCACCATCAGCGATCGTTTTCCGTTTATCCGATGAAAGTCATGAAAGAATTAATCCTCTACTTGACAGTATTCTTCCTCAGGTTGAAGAAGTGCTTCTTAAGGGAGCAATCGTAATGATAGAGGATGATAGATTCCGAATCAGAGAACTCCCGGTATAGGCAATTTCTGAGATAATCCTTCCGACGTAATCACAATCGTGCATACCGTATCTTTAACTTTCTTGAAGAACTCGGTAAGATCATGCAGTTCCTGAATGTCCCCTTGGCATTGGCCTGGGCTATTCACTGACGGCCGGTTCGGTCTGAAGTTCGCTTACATCGGAAGCCACAATCGTTCAGACGCGGGTGTCGATTCGGACACG
Source organism: Thermodesulfovibrionia bacterium (assembly GCA_947259645.1). Classification (GTDB taxonomy): domain Bacteria; phylum Nitrospirota; class Thermodesulfovibrionia; order UBA6902; family UBA6902; genus Glo-13. The sequence goes on along the minus strand of CAMYND010000012.1, from coordinate 68,691 downwards.
CTGATCCTGGGTGCTTCCTACTTTTGCTGATGAGTCAGTCACTAACTTGCAACTCCTGGAACTTGCAGTTGGCCTAGTCAGAGATCAGGCCCAGCCCGATGGCCTTCGTAACGGCATCACGGCGTCCCTTCACGTTGAGCTTCTCATAGATGGTTTGCGTGTGACGCTTGACAGTCGGCGTTGCAATGAAGAGTTGCTCGCCGATCTCTTTATTTGAAAGCCGTTCGGCGAGATGTGCACCACAAAGAATTTCACCGCTTCTTTTTTATGCAATTCATCACAGATTATTGAGAATTAAATGTTGTGAGTAATCGAATAGTTTTTTGGACTGAAGATATCAAAATCAAAGCATGTAAAGACCTTCCAAGTTTATAAATTAATTTACAGATGATATCGTCATTTTTATAATCACATTGCAAATAGTGTAAAATATGTATCGCGATAGATTAATAACATTTTAATTTAATTAAAAACACATGACGCATAAGATATTGTTTTATGAGTAAAAAATACCATATTCACACTTTTGGATGCCAGATGAATGTCCATGACTCTGAGAAGATTGCCGGTATTTTCTCGGAATCGGGATATGAAGATGTTAAAGGTGCTGGAGATGCTGATATCGTTGTTTTAAATACCTGCAGCATACGCGAGAAGGCTGAACAGAAATTTACAAGCGAGCTCGGTCGATTAAAAAAATTCAAAAAACAGAACCCCGGGCTGAAAATCGCGGTCGCGGGATGCATTGCCCAGCAAAGGGGTGAGAAGCTTTTAAAGAGGTTCCCCTATGTAGACTTCTTATTCGGACCTGATAATATCAATAATTTCCAGAACTGGGTGAAGAATGGCAACTCCTCAAAAAGCGCCCTCCTTGAGAACCCTGATTACCACAGGACAGAATTACCGTTCAAGAGGGAAGGGCAGGTGAAGGCCTGGGTTTCTATTATGTACGGCTGTGATAATTTCTGTGCCTACTGTGTTGTCCCCTACACGAGAGGGAGGGAACGCAGCAGGCCTGTTGAGGATATATATGCTGAAATACAGGTTCTTGCGGACCAGGGGTTTAAAGAGGTCACGCTGCTGGGACAAAATGTTAATTCCTTCGGTAAAGGACTGCCGGGTGAAAAAGACTTCCCCGATCTATTGAAAAGAATTCATGAGATTGACGGAATGCAACGGATACGGTTCGTTACATCCCATCCAAGAGATTTTTCTGAAAAGCTGATTCAGGCCATGGTCGACCTGCCAAAGGTCTGCAACCATTTACACCTGCCCATTCAGTCAGGATCAGACAGAATTCTCCGGTTAATGAACCGGGGTTATTCGTATTGTGAATATAGAGAAAAAATACAAATCATAAGAAGTTACATTAATAATATATCAGTAACTAGCGATATTATTGTAGGATTCCCTGGTGAATCAGATGAGGATTATGAGCGGACGGTGCATGCCCTTACAGAACTCGAATATGATGGTATCTATGCCTTTAAATACTCCAGAAGGCCTGACACGAAAGCCCTCACATTGCCTGACCACGTTGATGAAGCGGATAAGTCAGAGAGGCTGTCTCAAATTATACAGCTTCAGGATTCCATCACACTAAAGAAAAACAGGGCTCTTATAGGCAGGGAGTTTGAGATTCTTGTTGAGGGTGTTAGTGCATCTGACCCTGAACGACTCACAGGACGCACGGAAACGAACAAGATAGTCAACTTCACTGGGCAGAACGCAGATATCGGAAAGATTGTGAGTGTTCAGATTACAGAGGCAAAAATGCATTCACTGCTGGGAGAGAGGATTTGAATTCAGTCAGATGAAAATAGCGATTCAGACCTTGGGCTGTAAAGTGAATCAGTCAGAGAGTTCTTCCATGGAAGGCATCTTGAGAGATAATGATTATGAAATAGTCAGGCACGATGATAATCCTGACATCTGCATAGTCAACACCTGCACAGTAACCGCTAAAAGTGACTATCAGTCACGACAACTCATAAGAAAAGCAATACGGTCCGGGGCTAAAGTGGTGGCAACGGGCTGCTACGCGCAGCTTCGGTCGGAAGACCTGCGGAAAATAGAAGGGCTTAACTCAATTATAGGAAATTCCGGCAAACATACAATACTTTCCCATGTGCAAAACATATCAACTCAAGAAAGGGCATCCTCCATTGAGGTTCATGAGCCATCAGATCCGCTCTCGTATAAGCCCTATGCATCCAGCAGGTCTCGTGCCTTTTTAAAGATTCAGGATGGGTGCAATTTTTCCTGCTCATACTGCACAGTACCCATGGCCCGGGGGAAAAGCCGGAGCCTGGACACCGCGAGTGTTCTGCGTTCTGTGAACAACCTGGTCTCGAGCGGGTATAAAGAAATAGTATTGACCGGTATCCATATCGGCGCCTATGGCACTGACCTGAAGCCTGAAAGCTCTCTGCTGGAAATAGTGAAGTCGATTATTGATTCATGTACTGATGTACGTATTCGGCTGAGCTCAATAGAGCCGCGAGAATTCAAACCAGAGTTCCTTGAGTACATGAAAAAGGGCAGGGTGTGCCGCCATCTCCATATTCCCCTCCAGAGTGGATGCGATAACATACTAAAGAAAATGAACAGGGGCTATTCCTCTGAATATTACAAACAGGTTATTCACAGCATAGTAACAGATTATCCAGAGATCTCACTCGGTACTGACATCATTGTTGGATTTCCCGGAGAAACTGATAATGACTTTGACAGTACCGTCAGATTTATTAAAAGTTTACCCCTGAGCTACCTCCACGCCTTTCCCTATTCAGCACGACCAAACACCAGGGCCACCGGCCTGAATGAGCATGTGAGCAAAGCTACAAAGAAGATCAGGGTGAAGAAGCTGCTCAATTTAAGTAGAAAGCTTAAATATGAATATAATACAAGATATATTAAGACTATACTTAATGTTATCATTGAGGGTAAGTCTTCTAAGTCGCGGTACTATAATGCATTATCTGATAACTACTTGAAAATATTAGTTAATTCCGAGAGCCTTGAGCCGGGCCAGTGCATACCAGTAAGGGTCATCTCTTTGACAGATAAAGGCCTGGTTGCTGAACCCCTTTGATTTATATGATTAATTAATCAAGCCATTGATTTTTAAGTGTATTTTATCTGCCTAATAATTGTGCAATCCATGGAATAGTTATATCAGGTGCGCCTTACTGGAGAGGAGGAGGAGAGTTTCAACATCTTTTAAACAAAACTTTGACAGCCCCAGTGTCCGATAAGATATATTATGTTAAATTAGCTCTTATGAATTCCTTTGCCTCAGTCTTTCCTTTTATCGTCCCTGCAAATTGCCGTCTCCTCAATTCTTCCTGAATATCCCCTATTTGCTGTCCTGAAACGCTTTTTAACATTCCTTTGATCTCGTGCCCGCTTAAAATTGATTTCTCTGAGATCTTCAGATATTCAGATGTACGCAACAGGTATTTATCAACAGCCTTTTCTTTTATTACCGATATCAACAGTGCGGCTTCATATTCACAACCCTTTGCTGTCCTTAGTATCTCATATAACCGATTCCTCGTGATTCGGCCTGAAGCGAGTGAATATGCTACAGACATTCGATGTACCGCATTCTGCACCCTATTGCTGAGCCGAAACCTCTTCATGCCTGCTGCATGTTCAGCTCCAAGGAAAAGAATGGCAAACCTGACAAGACCGACTGATTTTAACTCCTGACCCACATCCTTATTCAAAATATCTGATACGTTACTGTTCAACCTTCTTTTATCCCTCAGCAAATGAATGCGGTTCCAGAAAATATCGAACTTTTTTAATAGTTTAAGATTTATTAATAAACTACGATTTGATATATCGAATAGTTCATGTAATACATTATCATTAAAAGCTAACATCATGTATTTATGCGTTAAATAGCTATTTAGCAAGAGAATTATCTCATACGTGACCCTCTCTGATGAAACCCCCTTAATATCTGACGCGTAATGCTTCAGGCAGGATCGTGTATCTCGATCAATAGTGAAATGCAAGGTGGCTGCAAATCTGTACGCCCGGAGAATCCTGAGCGGATCATCAGCTATATTCTGTCTGCTTATTACGCGGATCTTTCTGTTCCCGAGGTCGGCTATTCCGCCATAGAGATCCAAAAGACCTTTTTCCGGGGACCACGCCAGAGAGTTAATTGTGTAATCTCTTGCCTGGAGGTCCTCTTCAATGGATGTCTCAAGGAGTGAGATATCTATGACGCTTTTATCAGGGAAAACAATGCGACAGACCTTTTTTTTCTTCAGAACAACAAGGGTTCCTCCAAATTTAACAGAAACCTCGAGGGAAAGCCTTTCTACATCACCCTTGAATACAAAATCTCTATCCTTAGAAATTCGGCTTCTCAGAAGGTCCCGGAGATAACCTCCTACAAGATAGACCCTGTCCCGGTATCGAGAGAAAAACCAATTATTTATCGGGTCCGAAAGAATTACACTCTTGATGTCCATAGAAAAAGATACATGATCTCTCTCTTATTAGACAAGTCTGATTAAGGTGAATGACGATTAGTTTGTGCAGTACTCAAGGACAAAAACACAGTCCGAGTGGAAATGAAGTGCTCTGAATTTTAAGCCTTCTTCCAGGGCATCAGGCTCAAGGGGAAATGTGTGAGTGTAGAGTGAGCCATTGCCGAGCTTTTCAAGAATAATAATTTTATATTCCATGTTGACCATATATATATTATCGTCAACATACTGAATATCTTTAGACAATGGTTTTATCAATAAGATTGAACTGCGTTCTCCGGCTGGTAGCTCAGCTCCGCAACTCGGCATTGAGGCTTTTCTGAAGGCGGCCAAGAACATGCGCATGCAACTCATCAACTTCTCCATCTTTCAGGGTTCGCTCTGAAGACCTGTATCGAATGGAATAGGCAAGGCTCTTTTTACCCTGAGGAATCGGTTTACCTTTGTAAATGTCAAACAAATTTACTGATTCTATCAGTGTTGTCTCAGTGTTGAAAATCTCATCTTCAACAGAAGCCACCGTAATAGTGTCATCCACAACTATTGCCATATCTCTCTCTGAGCAGGGATATTTCGGCAGTGGGTTAAAATATTCTTTTTCAGCACTGGATTCGATGATTTCGCGAATGTTATCAATTGTACCGAGAGAAATGTCGCCCCGGATATCAAAGGCTTCGGCAACAGCGGGATGCAATGATCCCAGGCTTCCTGATTTATTTCCGTTTATATATATAGCGCATGACTTACCGGGATGAAGATAGGGTTCAGTATCTTTCCCACTGTGTGAAAAAGAAATATTCTTGATTTTTAATCCGGAAAGGACATTTTCAAATGCTCCTTTGAGATCGTAAAACCCTTCATGCTGCTCAGCCCAGAAACGTGCTGTCTGCTCCTTGCTCAATACAGCTCCTAACTGTAGTATTTCCTCAGGAAGTTTCTCTTTTGACGGTAAAAACACTTTGGATATCTCGAATAGACGGATCGCTTTCTCGCCGCGGCGGTGATTTGTTTGAATATTATTAAGCAACGCTGGCACCAGTGTTGTCCTCATCGCTGCGTCTTCTATTCTCAGGGGGTTCTTGACATGTACAACGTCCCTCCTTCTGTCTCCTGCGCCTATATTTAAATTGTCCAATGCATCAGTGTTCATAAAACTATAGTTTATTGCTTCAGAAAACCCGGAATGTACAAGAGACTCCTTGAGCCGGCTTATTACCTTCTGCTTTTTGTTCTCTGGAGCCGCGCTCATCTGCATTACAGGGAATGTTGAAGGGATTTTATCATATCCATAGAGCCGGGCTATTTCTTCCGCAATATCAACAGACATTATCAGGTCTTCACGGTAGCTTGGCGGGACAACAGTAAGAACACCATCAGTATTGACTGTGCCGCATCCCAGACTATTCAAGGTTTTTCCCACAGTGTCTTCATCAAGATCTATGCCGATAAGTGAGCTTATAGAATTGACTGAAACCTGGATTGATCGTGGTTTGTGGGGCTCCGGATAAGCATCTGTCATTGCGGTTGCTCTTCCTCCTGCCAGATCAAGAATCATCTGTGCCGCCCTGTTCATCGCCTCATCCGCGGCTTCCCTGTCCACTCCCCGTTCAAACCGGTATGATGCTTCAGTCGAAATATTAAGAGCTCTTGATGTCTTTCGTACTGAAGAGGGGTTAAAGTAAGCGCTTTCAAGGAGTATATTCGTTGTTCCTTCATGTACTTCAGAGTTCAGTCCACCCATAACACCGGCAATTGCGACAGGCTTCTTCCCATCCCATATCAGGAGCATATCCTTTGAAATTTTTCTCTCTTCATTATCAAGAGTAACAAATGTTATGGTGCTCCCTGCCTCTTTTACGATGATCTTCCCCTGATCAATCTTGTCAAGATCAAAGGCATGCATTGGCTGTCCCATCTCCAGCATTACATAGTTCGTTACATCAACGATATTGGACATTGACCGTATACCACAGGACTCGAGTCGTTTCGACAGCCATTCAGGAGATGCCCCTGGTTTTATTCCTGTAATAACCCGTGAGGAGTACCGTGGACAAAGGTCCTTATTCAGTATTTCAACAGGGGGCCCCTGCCCTTCTTCCTCAATCTCTTGGGAGGGAATGGTTTTAAAAGGTATCTCAAGAATTGTAGAGATTTCCCGTGCAATCCCCCGCATGCTGAGACAGTCAGGTCTGTTCGGCGTTATTCCGATATCGAAGACAGTGTCATCTTCAACAGGTTCGATCGCCTCGACCTCAAAACCCGCCATAGTCAGAGTATGGGCAAGGTCTTGCGAAGACAATTGAAAATCTACAAAATCCTTTAACCAGTTGTACGAAGCTTTCATAGTTTTATTAGTGGACAGCTTTCAGCGTTCAGGCTTCAGCTACTGATACTCAGGCTTTATTCTAAGCTGAGTGCTGACCGCTGAAAGCTGACTGCTATATTAAAATTGATCAAGAAACCTTTTATCGTTTTCCGGGAATAGCCTGATATCATTAATTCCGTATTTCAACATTGCAACGCGCTCTATTCCAAGGCCAAAGGCAAAGCCTGTATACATGTCAGGCTCATATCCCGCGTTTTCATAAACATGAGGATTAATCATGCCTGCACCAAGAATCTCGATCCACCCTGTGCTGCTGCACACATTGCAGCCTGAGCCGTTGCAGATGACACAGGAAATATCAATTTCAGCGCTCGGCTCTGTAAAAGGGAAAAAGCTTGGCCTCAACCTGATTGATGTCTCAGGCCCGAATACTCGGTGAATAAAGAGTTCGAGCGTGCCCTTCAGGTCGCTCATACGAATATTTTTATCAATCAAAAAACCTTCCAGTTGATGAAACATCGGAATGTGACTGACATCAGAGTCGCAGCGGTAGACTTTGCCGGGAACAATTACCCGAAGGGGCGGACTGTTGTTCTCCATGACCCGGACCTGAACAGAAGAGGTGTGCGTCCTCAGCACAACATCATCATTTATAAAAAAGGTGTCCTGCATGTCTCTGGCAGGATGGTCCTTTGGAAAGTTCAATGCCTCAAAGTTGTAAAAATCATGCTCTATCTCAGGACCGTCTTCGACCGTAAAACCCAGAGAAATGAAGATACTTATTATTTCATCAAGAACCTGAGTCACAGGATGGAGGTGTCCGAAAGGGATTTTACGGCCGGTGATTGTTACATCAATGCTCTCTGATGCGAGATTTTTTTCTAATTCTGATGACTTGAGATCTTCTTCTCTGCCATTAAGGAGTGACTCTATAAGGCCTTTCGTTTCATTGAGCGTCTGTCCGTATTCGCGCCGTTCTTCTTTTGCGATAGAGCCCAGGGATTTTAAATAGCTGGTGAGAATCCCTTTCTTTCCGAGATACTTAACCCTGAGATCATGAATGTCTTTCAGTCCTGAAGCGCTCTCTATGTCTTCCCTGGCAGAATCCCTTAAGGACTGAATATCATCCAGCATTCCCTTTTTTTACCGTTTCTAAAAGGTTGGCAAAGGCCTTGGGATCACTATACGCAAGGTCAGCCAGGGCTTTTCTGTTCAGCTGAATGTTCATGACCTTCAGTTTATTCATAAACTGACTGTATGTCATACCCAGCGCCCTTACCGCAGCATTGATCCTGATTATCCAGAGGGACCTGAACTCACGCTTTTTATTCCGCCTGTCCCGGTAAGAATGGAGCAACGCCTTATCAACTGCCTCGGCTGCTACTTTATAAAGACGACCTCTGGCACTGTAAAAGCCGCGTGCCATCTTGAGAACTTTTTTTCTTCTTCTTCTGGTTTTAAAACCACCTCGTGCTCTTGGCATTCTGTTTCATCCTCCTGAAATCACTTACCCTTGAATCATTCTCTTTAAAGAACGCCCTCTCTGAAATCCGGTCAGCAAAAAGAGTAGTGCTCATTATACAGTATTTATTATTATTTTTGAATAGTTCAATTGAGAAGCATACTGCAGCGCTGACATCAGTATTTGATTGTTATCAGCAATTAATTAGGCAGCATCTTTCTTACGGCGTCAATATTTGTTTTGTGTACGAGACCTGCCTTTCTCAGCAGTTTTGTCCTCTTTGAGGATTTGTGGTTCATCATATGACTCATGTACGCCTTGTATCTCTTGTACTTTCCTGTCGCGGTTTTCTTAAACCTCTTTGCCGCGCCTCGGTGTGTTTTTATTTTCGGCATTTGAGTGGTAACCTCCTGATTGTTATCTCATCATTTTATTTTGGTGAAAGTATCATTATCATCCTGTTTCCTTCCATCTTCGGCCTTGTTTCAACATTTGAGGCCTCAGCCAGTTCTGCTGTTATGGTGTCCAGGATTTTTTGTCCGTTAAATTTATGTACTATCTCTCTACCCCTAAAAAAAACTGTCACTTTAACCTTGTGACCGTGGTCCAGAAATTTTTTGGCGTTTTTCATCTTAAAATTAAGGTCATGCTCATCTGTCTGCGGTCTGACTTTAATTTCCTTCAATGTGAGATTTCGTTGCTTTGTCGTATGCTTTTTGGCCTGTTGATAACGATATTTGCCATAGTCCATTATTTTGCATACAGGAGGTTTTGCTTCAGGTGCCACCTCAACAAGATCAAGATCTCTGTCAACAGCGGTCTTTCTCGCGACATGTATATTCATGACTCCCAGCTGCTCTCCATCGTCAGCAATAACGCGAACCTCCTTGGCTCTGATCCATCGATTTATTCTTAACTGTTTGCTTATCTCTACCTCCTGGTTAAAATTTCATCCTTGAGAAATGCTATCAAATTCTCGACGCTCATCTCCCCTGTATTTTCACCGTCTCTTTTTCTGATATTTATTGTTTTATTTTCTGTTTCTTTGTCACCTATTATACACATATAGGGTGTTTTTAACATAGTGGCTTTTCTGATTTTATAACCTATTTTTTCATTATCTGAATCGAGGTTAGCCCGTATACCCTGATTCATCAAAGAACTCACGATCTCCTTGCAATAGTCAATATGCCGGTCAGCTATGCTGAGCAAAGAAACTTGCACCGGCGCAAGCCATAAGGGAAAGGCCCCGGCATAGTGTTCTATCAGGATGCCGAAAAACCTCTCTAGGGAGCCCATAAGCGCGCGATGAATCATAATCGGCCTCTGGTCTTTGCTGTCGGCGTCTCTATAGCTGATGTCAAGCCTTTCAGGTATATTAAAATCAACCTGTATGGTACTGCACTGCCACTGCCGACCAAGGGAATCACGCACTTTAATATCGATCTTGGGACCATAAAAAACACCTTCGCCCGGATCAATTTCATACGTAAGTTGTTTATGAATAAGCGCTTTTTCCAGCGCGTCAGTCGCTTTTTCCCAGCCCTCTTCTGTTCCGACATACTTGTCCGGCCGAGTTGAAAGATAAACAATATAGTCTGAGAACCCAAAAGTCTTTAGAATAAAAAGTGTAAAATCCAGCACCTTCATGACTTCATCCTCTATCTGGCTCTCTCTGCAGAAAATGTGTGCATCATCCTGTGTAAAACCCCGGACCCTGAGAAGCCCGTGCAATACACCTGACCGCTCATAGCGATACACTGTTCCAAGCTCGGCATAGCGAATGGGCAGATCTCTGTAGCTTCTCAGATTACTCTTGAATATATTTACATGAAACGGGCAATTCATCGGTTTTATCTCATACTCAAGTCCCTCAATTTCCATGGATGCATACATATTTTCCCGGTAAAAATCGAGGTGGCCTGTCTTCTTCCAGAGGTCCAGCTTTGCAATATGGGGCGTGTATAATATCTCATACCCGGCCTTTTGATGCTCGTCAAGCCAGAAATTCTCTATAGCCCTTCTGATTGCAGCTCCGCGGGGATGCCACAAAACCAGGCCCGAACCGATATCATCGTTCATACTGAAGAGGTCCAGTTCCTTGCCAAGGCGGCGGTGATCACGCTTTTTGACTTCTTCAAGAAAGGCAAGGTGCTTTTTCAGCGCCTCTTTTTCAGGAAAGGAAACACCATAAATGCGCTGGAGCATTTTGTTCTTTTCATCCCCTCTCCAATATGCTCCCGCGACAGACAGCAGCTTGAAGGCCTTTACCTTGCCGGTAGTTTCAAGGTGAGGTCCCCGGCAGAGATCAACAAACCCTCCTTCTTCATAGACCGTTACCTTCTCTTCATCTATCTCCTCAATGAGCTCGACTTTATAGGTCTCTCCCATGCCTTTAAAAAGGCTGATCGCCTCTTCTTTAGAAAGCTCTTTGCGCTGAAAGGGGCTCCTGGCCTTGATAATCTCCTTCATCTTCTTTTCGATTTTCGGAAGATCTTCCTGGGTAATGCTATGGTCACAATCTACATCATAATAGAACCCTTCATCAATGGCTGGCCCAATGGCAAACCTGGTGTCAGGAAAGAGCTCTTTTATCGCGTGAGCCATTATGTGGGAGGTGCTGTGCCGATATACTTCGAGATACTCTTTTTCTTTTTGAGATGCTTCTAAAATTTTCTACCTCACTTTTTATAGCTGTCAGCTTTCAGCCGTCAGCGATCAGCTCTTTTTTTGCTGTCAGCTGACAATGTTATGCTGATAGCTTCTTATGGTAGGCGCGGGCGGTATTGAACCGCCGACCTCTTCCGTGTCAGGGAAGCGCTCTCCCCCTGAGCTACGCGCCTGAATATCATATATGACATTGAAAATGTTAAAGAAAATTGATATCTTTGTCAAGGCAACGTACAGGGGCAGACCCTGGGCTTATCTGCCAGGCCTCCTCCATTCCGGTTTAAATGCAATACAATAAAATAAACCCCCTGTCTGTCAGAGGGTTTTTTTGTAGTTATATCAGTTAATTACGTTAAAAAGGCCAGGCACCCAGGGGCCTGACAAAATCAACGACCATTACCTCCAGGTGATCAGACATGCAATGAACCCTGATCAGCAACAAAATCTCCTGACTCTTCATACTGCGGAAGTCTTATCCTGAATTTTGTCCACTCCCCTGGTTTGCTTTCAATATCGATTTCCCCCTTATGCTCCATAACAAGGGCATTGCTTACAGACAGCCCGAGTCCGGTGCCTTCACCCGGCGGTTTTGTTGTATAGAAGGGTTCAAATATGTTCTTCATATCTTTTTCAGCAATACCGTAGCCTGTATCGCTTATTTCTATGAGCACATGCCTGTTATCAGTATCAGGCTGTACCTTGATACCCAGCGTTCCTGTATCTTTCATCGCATGGATGGCGTTGATAAACATACTGATGAGAACCTGTTCCAGCTTGCTCTGGTTGCCCTTCACAAAGAAGGGTTTTTCAGGTAGATCCTTGACCAGCTTTATATTATTGATTCTTAGCTGGTTTGATACAAGGTACAGTGAATCATTTACTATCTTGATGATATCCTGCTTTTCCATGACAGTTGATTTCCTGGCCCTGGCAAAGTCGAGGAGGCTTTCCACAATGTTATGGGCCCGTTTGCTTTGCATCAGGATGTCGTAAATGTATCCGCTCATTTCTTCTTCTGTTGACTCATGAATCTCTTCCTTCATGGCCTCTGCGGCAAGGGAAATATTATTCAGTGGATTATTCAGTTCATGGGCAACACCCGCAACAAGCAGGCCAAGGGATGCGCGTTTTTCCGACTCTACCAGCTGAGCCTGTTTTTCGTTGAGAAGCTCAAGACTCTCTTTCAGGTTCTGCTGTGTACTCTGCAGATGGTCAAGCATGGTGTTAAAGGATGCGGAAAGTGAGTAGGTTTCATCATGCTCTTTCAATGGAGCTCTTAATGATATCTCACCCCCTGCTATTTTCCTGGTTATTTCCGAGAGCCTCTTTATCGGCGCTACAACAAAAGCTGATGTTTTATACACAAATAACGGTCCCAGCACAAACAGAAGAGCAAGGGCTGCCAGAAGCAGACTTTGTGAACGATTAATAAAGGAACCTATTTTTTGCCGTTCCCTGAATGCGATCCTGCCGGACACTTCCTCCAGTTCATTTCCCGTGTTCTGCAAATTGCCGAGAATGTCGTCGCTTACCTCATACACTGCAAAGAGATCTTGTATGGAATTCACATAGGGATCGCATTCAAAGCAGAATGGTGTCAGGTTCTTAATCTGAGATAACCCGTTGCCAAGATCGTTATATGATTTCCTGTCACGGTAGAACATATAATTCTTTTCAAGGAGCCGCAACTTCAGGATAAAACTCGGAGTAAACTCCTTTGCACCTCTTTTCTTCGACACAATGGATTCAAGCTTTTCTCCCTCGGACTTCACTTTTCTGATCACGTCCTGCTCCTTTGTATAACTCACAACCAGGGCGTCAAGGAGTTTTGCATATTCATCTATTGAATCATTCAGGAGTGTAAAACCTCCCTCGCCGATCTCTTCAGACGTATGGGGAGAAATACTGTTTATCGCCTGTCTGAGCTCCTCAATTGATCTATGAACTCTTTTGTGATAATCACTGTTTTTAAATGTGAGGAAATTTCTTTCATTCCGTCTGACCTCAAAAACATTTTCCTTGAGGTCATCTGCGACTTGAACATATTCCTGCCTGTGCTTGATATCATTAATGTAGCCATAGGTCAGGATTCCCCCAAGTACAGCAATTAGGGAAGGAATGGTGATCCCTATGATCATCTTATGCCAGATTTTGAGTTGCATAACAGGAAAGTATGGTTAAAGAGTACCCTAAAAACCTTGCCATTAGGAAGATATTGATTAGCATATAAATTTTTATAATAATGAATTCTCTAAATTTACTTGTCCTCTCCATCCTGATATACTGAATATAGACCATCAGGTCAAGGCTATGAAATAGTACGGCCCATGTTTATTCTATCCAACAGTACCGGAGTTAACATTGACTGAAATCAACGACAGAGAGAACAGTCACCAGATTCCACCCTATGATCGCCTGCATGATGCTGTTACATCGGCTAAACTTCCGCCTCCTGCTCTTCAGATGGCCCTAAAAGCACTGGATTTTTTATCACAGTCTTCTTCGGAATCGCCTGAATATCGGAAAACCGCCAGCTATATTGATTACCTCATAAAACTTCCCTGGAGCCGGACAACAGGGGATTTCTCGGATATGACAAAAATAGAGAACAGCCTGAATGATCTCCCTGATATCGCCCCTGATGCGAGAACTGCTATTGTTAAACATCTGTCCCTCCAGAGCCCTAAAATAACCCCCTGTCCAAGAATCCTTGTTGTCGACGATGAAGAAGTTGCCCTGAAAAATATCGCTCGCCTGTTAAGGAAAGAAGGGTATGAAGTAGTGACCAGCCCGAGCGGTGAAGATGCGATAGTTGAACTGGAGAGTTCCCGGTTTGATATTGTTCTGACTGACTTAAGGATGGCAAATATTGACGGCATCTATGTTCTGGAGAAAACAAAAAAAATGTACCCCGAGACAGACGTAATAGTAATAACCGGCTATGCTACTACAGAAACAGCTGTTGAAGCGATGCGAAAAGGCGCCTTCCATTATCTTGTCAAGCCCCTTCAGATTAATGAATTAAGAGCAATCGTTTCTGAGGCACTGGACAGTAAACGATCAGGTTCAGCAGGACGCACTATTCTTTGCCTGAGCGGGTCATCATCTGAAAAAAAAGCAATGATCGGAAAAGCCCTTTCAACTGCTCTGGGCAGGGAATTCAGAGAAATATCTTTTAATGATATCAAAAAAGAAACAGACATTACGGGTGAGAACAGATTGTCTGGAGGGCAGTTCCCGGGGCGCATCATCGAAAACATATGTCAATCCGGCACTTCCAACCCTGTTATCATGATTAATGATCTTGATAAAGTTGACGGGAGTTTCGGAACACTCATGCGTGATGTTTTTAACTCCGATAAAAACCGTCATTTTGTAGACAATTTTATCGAGCTGCCCTATGACCTCTCAAACGTCATATTTATTGCAACGGCAAACAACACAGGGGATATATCATCGTCACTGAAAAACAGCCTCAAAATAGTTGACTGTTAAATCCGCTTCTTTCCCTTATTCGAATTTCTATCAGTTCATGGGGACGGGAGTACCTTTACGCGCTCTGCTCTCAAGAGGGTTTCTCACACCAGTGCTCCTGAAGTTGGCGTAATAAAGGTTTTGAACATTGTTGCCCTGAATGAAGAAAAAGCGGCGTTCAATTATAAGTCCCGCTATCATGGCAATTGCCGCAATAACGGTCAACTCAGGAATATAGGCCATTTCTCTCTTAAGTGCGGCCACGGTCCAGAGGATAATAGGAACAAGAAAGGCAACCGTCAGAACAAGAAACATCGTCTTTCTGGTGATCTTTTCAGCGTTCTCATAAAAGTACTCTTTTGTGTTGTAATGATCGTAGGAAGCCCCCATATCCATTAACTTAATGTTTGGATCATTGACACCTATGGCGTTTTTTACATTTACCGAAACATAGGCCGTTGCGTTAAACCTGTATGACAATAGTTTCATTATCAACGCGACCAGGGCAAGAGCAAGAGTCAGTGAATTTATTCCGAATAAGATGTCAGTGTTGACGTGAGTATAGTGCGCAATTGCCAGGTTTACTCCAAAACCTGAGGTTATACCAAAGAGGGTAAAGTTTAATGGCGTAAATGCATTTGACCATTCCCTTATAAACGTCACCGAGGCGTATACCATTGAACAGGAAAGATAAAAACCGAGATTGGCCGCAATGCCGACCATACCTGTCACAAAAAGAACAGTACCGGTTGCCCCTGAATAGTATAAAAGAAGATAGAGAGCAGTGATCCCAACGGACAATGAAAGCGTAACCACCTCCCGTGACAACCAGGAGTTCTTTATCATTAACATGGCCCGCCAGCCTCTGTGGGGATTACCGAGGTGGGCTGTGCTTGTTATGATACCACCTACCTGAAACAGAAGAGAAATGGCGCCTGCTGCCACAATATATTCTGAGGGTACAGCCCCCGTGCCATAAAACAATGAATTCAGAGCCACAAGTAAAATGAATATCCCCTGGCCTGCCCCTGCCAGAACTGTCAATAATACGAGAGATATTTCCGGATGCATAGTTCGTTCCTCCTGATTATATTTTTTTCATTTATTAAACGCTAATCGTACAGTTATCGTGTGCGCGGGCATATGAAATATGCCGTTGCATTATTTTTTATGGTACAGCAATATCATCTGATGTTACTTCAGCGTATGAGGAGACTTTCTTTTCAGTCTCGACGATCACATGCTTTCTGGTCAGTATTTCATCCTCATCAATCTGTATCTTGACCTTCTGCTTCGGAAGATAATGGTTTGATGGACTTGTGCTTACTTCAGGCATAAGTTTATACCCGTTTCTTTCTTTGATCTTCACGGCGGCTTCACTTTCCGGGTCATTGATATTGCCAAAGGTCCGCGCCCGTGTAGGGCATGCAAGCACACATGCCGGCTGTCTTTCTTCTTCCGGAAGGTTTTCATTGTAAATCCGGTCAACGCAGAGCGTGCACTTTTTCATAACACCGTCATAATCATCAAATTCACGGCAACCATAGGGACAGGCCCAGGAACAGTACTTGCATCCGATACACTCTTCATAATTGACCAGTACGATTCCATCCGATTCCCTCTTGTATGTTGCCGACGTAGGGCATACCTTGACACACGGCGCGTCCTTGCAGTGCATGCAGGATTTTGGCAGATAAAGGATTTCTGTATTGGGGTACTTTCCAACCTCATAGGTCTGCACGCGGTTAAACCAGACACCGTCAGGGTTCTTTCCGTATGGTTCAACGTCTGTCAACGGTCCGTAATCTCCTCCTGTATTCCAGGCCTTGCAATTCGTTGCGCAGGCGTGGCAGCCAACGCACTTATTCAGGTCTATTACCAGAGCCATTCGCTTATTCATCTATATTCCTCCACATTAAATACAGTATTTTTTATTACCTTTTACTTATCCCTGATAAATTCATACCTCAATATATCCGGTCGCTTGTCCATGTGAGCCAGGGGCTTAATCGCCTTGAATTCAGGCCAGTGCCCGCTTTCTTTTGATTTTGAAATGCGGACCCTCAAATCAAACCATGCAGCCTGACCACTGATCGGATCACTGTTTGATATCCTGAGGCCTTCATCATGGTCAATCTCTTCACTGATCAGGTGGTTCAGGAGAAAACCCTTTTTCGCTTCATCTACGTTTTCATCGAGGTTCCACGCACCCGGTATTTTGCCCATGCCGTTCCATGTCCAGACAGTGTTGACCTCAACAGCATTGGAAAGTTTTACCTGAACCCTGATTTTGCTGATAGGAGATTCAACCCATACCCAGTCAAGATCCTTGATGTTCATCTTCTCGGCCGCAACAGGATTTATATATAAGAAGTTCTGACCCAGGATCTGCCTGAGCCACGCATTCTGACTATCCCAGGAATGATACATCGGCATTGGCCGCTGGGTTATGGCATGGAATGGATATTTCTCAGAACTCACCTTCTGGTGTTCAATGGGCTCGTACCAGAACGGCAGGGGATCAAAATACCTGATTATCCTCTCCCGCTGTGATGCTGTGGCAGGCTTACGCCCTTTCCTTAAACCCTTTGCCGCAAGGCGAAACCGCTGGAGAGGCTCAGAATAAAAGTGCATGATGATCGGTTCATTGTCCCGTTTAAATTTATGTCCCATTGCCCAGTTGAGGTAACCCTGATTAATGTTGCGGTTGTACTTGATGGTGTCTTCGAGCTCTATCTCAAAAAAGCTTTTATTTCTTTTGTAGGATTCCCACTGATTGCTGTTGGGCTCACCTACAAGGTGACTTGTTCCGTCCTTTCCTCTCCATCCCGCGAGAAAACCAACGCCAGCTTCAGGGCTCGGCTGCCAGTTGGTTACAAACTCCTCATATGTCTCATACAGGGGATCGCCGGCTTCATTTGTAAACCCCTGAAGCCCGAGCCTGTTTGCCAGGTCAATCAATGTCTGCTGAAACGGTCTGCATTCGCCCTTCGGCTCCAGAATCGGATGCCGTATCGCGTCAGCGACCTTGTCGTACTCACAGATAGGTCTGTCCAGAAGTGAGATGACGTCATGTCGTTCTAGGTATGTCGTATCCGGCAGAACAAGGTCGGCATAAGCAACCTGTTCACTGAAGAAAGCGTCACTGACAATAAGAAAAGGGATTTTGTGCTTGCCCTGCTCGTCCCGTGCCTTCAGCATTTCAATGACCCCGCTGGTGTTCATCGTAGAATTCCAGCTCATGTTGGCCATAAAAATGATGAGGGTATCAATATGGTAAGGGTCTCCCTTGTAGGCATTCGTAATGACGTTATGCATCATTCCGTGAGCTGTGAACGGAAATTCCCAGCTGAATGCCTTGTCAATTCGGAGAGGCTTTCCATTATCATCTACCATGAGATGTTCAGGCATTGAAGGAAATCCCAGTTCGGGCGCAGGCAGCGGTGTGTCAGGTTTTATTTTGCTTGCGTGATTGATCGGTTTCGGACAGGGTGGTATCGGCTTGGGATAGGGAGGCTTAAACCTGAAACCGCCGGGCCTGTCAATGATTCCTAAAAGCATCATGAAGAGAGAGAGAGCCCTTCCGGTCTGAAATCCGTTTGAGTGCGCGGCAATGCCGCGCATTGCATGGACTGAAACAGGATTGCCCGTTGTTGTCTTGTGCTCATTACCCCACACATCAGTCCAGGGAATGGGCAACGAGATGGTTTCATCCCTCGCTGTAATGCCGATCTCCAGAGCAATCCTCTCAATTGTCTCAGCAGGGATGCCGCATATGGTAGCTGCTTTTTCAGGCGTGTAATCATTCATGACCCGTTCAATAAGAAGCTGCATCCCCGTCTTTAATGTCTTTCCCTCGGGGCCCATAAACTCTCCGACGAGAGCGGGGTCTGTACCCTTGGTGTGTGCTTCCTTAATCGATTTTGTCTTGTTGTCCCAGACCGTCTGCTGTGTTTCCTCCATCTCCCATTCGGGAATGAGGTGAAACATCCCCTCATTCTCATCTCCCTCATCAGTCTGGATCAGGTGATGAGCGTTTGTGTGAGTAATCAGGAATTCCCTGTCATAGAGGCCGTTTTTCAGAAGTACCTGAATCATGGCGAGTATAAAGGCCCCGTCAGTTCCCGGCCTGATCGGCAGCCATTCGTCAGCGACAGCGCCATAGCCTGAACGCACAGGGTTTATCACGACCAGTTTCCCGCCACGCTCGCGGAGCTTTGAGATCCCGAGCTTGAGGGGATTTGAGTCATGGTCTTCGGCAACACCAAAGAGCATCATATATTTATTTCTCTCAAAATCAGTTCCGCCAAATTCCCAGCAGGTACCTCCGAACGAATAGATCATGCTTGTTGCCATGTTTACTGAGCAGAATCCGCCATGGGCCGCAAAGTTCGGTGTTCCGAACTGTTTCGCCCAGTATGAAGTGAGCGCCTGCATCTGGTCACGACCGGTGAAAAATGCAAGTTTTTTCGGATCAGTGCCCCGTATTTTTTTCAGGCGTTCGACCATGATGTTCATGGCCTCGTCCCAGGATATTTCCTCGAAGTCAGCTTCACCGCGTTCAGCGTTTTCCCTCCGTAATAGGGGTTTTGTTATGCGTCCCGGGCTGAACTGTTTCATAACGCCGGACGAGCCCTTCGCGCAGATAACTCCCTTGTTTGTAGGATGATCAGGAGTACCCTGAATATAGCGAACTTTACCGTTCTTCAGGGTAACTTTAATACCGCATCTGCATGCGCACATGTAGCAGGTGGTATACTTAATTTCTTCATCCGGGCCAAGCAGATGCCCGTCTTTTGTTCTGTTTATGGCTGCCATTGCAAAGGTTCCTTTCATTGAAACTGAAATGTTATTTATATTGATTCTATTTAGAGTTACAGAGGAACAACTATATTAGCCTAGATATTTACTGATTGTAAAATCAGTAATGGTTATTGGTTAATTTGCAATCCTAATAGATCTTAATTTCCTTTAATTACAACATATTATAATTTTTTTGACTAATATGAATATCATGCAAAGGTACGGGATCTTCTTTCACGCATAATGAGAAACAATGAAATAAAATAAAAAGGGACTTCAAAAAGCATATTGGGAAGAATACTTTTCAGCATGAGGAGAGGTCTCTGCCATCCCTGACTGTTCGCTGATGGAGTCAATAAGTTAAAGGGAGAAAAGTAGGTATCTGAAAAAGGCCACATCAATGTCAGGCCGATTCCGTTTGTGGGATTATTGTCCATACATGCGTCAATCAAAAGGTGCAGCATACCACCGGTAAAAATGCTTAGGCTTACAGGCCCTTTTCTTCCCTTTGAAACTATTATATAAGAGACCGGCGAAGCGAACAAAAGGAATAGTACATTATGTGTAATAACCCGGTGAACCTGATTAAACCAGTTAAAGAAAATAAAAATAAAATCAATATCAGGTAAAACACCACCGAGAATTACCGCAGGAACGGACAAAGAGCGAACGAGCTTGCCTGATATAAAAGATACTGAAGCGTGACCCAGGGGTGTCATGGTTTTTAATTTTACCATGAATGGGGTATAGATTATGCTGAAAACCGTTCAGTAAAGACAGGGCGTGAGTTCCGTGCCATTATCAGGATCATTTGCGGGATTTTCTCTGGAGCATTTCCTTTAACTTAACAGCGCCCGTACACGGCTTTATTTCATTGATCAAAACAGGCGTCTGCTGGAGGTACTTTATCAGGTCTTTTACCTCTCCCCCGGTTATGAAAAAAGCCCTTCCGCCAAAGGGGACCCCCCTTTTTTTAATGCGGGGAAGACGGACATATCCATGCGCACGCGTTGCAATATAACCGGTCGTATAATATGGGTCATCAGAGATGCACAGCTCACCAAGAACCATGCGGTACCGGTGGACCTTGCTGGCAAGAATCAGAGCTTCCTTTACTGTGCTATTATTAAGCCCATGTCTGCCCAGTTTTCTGGCAAGGTCCGTGGATGCTGCCTTTGTAATGCCCATCCGGGTTACCCTGACGCCTCTCAGGAGATCTGGTTCAAGCCTGACGCCCTCGATGTCCATTAACATCGCGCCCCTCATTGTTATCCCGGCACTGATAGCCCTGTACGCTTCTTCCACAGCACGTTCTGTTATACCAACAGAAGTAAGGATTTTAAGGGAGGCCTTCATGGCTGCCTCTGCATTTCTGGTATTAATGGTTGCTACCGGTAAAGAAGAGATCCGCTTTGGGGTCTCTTTTAGTTCCTCAACGGTTAGACGAATTTCATCAGCCCTGCCCTTATCGTGTGTCAGTGCCCGCTGCGTAAATTCTTTTACAACGTTGCTGAGCTCATCTTTGCCATAGATACCTTCAGCCCCGGAAACGTGTGAATGAGACCTGCCAGATCTCATCCTGATACTGTAATATGAACGCCGTGACATTATATTTCCAGCCCCGCGTCTTGGATCATCTGGAGGTCATCAGCCGGGTTTCGCCCGGACGTCGTAAGATAGTTTCCGATCAGGAGAGCATCCGCGCCGGCCAGAAATATCTGGGAACCGAAGTCGCGCAGTGTCTGGGGACGGCCACCGCAGACTCTCACTTGACACTCAGGAAGCACCAGCCTGAACAGGGCTATTATGGTTAACGCCTCCATCGGCCCCAAGGCATACTCTCTGCTCTCGGTTGATGCAGTATATGGTGTGTAAAAATTAATTGGTATTGAGTCAACACCAAGATCTTTTAAGGCAAAGGCCAGATCAATCCGGTCTTCCCAGGATTCACCAAGTCCAAAAATTCCGCCGCTGCATAGAGAAAATCCCAAAGAAATGGCCCCTTCTATGGTTCTTATTTTATCTTTGTAGGTATGAGAGCTGCATATTTCACTGAAAAATGTCTCCGATGTTTCGAGATTGTGATGATACCGGTTCAGGCCCGCATCTTTGAGCTGCATCAACTCATCTTTTTCCAGCATACCGAGCGTGGCACAGGGCAGAAGACCCAGGTCTCTGATTTCAGAAATAAATCTGGATATTTCCTTCAACTCCTTCTTCGATGGTTTCTTGCCGCTGGTCACAATACAAAACCGCTTTACTCCATGTTCTTTCGCAGATCGTGCGGCCTTAATTATTTCCTCTCGCTTAAGGAGCGGGTATACATTCACTTTTGACTTGTTATGCGCGGACTGGGCGCAAAAAGAACAGTCCTCAGGGCAGGCACCAGATTTTGCATTTATAATGGAGCACAAATCGACCCTGTTGCCCCTTTTTTTGTCCCGTACCCTGTTGGCAGATGCAAATAATTCGTAAATTTGGGCCCCCGTTACTTGAGAAAGGATCAGGGCGGTCTTCTTATCTGGAATACTGTCAATGGTGTGCAATGAATATCCGGTTTCGAGCATCAGATATTATCTATTTGCACACTGGCTCTTGTCAATAAAAAGTCATGGGTATTCGTAATAAATCAAACGACAAGAACTGATTTAGGTTTTTATTTAGTTATTTATTAAAGGGATAACGATCTAAAGCTAAGGTAATCTAGAAGGTGTGAGCAATGGAAAACTCAGTGAATTCTCCCTTAAAGTCCTGCCACTTCTCAGCCACGTCAGTGACATGGGCACCTGCCGGGCCGCTGCGGCACCACTGGATCATCTCATTGAGTTTGACCGTGTCCCCTTCAAACAGGGCTTCAACATTTCCGTCAGGAAGGTTTTTCACCCAACCCTTCAATCCGAGCCTTCGAGCTGTCTCACAGGTGCTCGCGCGATAAAACACTCCTTGTACATATCCATGAATTATTAGATGCACCCGTGCCTTTGCCATTGGTAATACTTTTAATTGTGGCAGGAGAACCACAACGTCTGCTATGATATTTATCATTGATTCGCTATACTCATTAATAATATAGTTGACATTGTGCAGAATCTGAATTGAGTTTTATTCTGCAGCGGTTTACTATACGTTCAAATATTAATTTAGTTATTGACCTGGAGGTAACTGTGACATCATATGAGATTAAACCTGATATTTACTGGGTAGGTGCTATTGACTGGGCAATACGTGACTTTCACGGGTATGTAACACCAAGCGGAACAACCTACAACAACTTCCTGATCATGGATGAACAGATCACTCTTGTAGACACGGTAAAGTCAGACTTTTCACGGCATACCATAAAAAATATCCGCACTATTACTGATCCGGCCAAAATCACTAATCTGGTCATCAACCATATCGAACCTGACCACGCAAGCAGCATTGACAAAATATTGGAGCTTGCGCCTGAGGCAACGATTTATATAACAGAAAAAGGCCGAAAGGGCCTGGAGAAGCAGTTTGATATCTCCAAATGGAATATTAAAACTGTTAAGACAGGAGACGCGATCAGTACCGGAAAATATACGCTGACCTTTCTTGAAACACCCATGCTCCACTGGCCTGACTCAATGATGACTTATGTTAAGGAAGCAAAACTTCTTATTTCCCAGGACGCCTTTGGACAGCACCTGGCTACAGCGTCCAGATTTGATGATGAATTTATAGAATGTGCTTCACGGTCTGAGCTTGATGACGCTGTTGTAGATTATTACGCGAACATTCTGATGCCCTTTGGTCAGCTTATCAAGGTGAAAATAGCTGAAGTTCAGAAACTCGGTCTTGAAATAGACATGATAGCCCCTGATCACGGTATTATCTGGAGGAAAGATCCGGGTGGTATTTTACAGAGGTATCTCGATCTTGCTAATGGGAAGGCAAACCTGAGTATTGCTGTTATTTACGACACAATGTGGCACAGCACGGAGAGAATGACCATCCCGATTATGCAGGGGATAAAAGATGAAGGTGTTGATTGCAAAGTCATTAAGTTGAGGGCTTCTCCAATGAGCGAGGCGATAAAAGAGTTCTGGAAGGCCCGAGGTTGTCTCATTGGCAGCCCCACGCTGAACAATATCCTTTTTCCATCAATTGCGGAATTTCTTACTCACCTCAGAGGTCTTCGGCCAAAGAACAGGATAACCGGAGCATTTGGCAGTTATGGATGGGGCGGCGGAGCAGTAAAGGAAGCCTACGAAGAGTTCAAGAGAATGAAACTTGAAGTTGTTGAGCCCGGGATGCAGGTGCTGTCAAGACCATCCATGGAGGATGAATCAGAGTGTTATGAGTTTGCGAAGGATTTTGCCAGAAAAGTAAAAGAGTACCACGGGAAGTTCAGCTGATAAATCTCGATTACATAATATTTTGACCGGCAAACTCATTACACAGGATAAATCATTTTTCAGTATATCCTCATATTGAACATTGCCATGTTCGAAAGCTATAATTTGAGAGGAAGACCCGACGTAACAGCCGTCACCGAATCTGTTATCAAGCGCTTTTATGAACGATATTCAAAAAAGAGTTAATGAAGTTATCCAAAATTTAAACTGGCTTCTGGAAGCCCATAACAGTTCTGTGGAGCTCGTTGAAATCAGGGGCAATACCGTAATCATCAGCTGTGTGGGCGCCTGCGCTGACTGCGATACCGACTGCGTTGGTGTTGCCTTCAGTGAGAGGATGCCTGAGATTAAGTTGATTTTCGAGTGAAAGGTCTTTCTTATCGTGCTGCCTTTAAAAAAACAGATAATTCACCTGCTTGAAACGCGGGCCTTTGATCAGCTGCACAGCCTTCCTGCCACCAGTCACAAGATAGTAAACATACTTGTTACCCTCTCCTACGACAAAAAGAAAGAGCGTGCGTGGCGGGCCATTGAAGCTGTAGGAGTATTATCTAAGGACATAGCGCAGTCAGATCCGGATACAGTGAGAAACATTGTCGGGCGCCTGTTGTGGATGCTTCGGGATGAGTCCGGCGGGATTGGCTGGAGCGCTCCGGAGATGCTTGGTGAAATTGTAAAAAATAATCCGCACCTTTGTGCTGACATAGCGCCCATCATTGTTTCATTCCACGAGGAAAAGATGCTGACCGCCGGAACGTTCTGGGCCACGGGAAGAATCGGCAGGATAAATGAGGAAACAGCAGGATATGCCATTCCGATTCTGGTTTCCTCCCTGAACTCTGAAGACATGAATGTTCGGGGGAACGCAGCCTATGCTCTTGGCGAACTGGGAGCTCTGGGGGCAGAAATAAAATTGAAAACCCTGATGAGTGACAGTGCTGAACTTGACTTCTACAGCAACAGCACCCTAAACAAAATGACGGTCGGGGAACTTGCATCTGAAGCCCTGCGTAAACTGGCGGCATAAACCCCCGGGGACCCGGGAATGTGCTGCTCCTGACTAGTTAGCCAGTCTTCTTTTCCGCTTCATCAATATAGTCGCTGTTAAGAACTTTCATGAAAACATCAACCATCCTCGGATCAAAGTGTTTTCCTGCTTCATCCCGAATATAGTTGAGGACCTTCTCACGGGACCATGCTGCCCTGTAAGGACGGTCTGATGAGAGGGCATCCCATACATCAACGATTGCAAATATTCTTGCTGCCACAGGTATTTCAGTCTCTTTGAGCTGTCTTGGATAGCCTTCTCCATTCCACTTTTCATGGTGGTTAAGGGGGATATCCAAAGAGGGGTGGAGATACTCGATATCTTTAATCATATTCATCGCGTAAACCGTATGATGTTCCATAACTTTCCGTTCCTCAGGTGTAAGGCGGGCCGGCTTTAGAAGAATACTGTCCGGGATCGCCATTTTTCCGATATCATGCAAAAAGGCCCCCCTCCTGATATGAATGAGATCCTTATCTTGAATCCCGATCTCTTTTGCTATGCGAACGGTCATCTCTGCCACTCGTCTGGAATGGCCTTCTGTTTCCTTATCCCTCATGTCCAGTGCATGGGACCACCCGACTATTGTACTATCATAGGCATTAACCAGCTCATTCTTTGATCGCTCGAGGTTGTTCACCATTGCAGCATTATCTATCGCGATTGCGGCCTGGCTGGCAATATTTTCCAGAAATTCTATCCACTCTGATTCAGGGTCCAGTGTAGATCTGTGAAAGAGCTCCAGGACTCCCTGCACTTCATCTTTCGCAATAAGGGGAACAGCGACGTATGATACGAATTTATCTAATGAAGAATCCCTGAAACTTTCAAAATCAGCTCCTTTTTTCAAGAGATCAGGAACAGTCACAGTCCGTCGTTCGATCGCTGCCAGACCTGCAAGGCTATCCCTGAGTCTCAGTTCTGTATGGATCAGTCCTTTTGCACGAAACCCTTTACCGGCCGTGTGTCTCAGCATTTTTGTCTCCTTGTTCAGCAGGAGCACATCAGCAGCATCAATTTCGAGGTGGCGCATTATCAGGTCAGTCAATATATGTAGAATTGAGTTCAGGTTAAGATTGGCGGCTATCGCTCTGTCAATAAAATTGGAGATAGCAAGCCGCTTGATCTGCTGCTGGATCAGCACCTCCGCGTCCTTCCGATGAGAAATATCTTTTGTTACATGGAGTATTCCGGTGAACCTGCCGGCCCTGTCATACCGGGGCACAGTCGATATCTCAATAT
Organism: Thermodesulfovibrionia bacterium; assembly: GCA_947259645.1. Classification (GTDB taxonomy): domain Bacteria; phylum Nitrospirota; class Thermodesulfovibrionia; order UBA6902; family UBA6902; genus Glo-13. The sequence goes on along the minus strand of CAMYND010000012.1, from coordinate 42,776 downwards.
AACGGTTAAAGTGAGGTTCAAAAACCTCAAAGCTGACCAGTTCCCGAATCTCAATACACTTACAGGAGGGACAGGCCTTGTGGGGATTGCCTCCCCCATGATAGTACTTATAACACTTGACCGGGTCCCCGTTTAATGAAGGCAATTTTAATATTTTTTTTGCTGTGCTGTTTGCCTTGATAATATTGTAATCTCTGTCATGCACAGTAATCGCTTCCGGCATGGCATCAAAGATGTACTCCCATTCCATTAAGGAGTCCGACATAAATGCATCAGCACTCTTGAACTGTTTATTACTGCTGCCCAGAGTCTCATTCCGGGTTGCGCTGATATGAGTCTTTTTACTGGATCCGGCCCCGTGATTTTGAGAATCATTAAGAGTCTCGGCCTTTTTAAAATTATGAGCGCCTTTTGTACTCTCTCTGAAGAAAAGAATATAGAGACCCGGCACCAGGCTCAGCGTCAACAGAGCTGAGTACACCATGAGCACCTGCGATATTGTATCAATGTTGAGCACTATTATAACTGACGCGGCAACAGCCTGAGCTACGATAATCAGTGTCAGGGTCGCGAAGAGGCGCTGAAGTTTGGCAGGGGATGATTTTACTTTTTTATTTGCTGTGCTTTTATGAAGATGATGACCTGTGTCAGTTTTCTCGTAATTGTAATTTCCTAAATAATCCGATATGTTTCTCAAAAGCTTCCCCTTGCGCAGCAACAACTGATCTTAGAAGAACAGTTCAACAAATGCCTGATTTTTACTATCGGAATAAAAAGGTGAAAACTTAACAAAAAGGGGTAATAAAAAAGGTGCTGAGGTAGCTTCAAACTATTTTATGAGGCAGAAAGGTCTGACAGGCTCTTTTGCAGGCTGTTAGTTGTGCCTGTTCATGGCCAGGAACTCATAATTGCAGTGCCCGCTGTCCTGAAGCCATTCAATGCTTGAACAATCTCCCAGTTCGCAGGCGCGGATAAAGTCAGGGCATGCCTTTTCAGGCTGACCGGTCATCATATAAACGGCTCCCCTGTTGTCATAGGGCTTGGCAAGGCTGGGGTCCAAAGCTATCGCCCTGTTATAGTCATGGACAGCGCGATCATATTCACCTTTTGCAAAATAGACGAGCCCACGATTGTTAAAAGCCTTGGCGTAGGCGGGATTCTTGTCTATGGCATGGGTAAACTCCTTTATAGCGATGTCAAAATTCTCCTTTTCAAAATATGAATAACCGAGATTGTTATAGGCTTTTGCATAACCGGGATCAATATCTATGGCCTTCTGGTATGCCTCTATGGCACGGTTATATTCACCCTTGAGGAAATAGATATTCCCCTTATCATTGTATGCCTGCGCCTGATCTGGATCAATCTGAAGCGCCTCATCATAATTCTGCATGGCACGATCATACAGACCTTTCTCAAAATTCATCGTGCCTGTGTCAACCAGTTCTGCCAATCTCTGCCTGTCAGGAGATGCGGCACATCCTGCAAGAAGAAATAAGCCTGCCAGGAAGATGCATGCTGCTTTCATCAGTATATGTTCCTCTTCTGTTTGAATGATTTGTGTGGACAATACAGATATTGCAACATATATGCCAGATTTTTAGATTGTGTAACATAAGGATTTTATTATTATTTTATTTTATTTAATCTTAGCGGCTTTCTCTGGGGTGTTATACATATTTACAATATGTAAATAATTTCGACATGCAGGAACCAGGGCACTTTTGGGGCTGATAACTGATCTCTTACCGGAGAGGTCAGGAAGATACTCATTGTTCTCTGACAGCCCGTGGTATACATGAATAGTTTATGTCGAGATTAGAGAGTTATCGTCACTGCTGTCATCTGGTATGTACCTGTCAGCAAACCAGTCCTTTTCCCATTTTTCAGCATCTACGAGGTACCTGAAGTTAAACTCCCTGTTGCAGGGCAGCTCCAGGGTAAGGGTGTAATCACCATTGCTCATCTGTTTCATTGGCGTCTGTGTAACATTCCAGTTATTAAAATCTCCCACAATTGTTACATTCCGGGCTCCCTGTACAGCTTCCTTCGGAAGCCTGAACGTGACTTTACATAGGGATTTGGATTTAGAGTAGTGCTTTTCGATACATCCTGAGTTGCTTACTTTGGCTTTTGCAGGTCTCTTTTTCGTTTGCCTGTTTGTCGTAGAGGTTTTGTCTTTACCTCTTTTCGTACCATGCTTTCTAGAATCCATTAATCACCTCCATGCCTATTTTATTTATCACCAAAGAGGACCCTTGTCTACTAAAAAGCATTAATTGTTCTATAAATCACCTTAATACGAAATTCATTTCCACGATAAACAGGTGCGTTACATGATTAAATGTGATAAGAAATGTCACGATGAAACTATCTGTCCCGGCAGTGGCAGGACAACGGGTAAGCTATTGCAGGTATTTTTTGCGGGCTACAAGCAGAAAAGCCTGGCCTCTGTTTTTCAGGTGACCTGCAGATAGAGCAGCAGGTTCCCCGTTCCCCATAAAGATGTCTACTCTTCCATGATCGCGGATTGCTCCTCCTGTATCCTGTACAAGCACAAACCTTTGAGAGGGTCTCCAGCCTGTTATCAGATCATTTTCTATCACAGGAAGTTCTGTTTTAATGTATGCCAGCCCCCCTCTGGGAACCGCCCTCTTGTCCATGGCGATGGAGCGTCCTGGGGTAAGGGGCACTTCTATGTCGCCGAGGGGACCTTCTTCGACTGTTCGAAAGAAAACATAACTCTGGTTATAGTTAAGAATTTCTCTTACCTCCTCAGGATTACTGTTCAGGTAAGCCTTGATAGACTGTAATGACATTTCTTCAGGAGGTATCCTGTCCGTTAATATGCGTCCGATCGCCCTGTAGGGATGACCGTTCTTCTGTGCATAATTCACGCGTATCACTGTCCCGTTATCAAGTTTAACGACTCCGGACCCCTGTATCTGGAGAAAGAACAGTTCTATTTCATTTACAAATGCAATAGGCTGAGCCAGCTGGTTGAGGGACTTCTGATACACGATCTCATCCCTTGAGTCATAGGGGACAAGCTTATTGCCGATTACACGACCAACAATAAATTCATTTTTCCATTTCTCAGAAAACTCCCCAAGATCAACGTTGATCAAATCCAGAGGCGTACGTAACAGCGGCTCTGGATATTCATCGGTAGGGGTGAGACTCCCATGAAGAACAGGCTCATAGTAACCGGTAAAAAAAGCTGTGCCCTGGGAATTCCTGCTTTCAAAGAAGATGAACTTGTCCTGGATCTGTCTTTCTCTATCAGTACCGTCATAATTATTAATGATATCGAGAAAAAGGTTGAGTGACGACATCATCTCGGATGGACTATAGAAAAGTTCACCATATTCGAAGCGGTGTGTTTCAGGGAGTCTCCTGTAGTATCGGATAGATTGTTCGGCAGCTGATCTCAATCCGGAATATGCAAGGTCATCTGCCCAGTTATTGGCAGACACCTCACGGGGTGATAACTTTTTTAAGTTCGGGACAGCGGGCGGCCTCAACAGCAGGCTGCATCCATTAAAGAGATAAAGCGTGACCGCAATGACACAAATGATCAGGCCTGCCTTCAGCTGCAGCAGTTTTCTTAACCGTATCCTTTTATTCATTATTCGTGCGGTTGTTTGCAATAATTATACGTCGTCGTGAATCATGACATGAGAACAGGTCATGAAGAGCAGGGTTCATTTTTACCAGACGTTATTTTATCCCTTTTGATCAGATGAGGCAAGGGATTATCCCTATTTTGATAAAATTATGCTCATTTCAGATAATTGAACACAGATGATTGAACACAGTTGACAAGGTCACCTTTTAGTGATGAAGAATAGATATGTTTCATGAGCCTTGAAGAGGTCATTGCAAAACATTGATAACAGGACAGGGCCAATCCCGCAGACCCTTTGCCTAAAGCCCCAGTTTGTTCCATATTTCTGTTGCTGGTTCTACCTTGTTCAGCGAAAAGAAATGTATGCCCGGAGCACCCCGCTCAAGAAGGTCCTTACACTGCCTTACAGCAAAGTCAACACCTGCCTTGTATGTTGCCTCATCATCACCGCTCAGGGGCTTAAATATCTTATGTACTTCATCCGGAACCGTTGCACCGCACATATTGCAGAATTTAATCAGACCGTCGTAGCTTGTGATCGGGAGGATCCCCGGCAGAACACGGGCTGTTACCCCTGCCCTGCTCAGCCTGTCAAGGTATTCCGAGTAAATAGTATTATCAAAGAAAAGCTGCGTAACAATAAATTCACCGCCATGGTCCATCTTTATTTTCAGATACTTTGTGTCTGTATCTTTATCCGGGCAGTTTATATGCCCTTCAGGAAAACCGGCAACACCGATACTGAAAAAGTCTTCATACCTGCTGAGTATGAGATCATTTAACTGATAGCAGTATTCAAAACCATCAGGCGACGGCTGCCAGTCTTCAACTCCTTTTGGCGGGTCACCTCTTAATGCCAGGACATTTTTTATTTCATTGGTTTTCAGCGTGTCGAGAATGCCTTTCAGATCATCCTGGCTGTGTCCCACACAGGTGAGATGATGTATAACAGAAATATCAAATCGCTTTTGCAGCTCAACACAGATTTCCATGGTCGTTCCCCGTGATGATCCACCTGCTCCGTAGGTTACTGACACAAAATCCGGTCCCAGCTTGTTCAGTTCTTCAGCTGTCCTGTACAGGTTCTCTATTCCCTTCCGGGTCTTGGGCGGAAAAAACTCAAATGAAAAGGTTCTCTTTTTTTTCTCAAATATATCGGTTATCTTTTGTATCATCCTTCGCTCCTGTCAGCGCACATTAATGTGAATATCATATATTGCTTCATAACCCCGTAGCAGAAATTTTATCAAAGATTTTCATTATCCCTACCCCGGCAATCGCTATGGCAAGCAGAATAAAAAACAGTTTGGTTCGCCGGATCAGAAGAACAAGCATAAGAAATCCAGCTGCCACAGCAGCTCCAGTATTTGACTGGGCGTAATTCGTAATACTGTTAATGATTTCATTCATTCTACTGACTCATTCCTTTTCAAGTCTAATTTTATGCCCTAGTATATCTTAATTTATCATGCCGGGCAAATAATTATACCCACCAGGATCAGGAACAGATTGAGTAGCATCAATTAATGGTTGCGTTGAACATACCTGAATATCCCGTGTACCCGGATACGACAGTGATATCGCGGAGGTATATGCACTGCCGCTTTTCCTGAAAAGAGGTCAAGCGGCAGTGCAGAGAAGCTTACAGTCCCTTATATCTTTTTAGGCATACATACTTCTGTTGACTTTGCTGCTGTTCTTCCGCATCCGCCGCAGACATAAGAGATCTTTGCGGCCTTTGGCTTGCATACATGTCTGGGATCTCCAACCACCTTCCCGCAGTAATCACAGGAATATGCCTCGTCAGCAACTACCGGTGTGCAGAGATGCCCCTTTGATGATGTGCCTGCTCCGCAGGTAGAACAGACATAGGCCTTCTTTTTTGGTGCTGTTTTCCTCTTCGCAGCTGTTTTCCTTTTCGCGGCTGTTTTCTTCTTGGCGACTGTTTTCTTCTTTCCAGCTGCCTTCTTTTTTGTTGCCATTTAACTACCTCCTTTTGGGGATTAGTAAAATTCCCTTAAAGTTTCTTCGAGCTTCAAGGGGTTAAGCTGCTGTTTTAACAGACTCTTATTTGATATTATCGGTATTCTATCCTCAAGTGCTGGCCGGTTGTTTTTGTAGAGGATTCCGAGCGGTATCCGGTCACCCCACTCCAGTGCCCGTTGAAAAGCCTGAACCCTGTTTTCAGGATCATAGTCAGGTTCGATATGATAAACTCTCTCTTTGTACCATTGAAATGTGTTTATTTTATTAAAGGTGACACAGGGTTGCAATATGTCTACCAGGGTAAAACCATTATGGTTGAGAGCAGCCTTGATCATTGCCTTGAGATGCTCACTGTCAGCAGCGAATGTCCGTGCGACAAAACTGCAGTCCATTGCCACTGCAAGAGCCATCGGACTCATCTGCTCCGAGAAAACACCAAAGGGCTGGTTTTTGGTTTTCATGCCTTCCATGCTGGTTGGTGATGCCTGGCCCTTTGTTAGGCCGTAGATCTGATTATCATGGACAAAAAGCTTCACATTAATGTTCCTTCTCATGGTGTGGATGAAATGATTACCTCCCTCACCGTAACAGTCTCCATCACCGGTGAATACCATGACCGGTTGTTCATGGTTTGCCAGTCGAATACCGGTGGCTACCGGAAGTGCCCTCCCGTGAAGGCCATTGAAGGTGTTGCATTTTATATAATGGGGAAATTTGGCAGCCTGTCCAATACCGGAGACAACCGTAAACTGATGGGGATTCATATCCAGTTCAACCATTGCATCCCTGAATGTATTCAGTATTCCAAAATTACCGCATCCCGGGCACCACGCCGGATCCTGTCCTTTATAGTCCTGTAAAGAGGGCATTCAATTCTCCTGTCAGTTCATCTACGGTAAAGGGTCTGCCGTCATATTTATTTATTCCTGAGCTAAACTCAACGCCGGTCTCTGCGCGAAGAAGTCTGGCAAACTGTCCGGTAGCGTTATTTTCTATACAAACCGTACGTCCGGCTTTCTTCAAAATGCTTACATAGTCCATCTTATCAGTCAGGGGCATGGGGTATAGTTCACTGAAATGAAGCATGGCGATACTCTGGCTCCCTGAGAGAAGATCAACGGTCTCTTTTAGTACGCCATAGGTCGATCCCCAGCCTGTTAAAACAATATCTGCGTCTTCACTGCCATAGTAAAGCGGAGGGGCTATCTCCCGCCTGATATGGGGTAACTTATTAAATAATCTTTTCTTCATCATGGATACCCTGGTTTCTCCATCCTCTATGATATGTCCTTCCTCATCGTGTTCATCACTGTCAGCGACTACCAGGTGCTCAGATTCTCCGGGAATTGCCAGAGGGGTAATGCCTGTTTCCGTATAGGCATATCGTTTATATTCAGTCATGTTCCTGAGTTTCTCACCACTAAGACGGTAATCAGTGTACGCTACTTTGGTTAAATCAAATTTATCATAGGTCCATTGGGAATCTGCCAGATACTGGTCTGTCATGATAATGACCGGAACCTGATATTTCTCCGTTAGTTCAAAGGCCTTGTTGGTCAGATAAAAGGCCTCTTCCGGTGTTCCCGGAGCAAATATAACGCGGGGAAATTCACCATGTCCGGCATGAAGTGCAAACTGAAGGTCCCCCTGTTCTGTCCGGGTAGGCAGTCCCGTTGCCGGCCCGGGCCTTTGAGCAAGGGCAATAACAACGGGGGTCTCTGTTATACCAGCCAGAGACAAGCCTTCAGTCATGAGCGCAAATCCACCGCCTGACGTACCGGTCATCGCCCTCACCCCGGCAAAAGAGGCGCCCAGGGCCATATTTACAGCAGCGATCTCATCCTCGGCCTGCTCAACAATGATCCCAAATTCTTCTTCCTTGCCTGCGATATAGTTCATGATTCCGGTAGATGGTGTCATCGGATAGGCAGAATAAAATTTCAGCCCAGAAGCTACCGCCCCAAACCCTATAGCCTCATTTCCCGCGATCAGCATTTTTGGCTGATCATTGCCCCTGTGGCCGGACACAGAATAAGAACAGGATTCACAGGCAGTTTCAGCATAATCATGCCCGGCCTTCGCGGCTTTAATATTTCCCGTGACAATATCATCCTTTTTCTTTTTAAAGGCATCCTGAATAATACTGTTCAACAGATCAAGGTCCATCCCGAGCATACCGAGGACAGCCCCTACCGCGACAATATTAGACATAATTTTGCTGCCGCCCTGCTCAACCGCCAGTGTGCTGAACGGTATGTCCAGAAAGGCAGGTTTGTCGAATTTCTGCTTCAAAGAAGATGAGTCATATACTATGCGTCCCTCATCAGAAAGGTCACCTTCATAGCGGTCAATGCTTTCCCTGTCCAAAGCAACCAGAATATCGATTTTGATCCGTGAGGCAATAACAGGTTTATCAGAAAACCTGACCTGATAAAAATTGTGCCCCCCTCTTACACGTGACTCATAGTCCTGATGCGTAAATACATGATAACCGGCCCGCGCGAAGAGTCTCGCGAGCGTCCCGCCAATAGTCTGAATACCCTGCCCTGCTTCACCGCCGACTTTGATCGTATAGTCCATATAATTAAGTCCTTCCCGCACGAGGTACATCAAGAAGTCAAAATCATCTCAAAGGCTGTTCTTTAATTCATGGAGCTTTAAGATGTGACTCTTCTCTTCATTGATAATTTCTTTGATAAAGTCACTGTCCTTTACTGATTCCTTCAAGCCCTGAAAGTATAACAACGTATCTTTTTCAAAGCTCATCGCATACTGAACTACCTCACGGGCATCTTTAAAATCTGCCGTTGCAGGCAAGGTTTTTTTGCTTCCGAGAAAAAACTCGGACTCGACAATCGCTTTCATATACTGAGAAGCTTCGTCCCAGTTTTCAAGCTGCTCATCAGCAAGTCTGCCTTCAAGTTCAGTAAAGGTTTTTTCATGCTTCAGTTCCTCACCGGCAAGCAGATCAAATAACTCTTTGACCTTAATATTATCCTTGAATCTATCAGCCATTGACGTATAAAACGTGTAGCCCATCTTCTCTGTCTGAATCGCCTGCTCTATGATTTCACGAATAGAATAGTTGCTCATTACTCCTCCTGTATCAAATTGGTGTTAATGCTTGACTGGTGAATCAAGGTATTTTCCGCTCCTCAGGTACTGTCCCAGGCTTTTTCCATCGTGAAATGGAGCTCCGCACGTTTCTTTATAACAGGCAGTAACGTAGCCATTGTCTTCCCCATAGCGAATATTCAGATATGGCGCAAATGCAGACCTTGCAGTACTCGTCAAATCACTGTCCGGAGACGCGCAGACTTCAAGCTTTATTGTATTGCTGTATGCATCAAGGGCACTGTAATAGTATCCCGCGTGAATACCCAGGTCCTCTGCAATCAATGAAAAGGCCTGCAGTGTTTTTTTTGCATGGTCATGATAGATACTGTTTCCTGTTATGCTGTGCAACCTGAGCAGCAGCATTACAACAAGTGCATTGGATGACGGATGGGGGATATCCTGTATCCCTTTTATTTTCACACCGAGCATATGATCATCGCTGTCATAAAAACCCCCGTTATCTTTGTCCAGGAATCTGTTCATGCACAGCTGTATAAGCTCCTCAGCCTGAGCAACATAAGAATCCGAACCTGTTGCCTCATATGCCGACACAAGGGCATCTGCCAGGTAAACATAATCATCCAGCAAGGCCTTAACATTCTCTGTATGATAAAGTTCCTTATTAATATAGTTTAACTTCATTATCTTATCCAGGCTTTTTACCGCAAAATCTCTCAACCCGGGATCGTCAAGATACCGGTAAGCGAGAAAAAAGGCTGAAATGTACATGCCGTTAATTGATGTATATAACGTCTTGTCTATATAGGGTGTTTCCCTTTTGTTGCGCTCCATGAGCAGTTTCGCTCTTCCCGATTCAATTATCTTCGACAGGTCATCCTCACTGCTTCCGGTGATTTCTGATAGCTGGGGCCTGTTTTTCACAATAAACAGGACTTTCTTGCTTTTGTCATGATGCATGCAACCGTTGTCACTGAGAAGATGTTGAGACAGGACAGCATATTCCTCTTCATTCAGTACTCGTTTAAAATCCTGGTCTGTCCATGTGAAATATCCTCCTTCATCGTCAGGCGTTACATCAGCATCCTGACTCATGTAAAATCCCCCTTCAGGGTCAGACAGTACATTGATGGTAAAACTGAGAATTCCCAGGGCAGTATCCTTAAACTGTCTGTCATTGAATATTAATGAAGCATTGAGGTAATTACGCAAAAGCCAGGCATTGTCCTCTGCCATTTTTTCAAAATGTGGAATAATCCAGGACTCGTCAGTTGAGTACCGGTGAAAACCTCCTCCGACGTGGTCATACATACCGCCGGCTGCCATCGCCTTCAGTGTTTTTTCTACACAATGACCGATGGAACTGTCCTGTGTAAGAGAATACCTGTTTAACAAGAACTCCAGGGCACCTGGCATCGGAAATTTGGGGGCAGTTCCAAAACCTCCGTTCTCTGAATCATATTCTGATAACATTGTTGTTACAGCTGAATCGAGCTGTTTCTCTTCAATATCTCCATGACCTTCAGCCTGAACTTTTATGGTGGTGATCACTTTATCAGAATACTCAGCTACTTCCTCTCTCTTGTTCCGGTAAAGGTCGTTGACAGCCCTTAAGACCTTCTTGAGCCCGGGCCGTCCCATTTTGTCCTCAGGGGGAAAGTAGGTGCCTCCGTAAAATGGTTTCTTGTCAGAGGTTAAAAAAACAGATAAGGGCCATCCTCCACCGGACCCCATGGCTGAAACTGCCATCTGATATCTCCGGTCTATGGACGGTCGTTCATCCCTGTCAAGTTTAATGCTTATGAAGTTCTCATTTAACAGCCGTGCTATCTCGTCATCGAAGAAGCACTCCTTTGCCATAACATGACACCAGTGGCACCAGACCGCACCCGAGCTCAAAAACAGGGGTTTGTCCTCATTCCTGGAGCGTTCAAAGGCCTCTTCCGACCAGGGATACCAGTCAATTTTTTGTTTCGATGAATGTTGAAGGTAGGCTGACTTTTCGTTGGCAAGTCTGTTCATCTTTTCTTTAACGCGCTCTCCTGATTGCAACTCTGTCCACTATCCTGTCCGCTGTTCTCATCATGGTGAATTACGTTTTTATCAAATTCAGCAAAAGATAATTAGCCTGCTTTTATTCAAACTACAACAACAGAATCCTCTCCACCAAAGGGACTGGGAATGTATTTATCGGCGCACCAGTCATTTTCCCACTTTGTCGAATCTATAAGGTATTTGAATCGATACTCTCTGTCACAGGGGAGAGCAAGGGTCAGTTTGAAATCTCCGCTTTTCAGTTTTTTCATTTCTGCTTCCGTAAGGTTCCAGTTATTGAAATCACCAACAAGCGTGACCCTGTCCGCGCCAGGCGCTGCTTCTTTCGGAAGCTTAAACGTCACCCTGCACTTCATTGATTTCAAGTACTGTTTTTTAAGTCCGTCTGCAACAGCCCTGTTTTGTCCTGAAGGAGAGATTTTATCATCTGTCCCTTGAGATACATTCTTACTCTTAGTTATCCGGGTGTCCTGTTTAGCCTGTACATTTTTTGAAGAAACCTTCGGGATAAATTTTCTTTCTTTTGCTCCAGCCCCTGGTTGTTTGGCTGTTTTCTTCATTGCTCACTCCTTATTGCCTGTTTAGCTTTATTGAAAGACCAGCTGTCATTTCCTGATGATTCTATTTACCACGTGTATCACTGAGGTATCTTATAATGCGCTCTGCCTCCTCCTCAGATAGTGGACATCCATTGACGTTCTTCATTCTCATGACCGTTTCTCTCCAGCCATTTTCTGATTTTCTTTTTGATGTGGGCCGCTCAATACTGTGGCATAAACTGCACTTCTGCTGAAAAAGAGCATTCTCACTGCTCCTGTCTTCATCCGGCCCCTCCGCCATTCCGTCAAAGGGAATGATCAGTAGAGCGATCATGCACAATAATAGTGTCAAATATATGGGATACCGTAACATGTTTTTCAATATTCACCTCTCATCGCTTTAGATATGATATGACTTCCTCTGAGGGTTTTGGCAGTCCCGCAATTTTCCAGGCAACCACCGGGTCAACAAAATCTTCATTGACACAATCTTTCGGCTGATGAATATTCCGACAGACTGAGTTTAGAATCGGGAAAGCACTATACTGCCTGTAGTAGTCCCTCATGAACTTTATCACTTCCATTCTCTCCTTGGACAGCTCATCAACACCAGCATGTTCCGCAAGACCGCAGGCCATTTTTTCGTTCCAGTCATCAAAATTCTTCAGATATCCTTCATCGTCAAGTTCAATTTTTACGTCTCCATATTCTATAATCCCCATTCGGCACCCCCCTAAGACTCAAAGTTTTTGACAAATTCCCCGATTTTCACCCCAAGATGTATACACTTCACTCCATTCAGACATTCATCGGCATCTTTCTTGTCGATAAACGTTTCCAGTTCATGATGGTTCTTCCTGAATTTCACGACATAGGCGTCTTTGTCATCGCTGTAGTTCAGACCCACAGATATGGCATGTTGGCTTATTTCCGGATACATCTCCATTATTTTATCTTTTAAAGCGACATTGGAATATGCCATGATCTATCCTCCATTACTTAGATACAAATCATCGAAGAGAAACTGATTACAGAAATGCCTGCTGATGCAGGGCATCATCCCTCAACAATGGTGTGTTCATCCCACATGTACCAGTTTCCTGTATCGTTAAGAAACTCATATGAATTGGCAAATATCTTGTAATGCTCTTCTTCTTCATGCATCAGTTTTGTATAGATTTCTTTCTCTTTTTCAGTTTTTGCTTCTGAAAGGAGCTTTTTATAAAATTCCAACCCTTCCTTCTCCATCTCCATTCCGATTTTAAAGGCTTCAAGATCATCAGATGTGGCCTTTACCCTCTCCATCATTTCATCTTTCATTTCTTCAAAGACTGTCTGCACATTCTTGATGGGATGGACATCCCCGACATGCACATCCATTCCTTTGAGCATATTCGTGACAAGTTCCAAATGTCTCTTTTCATCTTTTACGATCGTCTGAAACATCTTTTTCCCTGCAGGATGCTGCGTTTTCTCAGCAGCCTCCGCGTAAAAACGTATTGCATCTGTTTCCATTTTCTTTGCGACTTCCATTGCGTTCATAAAATCTTACCTCCGTTTTTTAATGTTCGTTGGCGTCAAAATGTTCTGCCTTCAACTTCTGTAACTCCTGAATATGCATGGTTTCCTGCTCAACCATCTCCTTAAAAATGACCTGGGCGCCGGAGTCAGCTGCTTTCTCGGCAAGGTTGCGGTAATGGTTATATGCCTTCCCTTCGATTTTCAACGCCAGGTTCAGTGCCCCTTTTTCATCTGTGTAGAGATATTTTTCAAGCTTTGCGTTCAGCTCTTCAATAGGGATTCCCGCTTCTGTTTCCGGAGAAGCTGCTTTTGTTGCAAAGTCATCAAAGCTCTTAAACTCTAATCCACCCTCCATGGACTGATAGAGATAACGAATAAAATCCATATGCTTTTCTTCCCACTTTGCCAGCTTTTCAAATGTCTTCTTGATCTCGGGCTTCACAGCCTTTTCAGCTGCCTCAGCATAAAATATCTTCGTGCCCTTTTCCATCAGAAAAGCTTCAATCAAAGCCCCGCGCATATCTTCATTTCCGGTAATCATACATTTAATCTCCTTTTCAACTCCTGATCATATCAGGAACAGGAAAAAATATCAGATCTGAAATCCTTATGTATCTTTCTACCAAAACCTATATTCAAAAAACTCTTTACATTCTAATATTACAATGAGTTACACATATCATCTATGATATAAATCATAATGATCTCTTCTAAGAATTCTACCAGAGTGAGGAAGTTTGTCAATTACAAAATAACAGCTACTCATTCCCATAGGCTCTCTTTATATCTGAGATAATATCACAGCGGAGCGAAGTTTATTTACATTATTGTTCATCCTGATATAATTGAATTATGAAAGAAGCAATGATCTATGAAAAACTGGAGGGTACTGATGTACGATGCCATTTGTGTGCTCATAACTGCCTCATTCATAACAGAGACCGCGGAATATGTGCAGTTCGTGAAAACAGGGATGGTACCTTGTACAGCCTGGTATACGGAAAACTGATATCTCTCAACATTGACCCCATTGAAAAGAAACCACTCTTCCACTTCCTCCCCGAATCCTCATCCCTGTCCATTGCCACTGCTGGCTGTAATTTCAAATGCCAGCATTGTCAGAATTATGAAATATCACAATTCCCGGAAAAAGGCGCGTTCTCGATCCCCGGCAGCGCGACCACGCCCGAAGAGGTGGTCGAGGCGGCCCTGGAGAATAACTGTAAAAGCATATCCTACACCTATACAGAACCGACGATTTTTTTCGAATTTGCGTTCGACTGTGCAAAACTGGCCCATGAAAATGGGATAAAAAATATCTTTGTCAGCAACGGGTATACCAGCGCTGAAGCTGCCAGAATTATTGCCCCTTACCTTGACGCCAATAATATTGACTTGAAGGGAAGCGACATGTTTTACAAAAACATTTGCGGTGCACGTCTCAGACCTGTTCAGAACACAATTAAATTGATGAAAGAGCTGGGGGTCTGGGTTGAAGTCACGACGCTCATCATTCCTGACCATAATGACTCAGATAAAGACCTGGACGAGATAGTGAATTTTATCAGCTCTGTTGACACCGCAATTCCCTGGCATGTAAGCCGTTTTTACCCGACATATCTGCTCAAAGACAAGCCGCCAACAACAATTGAAAGCATCAGGCATGCAGGTGATATCGGGAAAAAGAAGGGCCTGAAATACATTTATGAAGGCAATCTGCCCGGCAGAGGATCAGAAAACACCTATTGTCCTTCATGTAATACTCTCGCAGTTGAACGATATGGCTTCAAGGTGCTGCAGAACACCATTACAAACAATGCCTGCCCAAGCTGCAAGGGAGCAATTGAAGGTGTCTGGAAATAGGGCCCTATGACATCCTGAACATCACTTTCATGACATCTTTCCGGGCCGCATACTGAAAAGCCTGTACCCCTTCTTCAATGCTGAATTCCCTGCTGATCAGGGGATAGAGATCAATGTTCCGTGATTCTATAGCCTTTATTGCAGGGAGAAAGGGACCGCATCGGGAGCCTATCAGTGTAATCTCATTCACTACAATTGATGTCAGGTCAACAATATTCTTTCGTGCGACTGTTGTTTTGAGAACAACAACACCTCTGGGTCTGACAATGCGTAAGGCGGTTTTAAGCCCTGTTGTGGATCCGGTACAATCGATAACAATGTCAAAGCCCTCATCATTGAAAGAAGAAGCCAGTCGAGTTTTGATCCCTATCTCGTCAAGGATCGATAGTTTTTCGCTGTGGTTTCCAACGGCAATCAGATTGCAATCCGTTAAAGAGATTACCTGGGCAATGAGAAGACCGAGTTTCCCGTCTCCCAGAACACACACTTTATGGTCCGGTACGATATTGATCTGCTCCAGTATTTCATATGCAGCAGCCAGCGGTTCAATAAACACCGCTTCCTGGTCTGAGATAGAATCGGGCAGCAGATGAAGGTTTGATATGGGCAGGGTTGTATAATCAGCAAAGACACCATTTTTCCCCAAAATTCCCAGTACAGAGCGGTTGCGGCAATGTCTCTGCAAATTTCTTTTGCAGAAATCACAGGTACCGCAGGCAACATTGATCTCGCCGGCAACCCGTTTCCCTTCAATTTCTTTCTTACCCGATTTCTCGACAACGCCAACAAACTCATGCCCGGGAATACCCTGAAAATTCATATAACCCTTTGTAATTTCAAGATCAGTATTGCATATCCCGGCATAAGTCACTTTAACCAGTGCATCATGTTCAGCAATATCAGGCACAGGGTGATCCGTCCTGAACTCAAGTTTTTCATTGAATACAAGAGCCCTCATCAGGTTATTGCTGATTCTGTATGAAACTCATACTATCCATACCATTATTTCGATTTTTTCTTTTACCCAAACTGTTTATCTCTGCCACTCTGCCCGTAACAATTTGGTGCCATCAGACCATTTATATTGAAGCCTTCCCTGGTAGGCTCTCTGTATACTCTTTCCTATTTTCTGCGTGAGTTTTTCATTTGTTGTGGTGATTTCCACCCCGGCCGGGGTAGTGCTTATCTCCATTATCCTCTCAAGGGGGTTAAAACCCTGTGCCCGCTTTTCTTCATTCCTGATAAGGTTCATAATATCTTCCTCATGCTCAGAGTAGAAATCGCCTTTAATTTTTAATATTCCTCCCGGGAAATTGTCTTTTACTTTCCTGCATGCAGAACAAAGAACCAGATGTATATTTTTCTGCTCCTTTATATTTTTATATAAATCCTGATCAGCTGACCATCTTTTATTATGATAAACAGCCTGGCATTTTTTACAAACTGCGTCACCGTTTATTTTTTCAGCTGTCAGGTAGGGATCAGCTGTTGAATCCATGCTTTTTCTCGTATTACTCATCTGAGGTTTTCTTATTTTCATCTTCCCTCCTTTTATTTGGCAGACAAGAAACGCAGCTCTTCAATGACGTTAACATTGACCTTGATATTGTAGTGATACTGCTGATTGTTTCTGCAGAAGAATCTTCCGATAGAGATTCGTAGAAAGTCATATTGCCTGAATATCAAATATTCCGATTAACATTCTTACATATCTTAATGAAAGTATATCACAGTTTTTCAGGTCAATCGACAGATCCCCGCTTTCATGTCTGAACCCGTTGTTTTTTTTACTGTAATTAGGGTAATGTTATGATTAATTCAGGGACAACAGGAACCAGCTGCAAGCGCATTTTCAACAAGTGACAATTTAACAATTTATCTTAACCTCTTTGCAGCCGCTCAAATGAACGTATTAAGGCACTACATTTCTCTTATCCCCATCTCCCTCCTGTTGATTTTCACGTCAGTCTACGGTGAAGATAAACTGATTGTTACAGAAGCCCGCAAGGAAATAGTACTGACCGGCTATACCCGTCATATCAATTCGCAAAGAGTATCATCGGAGGTTGCCGGAAAAGTAATGAGCGTCCATTATGATATTGGTCAGACCATTGGTACCAAACCATTTATAGAGATAGACACCGCTTTTATTGACTACGAATTAGAACGCACTTCCAGGTCTATTAAAAAAAACGAGATTGCGATCAAAAAAGCCCGGTCTCAGGCATCATATCTTGAAAAAGAGCATAAAAGAATCTCTACTCTTTTTGAGGACAAGCTTGCCACAGAAGCTGATCTGGACAGAGCCAGGCAGCGCTTTGACCAGGCAGATCTTGAGCTTCAATCGGCACTGAGTGAACAAGCCCTGTTAAGCACGACCCTGGATGATCTGAGAGAGCGCAGAAGGCGTCATAAAATATCTGCGCCCCGGGGATGGATTGTTACAAAGCGGGACATTGAAGAAGGCGAAGTGGTTCAGCCCGGAACACCATTGGCAGAGGTTTCTGACTACAGAAAACTGGTCGTACCGTTATCTGTTTCTCATGAGGAGCTGTCCACAATTTCCGCGCTGCCGAGCCCCTTTCATGCTACTCTCCAGGGCATTCAGGTCAGGGCTTCTCTCAACTGGGTCAACCCTCAATTTGATGAACTCACCCGAAAAATCACAATTGAAATCCTTATAACAGAATATCCTGATGAGAATAGAGGCGGCCTGAAGTTTTTGCTTCCCCTGAACGTCAGTTCCGCCGGCATTTATGTGCCGAAAAAAGCGGTGTCACTGCGTTATGAAAATCCTGCCGTCATTATTCGGCAGACTGAAGAGGTCGTTAATTTGCTTGTTCTGGGAGATGAGGGAGATCACCTCATTGCAGGAGAAGATGACCGGCTCAAGCCCGGCACAGAACTTCTTCCGCAGGGAAATAATTTTTGATTTTCTTGCAGCGCGGGAACTTCTCTGAAAGGGAGATGAATGAAATCAGTCGTCAGGTTTTCGCTTAGACAGATAGTTTTTTTTAATGTAATTTTCGTCCTTCTTATTGTTGGCGGTGTCTACAGCCTCTTCACAACTCCCGTAGAAAATATGCCGTCCGTTGATATGGGCCGGGTCATAATCAGTACGGTTTATTACGGGGCATCTGCAGAAGATGTTGAAAAGCTCGTCACGACCAAAATTGAAGACGCGCTGGACGGGCTTGAAAACATTGAATATATAGCTTCCAAGTCTTTACGCAATTCTTCGGTTATTGATGTAAAATTCATCGACGATTCCGACTATGAGTCATTATATGATGAGCTCCGGTTCAGGGTGCTCAACACCAAGGATGAACTGCCCGCAGATGTTGATGATCCTAATTTTTTCTATATCGACACGCAGGTCTGGATGCCCGTGATAACAGTAGACCTTGTGGGTGATGTCCCCAACAGGAGCCTGAAACTTCTTGCCGATGAGTTAAAGGCAGATATCTTAAATATAAGCGACGTCAGGGAAGTGGGCCTCTCAGGGGAGTATAAGCGAGAATTTCATGTCTCACTTGATCCGGATTCACTCAGAAAATACGGAGTGACCTTTGACAGTGTTGCCAGGTCCATAATATCAGCAAACACAAAAATACCGGCTGGCCGATTTCGACAGGGAAAGACAGCTTACATGCTTGAAGCCGGGACAACCCTGTCTTCCCAGGAAGAAGTGCTGAATATTATTGTCCGTCGTGACGGAGACGGTAATTTTATCAGGGTTCGGGACATAGTCACAACTGCCAAAGTCAGCCACAGGGATCCTGATATCCTTTATTCCGTCAACGGGAAAAACGCCATCAGTCTCCTTGTGAAAAAAGAAGACAACGGCAACTCAGTAACAATCGCTGAAAAGGTAAAAGAACTTTCCGGCCAGTTTGAATCCCTGCACAGGGCGGACGGCATCTCCATTCAATTTACGTGGGATTCAACGCTTGAAATACATGATTCACTGAAAACGCTCACCGGAAATATGCTTCTTGGTATTGTTTTTGTCGTTGCTGTTCTCTGGGGAACCCTTGGATTCAGAAATGCCATGCTGACCGCCATTGGGCTGCCTTTTGCTTTTCTGTGCGTAGCGATAATGATGCATTTTACCGAGGTCTCGATAAACACGATCAGCATATTTTCCTTTGTTCTCGTCTCTGGAATAATTGTTGACGATGCTGTCATTATTCTGGAAAATGTCTATCGCCATTTCCAGGCCGGCAAAGCCTCTGTTGATGCTATTGTAGATGGTGTTTCAGAGGTAATGCTCCCGGTTTTCAGTTCAGCACTTACCACAGTCGTGGCTTTTGTTCCGATGCTGATCATGACAGGAAGCACCGGTGAATTCTTCTCAGTTATTCCAAAAGCGGTATCTTTTGCCCTTGCAGCATCACTACTGGAAGCGCTTTTTATCCTGCCGGTACACCTCCATGACTGGGGACCTCAAAAAGGCGGCCTTTCTGGTATAAACGTAAAAAAGAGAGCCAGTCATCTCACCTCAGGTGTCTTCGCCTTTATATGGAAGAAATACAACGCGTTACTGAATACTCTCCTTGCCCACAAGGTTAAGACCCTTTTCATACTCTTCATAGTTTTTTTAATTGCGGTCGCGATCCTGGTACTCTCAATCACCGGCATCGTCCCTCTCATTAAGGTAGAGTTTTTTCCGTCAAGCTTTTTCAGGTATCACATCCCGATAACCATGCCCCGGGGAACTTCGATTGAAAAGACGAATGAGACAATCCGGGACATGTCCAGATTTATCTATTCGCAGGGGCCCCATCAGGCCAGTGCTGTTGCAGGAACATCAGGAAGATATGAGGATGAGGATTACAGTCTTCACAGGGGCCATCACTATGGTCAGATAGTAGTCACACTGCCTGATGAAAAGAACAAGGACTTCCCGGAAAACCCTGATAACGATCTTATGAAACACCTGGAATTCGTACGGGGGAATCTGCATGAGTATTTAGACGAAAACTACCCGGACCCCTCCCAGAGGCCCTTTATCCGTATTTTCCCTGAAAATACCGGCCCCCCGGTTGGAAAGGCTGTCAATATACGGGTCCTTGGGAACACAGTAAATGAGGCTTCAGGTGCGGCAGACGACATAATGCAGTTCCTTCGAAAAGACAAAGAGTTTCAACCGCTCGAGGATTTAACTGATAACAGGGCATCTCCACAGAAAGTTGTAAAGTATGCCCCGAAGCAGGAGGCAGCCTATGAGTACAATCTCTCTCCGCGAGACATAACAACGATAGTGGCAGGCACGTTAAATGGCCGCTATGCTGGAGGTTATCGGTCTTCTGACGAAGAGATAGATCTTCTTGTGCGGCTGGCAAGAAAGGACGATGTTGGGAATTTCAGGAAATCCGGCATTTCAGACCCTTCAGATATACTGGATGTACCTGTCATTGAGCACAGCTCCTCCCCTGTTTATCTCAGGGATATCACAGACATGCGCTACAGTTATGAGCCTGATATGAAATCCAGATATAATGGACAGCCGACAATAACAATTACCGCTGATATTACGTCCGGATCAAAACTTTCCCCGGGGCGGGTTCAGATGCGTGTCAAAGATTTTTTTCGAACTATCGCTTACAGGCATCCGGGAGTAACTATCAGTTTTGGCGGTGAATATGAATCCACATCCAGGTCATACATGTCCCTTACCTTTGCCTTCTTTATCGCGATACTTTGCATCTATGTAATACTAGCCTCCCAGTTCAAGGATTACTTCCAGCCGATAATCATCATTTCTGCCGTTGCCTTTGCCATTATCGGCGTCTCTTTCGGCATGTTGATCAGCAGATCACCCTTCACAGTCGGAAGTTTTCTTGCTGTAGTCGGTCTTGCAGGCGTTGCGGTCAATGATTCACTGATACTGATCGATTTCATAAATGTCAGGCGAAGAGAGGGCAAAGAGATGCGTGCAGCAGTGATAGAGGCATGCAGTCACAGGATGAGGCCTGTCCTCATAACAACGGTTACAACAATCCTCGGCCTGCTTCCAATGGCTATTGGAATTCCCAGCAAATCAATCTCATGGTCTCCAATGGCAACGGCCTTTTGTACCGGACTATCGAGCGCTACGATCCTTACACTCCTTGTTGTGCCCGCTGAATATGAGCTGGTTGAGAAGATCCGTCCATTTTTCAAAGACCTTCTCCGGTTGAAATGAAAAGGTATATTAGTATATACATAATGTTGAGCTGTCAACTGTTAAGGGTGTTTAAATTGAAACATCCTGAACTTTGACAGACACTAAATGAGAGGGCGACCATGATAAAATTAAAGTCATTGATTAAGACATCTCTTCTCGGAGGGGTGGCCGTTATCCTTCCTTCCGCAATACTTATTTTCATTTTTAAATGGATATTTGGCATTGTAACTGATATTATCCAGCCATTGTCCACCCTGGTCATGGCAAAGTCCCAGTTGCGAGAGGTGCTGGCCGACCTGTTCGTTCTGGCAATCATACTTACGGTCTGCTTTGTCGTCGGCCTCGCGGTAAAAACGAAAATAGGCAGATTTATTCATGATAATCTGGAAACCTATATTCTGAAAATTGCGCCGGGCTACAGAATGATAAAGGAAACAGTGATGCAGTTCATCGGGAAAAGAAAATCACCCTTTTCCTCTGTTGCCCTTGTCCAGCTCTTCGGTACCGAGACCCTGATGACCGCCTTTATTACAGACTCACATTCAGACAGCACGTTTTCGGTCTTTGTTCCTACAGGCCCCAACCCCACATCAGGCAATATTTATCATTTAAAGGCTGAATATGTCCACCCGGTCGACGTTCCGATTGAGAGCGCAATGAGGTCGATTATCAGCTGCGGTGCCGGGTCATCTGTACTGATTGAGGCATATAATAAAAAAATATCTTCAGATGCATCATAATTGTAAGGGCTCAGCCTAAAGGAGGTTGCCATCGTTGATTCAATTGCACTACTTTCACTGCTTATAGGACTTGAACTGGTATTGGGGGTAGACAATGTTCTGGTCATTGCAATCTTTGTAGAGCGTCTTGAAGAATCGCAGAGAAACAGAGCGAGAATCATAGGATTAAGCATTGCGATGCTGGCGCGGATAGCAATGTTATTTGTGATCATTACCCTCGCCAGCCTGACAGAACCTGTAATTCTCAACTTTTCAGTCAGGGATTTGATTCTTCTGGCAGGAGGGCTGTTCCTTTTGTGGAAAGCCGTTACCGAGATTCATCATACCGTTGAACTGAAAGAGGAAGAGGAATCAAAATCCGGAGTTGCTTCGAACAAATTTAAGCATATCATTACCCAGATCGTACTTCTTGACATTGTCTTTTCCATAGACTCTGTCATAACCGCAGTAGGATTGACCCAGAAAATCTGGGTGATAATTGTGGCTGTCATTCTCTCTTTTGCCGTTATCCTGTTCTTCGCACGTCCAATCGGGGAATACATCATGAAGCACCCGACCCTGAAGATTCTCGCATTGTCTTTTCTCATAACCATTGGTATTACTATTTTCATGGAGGGTCTTCACCAGCATGTTCCAAAGGCATATATATATTTACCCATGGGATTTGCCCTGCTCGTTGAGGTATTGCAAATGAGGTATACGCATAAAAAAGAATTGCAGAGGAAATCTGAATCAGCATAATTAAGAATATTGACAATAAAATTCAACTTCATATATTATTGGATTCTGATAGAATCCACTTTTCACAGGCCACGGCAATAAACCGTGGCCTTTTTTAGTGCGTATTTAAGCTATGAGGTTATAACCCTGCTGTTGCTGAACAGATATACAGAAACAGAGCAGCCTGCCTTTTAACGGAGGAGGAGCAGAAATGCGGAAATCCCTTATATGAACGCCAGGACATCTAGCTCTGGCATCACAACAGGTAATTTATTCATATGAATATGCATACCACATCGGGTCGATGGCGGCTCGGCCTTGCACTGTCTCTTAACACGGCCATTTTGTGGGGGATACTTCCGATAGCATTGAAAGTCCTTCTTGAGTCATTGGATGCCTATACCATAACATGGTTTCGATATCTCGTGGCAGCGCTGATACTTTCCGTTTTTGTTTTGAGAAAAAAACGGCGGTGGGAAAAGCTGAATATGAAAAACTCTGTTATGATTCTCCTTATTGCCGCCTCTGTTGCTTTGTCGCTGAACTATATCACCTACGTCATTGGGCTTAATTATCTGTCTCCCGGTACGGCAACCGTTGTTATTCAGCTGGCGCCTGTTTTTCTCCTGATCGGCAGTCTCACAATATTCAAAGAGCGATTTTCAGCTCTCCAATGGGGAGGCTTTGGGCTGCTTCTCTGCGGAATGCTTCTTTTTTTTAATGATCGGCTTCAGGAATTAGTATCCCAATTCAGCAGTTACACAGAAGGTGTTATGCTTATTGTCGTCTCAGCGGTTTTCTGGGCAATATATGCTTTGTCTCAAAAACAGCTGCTAACAACCTTCCCTTCTGACGCGATCATGCTTTGTGTGTACAGCGCCGGGGCGTTGATATTTTTTCCTCTTGCAGAGCCTTCAAGTCTGACGCAACTGAACACAGGTCATTTCGTGCTTCTCCTTTTTTGCGCCATCAACACGTTACTTGCGTACGGCAGCTTTGCTGAGGCACTGAATCATTGGGAAGCATCGCGCATAAGCATGGTTCTGGCAACTATCCCCCTTATCACACTGGCAGGGGTTAAAATAAGCTCCCTTCTCTTCCCGTATCACGTTGTACCGGAAAACCTGAATGCTCTCAGTATAACAGGAGCTTTACTTGTTGTTGCCGGCTCAATACTCTGTACAGTAAATATGAAGAAACAATAATCGCTTGACCGATTATGAACATCCTTTTACTGAGCAGGACATATCCACATTCCCTCCGCATGCTGCTTTAAGCAATATTTCCATCCCCTGCTTTGAAAGCCCATAATCAGTGATCTCGGACTTAAGTTGGTCGCAGGACCCGTTGCCGCCGAGATAGCCGTTTACCCTGGCAACCGCAGTTGAAGAGACAAGATCATTACTATCTGAATACAGCTCCTTGAATTCCTCCATCAGTGCCGGATTGCTTCTGAGCATATACTTCTGATGATAGTTTTCAGCTGAATAAAATTGATTCAGTGGTCTGATTTCAGTGTAAAGTCTCTTTTCTTCCATAGCAGCCATGCTTTCTTTAGATTCTTCGGCAAGCTTCTTCTGATTGTCATCGTGATAAAACACCGCTGTTTGATACTGGCGTGAAAAAGTAGGGGTAAAGGGATCGTGGCTGTCCCAGAATATTCGAAGCAGATCTTTGTAGGAAATCAGTTCCGGATCATACTCAACCTCGATCGCCTCTGAATGATTTTCAAGATTGTAGTAGTCCGGATCACGGGAATTTCCTCCTGTATATCCCACACGTGTTCTGATAACGCCTTCAGTGCTCCCGAACCGGGAGTCAGGTCCCCAGAATCAGCCGAGGGCAAATGTAGCTGTCTCTGGTTTTTTCGTGTCATTTTTATCCATAAGCGGTGTCCTTTCATTTGTATTATCCGCGACAGGATGCATCGCCATTACACTGCCAGAATTATCCACAGTGAAATATTCTGATACAGGAAGAAAAAAAAGAATACTGACCAGTATGATCAGTGTCCAGAGCATCGACAGGGTATATTTTATGTTCATGTATATTCTCCTTCAACAAGTCAGGTTGCATGCTTATTCTTGTATGGCACAGCGGGTGAAGCATGCGCATCACCCGCTGCAACATTACTTTATCTGACTTTCTTAACTATAATACGTGCAACAGGATTTCTCCAGTCATAGTCAGCAGCATGTAAGTCACCGATACCATGGATACCACCGTGTATATGTACATATCCTTCCCCGTCTTCTTCATCATATCCCGCTCCTGAACAGTCATCGCCACCGGGGATGTTCTCACACAACTCATCATTGATTTCGGATCCGGCATCATACGCAACAGGCAAATACATGCGATCATTGGTACTTATTGGCAGGTGAACACTGTTCAATGCAACGAATCCATCATTCGTTGGAAGCAGCATCGCAGCAACACTTAGATGGCGGAACCTTCTTTCAGCAGGCACCTTAACCCTGATCGTTTCTCCGGGGCCCAGGAGGCCGTCAGTTGTTATAACTTGACCAACCTTTGGGTTACTCATCATTCTCTCGGCAAGCGGACCTGTGTCACCACCTTCTGCCAGTTGGGCAAGTTCCTTACGTGCAGGTTCTCCCGGAGTAAATAATTTAACTCCTTTCTTATGCGTAATAATGATAAAGGGTGTAAATGTCTGGCCCCCTGTTATATTTGTTATTGTTACCTCATACGACATTCTCCGGTCAGATCCATATGAACCTGTACTGAATAATGAAATGAGAACGATGCTTCCGATTAACAGGACTATTTTTTGTTTCATTGTATTCTCCTCTGATTAATGGTGAGTTGTTGTGTTTTCCTTCCCTACATTCCTCCTTTCGTGTAGTTCTTCCTGTTCAGACAGGAACAGGGGTGAATTGTCTGATTAATCTCTCTTGACAACAGATTAGCAGGAAATAATCACGTAACTATCACGAAGGTATAACGATTGTATAACATGTGTGTGGGAGAAGTTGTGCTTACCCGGATACCTGAATCGGCAGGTCAAAACTGAAGGTTGTTCCAGCGTTTACTGCGCTTCTTACATCGATTGATGATCCATGCAGTTCCAGGATCCTTTTGGTAATTGCCAGGCCAAGCCCTGAATGGCCAACTTTGTCTTTTCTGCTCTTGTCAGACTGATAAAAGCGGTCAAATATCCGGTGCTGTTCTTTTTCAGCAATGCCCGGACCGGTATCACTGATCCGAACAGTTATAGTGTCACTCCCGTTCAGACTCAACTCAATGGTTATTGAACCTTTTTCAGGAGTATATTGGACCGCATTATCAAGAAGATTCTCTATAACCCGTTCGATCAATGCTATATCCGCAAAGGCAAATGGCAGTTCTTTTCCTGAAGGAGCGACAATATTGATATTTTTTTCTTTGGCAACAAGATCAAATTTCTGGATTACATCCTGAACAAGCTCGCTTATGTTAAATGCCTCAGAATAAACAGGGCTGTCCTGAGCCTCAAGTTTAGCAAGCTCAAAGAGGTCCTCAATCAATTTACTGAGGCGCTCGCAATGATCAATAGCTATGGAGAGATATTTTCTCCGTTCTTCTGGTGTCAGGGTATTGTCCTTCATAAGAAGTGTTTCAATGTAGCCCCTCAGGGTCGCCAGGGGGGTACGCAGGTCATGGGATACATTTGCCACGAGTTCACGCCGGAGAATATCCGATTTTCTGACTTTCTCCACCTGATCATTTATACGCTCAGTCATACTGTTAAATGTTGAAGACAGCCTGCCGATCTCGTCATCAGCCGGTTTCTTATCAGCGAATGACAAGAAGGCTTCTTCACCGCTCATGTCCTTGCCATAGCGATCCATATCTGCTGCAAGCAATTTTAATCTTCGAGTCAGAAAAGCAAAAATAAGCAACCCCGCAACCAATGCAAGGAGCAGGCTTATTGATACCACGCGAATGCTCAGACGGAGAATGTAACTACCCTTAATTTTATCAATGACAGTATCATAGGTCTCGCCCCCGAGAATCACATAGAGGTAGCCTTCCAGACTCCCTTTCGGAGCGATCGGTGCAGCAGTAAATATCTTTCTACCCTTTATATCGCGGGGGTCATCCCCGTAAATCGGCAGCTCAGGATTTCCTGTTATCCACTTTTTTACAGGTTCCAGATTGACTGTTTTCCGCATTACCTTTCCCGGCTCCGCAGAAAATGCCATTATATTTCCCCCGGGATCAAGAAGGTAAACCTCTATACTGGGATTAATGACCATAAGCATATGAAAGATCTCCTTAAGGGCTTCCTGATTAATCCTGTTGTCATGTAATATTATTTTTTCCGCAACAATCAGTTCCGCCACTTTCCGGTTAAGCTTCTGATTCACCTCCTGCTGATATTTCTCTGTTGCTACAACGCTGAATATAATGAATGAGATACCTATTACCATAAACAGGCAGAGCAGTGCCAGCGCCAATTTTGAATACAATGATCTAAACATCATTCATCACCACTCTCATAATCTGCAAACTTATATCCGACGCCCCATACTGTCAGTATATATCGTGGCTGTTCAGGGTTCTTTTCAATCTTGGCCCGGAGGCGGTTTATATGAGAGTTAACCGTGTGCTCATATCCTTCATGGCCATACCCCCATACCTTGTCCAGCAGTTGTGATCTCGTATATACACGGCCAGGATTTCGGGCGAAATGTACAAGTAGGTCAAATTCTTTGGACGTTACATTAATAGACTCACCTCCCAGATGAACACTTCGCTTTTCAGTGTCTATGATAATCTCACCTGCCTTTATGTTTTCTGATACACTATCGCTTTCTTTGTTATTGACCTGCTCAATCCTCCGAAATATGGCCTTGACCCTGGCCATGAGTTCCATGATGCTGAAAGGCTTGGTAACATAATCGTCTGCCCCGATTTCAAGACCCAGCACCCTGTCCAGTTCCGAAGATTTTGATGTCAGCATTAAAATCGGTGTATATAACGCGTTGCTTCGGAGCCTTTTACAAATCTCCAGACCATCAAGACCGGGAAGCATCAGGTCAAGAATAATCAGGTCATGAGACCCGGACTCTGCTTTGGAAATACCTGATATGCCATCAAGCGCAATCTCAACACCAAAGTGGAGGTCCTTCAGATGCAACTGTAACAGATTCGCCAAGTCTCTGTTATCTTCTATGATCAATACTTTTTTTTTCATAACAAACCAACAGCATAGATGCCTGTTTTATTTAGTATTATACTCATCAGATATCACAAAAGAATCACGATATTTATTGGCCGGCATCTGAGGTTGCCTTAGTAATCTGCTTCTGCTAATATCAATAGTCCTGTCATGTGCGACTCAGGATTACCCTTAGCCCCTGAACATTTAGATGTCTCAGGTGTGCAATTCAGGAATAATATTACCAAAAGGAGTTTTAAATGAGATATATGTATCTGCTTATCGTGATATCAATAATCAGCGTTGTGAGCACTGCCTCCGCATCTGACCCCTCTTCCGGGAAATCAGTACCTTCCGGGGCAACAGCTCTCATAAAGAAATGTAACCTTGAAGCCAGAAACGCTCTGATAAACGGAGATATACAGCTTGTAGAAACAATCTGTATGAAAGCGGTCAATGAGATTGAACAATCTGCAGCTGATAAGAAACTTATTATTGATCCACTCTTAAACCTAGCATATTCCTATACACTTGCCGGGCTTTTTGAGAAAGCCACGCCGCTTTACGAAAGAGCATTGTCTTTGAGCAACAAATTATACAAGCCGGACAGCAGGGAATCAAAAAAAATTGATGAGCTTTACAATGTACATAAAGAGATGAAACGTCGCCAGGAAGGCTAAGTCCGGGATGAAAAGAATTTTACTTGCCATATATCTTATATTTTCTGTTACAGCCTGTGCTGCGTCACCCAGAGAGTCAGAAACTTTTAATATCCAGAGACACGTATCTGAGTTTCCTGTTCAGGAAGAGATTTCTATACTCAGGTCTGATCAGGATGTGCTGAGCGAAAAGAAACTGAAATCTATTTTTTCTGACAGGGTGGTTCTTCCAAAGAAGGGGCACCTTGCCATTATCAAAGTCCCTTCTTCTGAAGACCCTTTTTCACGTTTTTATGGAAATGACTACTGGCTGTCTGAATCATATCATCATAGAGAGCAGGAGCATAAAGACCTGATTTCACGGGGTCTGCTCAATTCAAACCGTATAATCGCGGTTACGTTTGTCCCGTCGCTGCTGACTGCCGGAGATGCTTCAATCTCGGTCATGCGCGAGGCATCAACAAGGTTACAGGCAGACCTGCTTCTAGTATATAAAGTGAAAAGCGCGCTCTATAAGAAGAGCACCATTAACAATGGAGATATGGTGAAGGCTTTCAGTATATGTGAAGCGCTGCTCCTTGACATCAGGACAGGTCTGATTCCTTACACAACTTCAGTTACCAGGGAGAGTTCAGCATTGAAACAGTCTGCGGATCAGGGTTTTCATGATGCGGAACGGCGCGCTGAGGAGTCTGCTGTTCTGTCAGCGTTGGGCGTTGTTGCAGATGAAGTAACAGAGTTTCTGAGATCCGTTCCACAATAAGGATCAAGTTCATCTTCAGATTTAGCAGCGGGACAAAGGGTCCTGCACCCCGGCCTCTTCAAACCCCCTCGCCCTGAGCAGGCAGCTTTCACACTGCATACAGGGCACAAAGTGCATGCCCGCATTATTGCTCGCAGACGACTTTTCCAGGTTCCCAACCTGCTCTTTCTTCGGATCATAGCAGCTCCAGGTAAGCGCGTAGTCAACGCCGAGAACCATACCTCTTTTAATAATTTCCGCCTTTGTCAGAGATATGAGAGGAGTATGTATCTTGAAGCGCATTCTCCCTTCAACAGAGGCTTTTGTCGCAAGATTTGCCATATCCTGAAATGCCTTTATATATTCGGGCCTGCAGTCGGGGTATCCACTGTAATCCAGCGCGTTTACTCCAATAAATATACGTTCAGCATCGAGAGTTTCAGCCCATGACAGAGCAAATGAAAGGAATATTGTGTTTCTTGCCGGTACATATGTAGCTGGTATTTCACTGCCAATATCAGGCTCTTTCTTTGTGTCTGTCCCGGTTGAATTCCTCTCAGGCATCTCCATATCAGTCATAAGGGCGGAACCGCCTATGCTTCTGAGATTAACATCAATAGTCAGATGGTCTGATACATTAAATAATTCAGCGTTTTTCTGTGCCATCTTCAGCTCTATGTCATGCCTCTGGCCATAGCGAAAACTCAGGGCAAATGTTTCATAATGCTCTGATTGAGCTATTGCAAGGGTTGTTGTTGAGTCAAGACCGCCACTGAGAAGCACTACAGCTTTTTTCATGGATTGCCATTCATTATATACTGATTAACTATATTGACTAATTAACATCATCCTATAACAGATTGAATGTCATCAGGCCCTGTCTCTGCTCCCGATTTTTGTTTCCTTGCCATTGAGCAGATTGGTTATGTTCGATATATGTTTATAGACTATCAATGCAGCAAGTATCAGAGTTATTGCAATCTTAACGACTGATGCCTGGAAGAGAATAAGCAGCAGCGGGACCGCAGTGGCAGCGATAATTGCCGCAAGTGAGGAGTACCTGAAAGCAAACGCAACCAGAATCCATATAAGCAGAGCAATACCGGCTGCGACCGGACTGTAGATAAGCAACACCCCGAATCCCGTGGCAACTCCCTTTCCGCCATTAAAAGCCAGGAAAACAGAGTACATGTGTCCGAGAACCGCAGACAGCCCGACAACTCCTATCCAGAAATCTGCAACAATATGAAACATCCCCTGAGATTCAGAGAGCACAATGCCTCTCTCAATGAGGATCTTGCAGATCAGGACCGGAAGGACCCCCTTTAAAAGATCACAGAGGAGTGTCAGGAGCGCAGGTTTCTTCCCTGCAAACCTCAGTACATTTGTCGCTCCGATATTCCTGCTTCCCATGCTCCTGATATCAATACCGCTCTTCCGCGTAAAGAGTATGCCAAAGGGGACAGATCCAAGAACAAAAGCCAGGAGAACCAGAAGATATGCGATACCGTTAACTGAAAATAAAGAGCTTATCATGTCCTCTTCCTGAACAGAACAAAGTACTGAACACCGGAAATAATGCCAAGCACCATGGCAATCCAGAGCAGCGCAATTCCGATCCCGTAGAGATCAATATCAATGAGCGTTCGGTCAAGAAAGAGGATAATGATCGAAGCGATTTGTGCCGCTGTTTTTATTTTCCCACCTTTTTCCGCCGGAATAACAACATCTTTTGACAGAGCCCCGATCCTTAAACCTGTAACAACAAATTCTCTTACTGTTATTACTATCGCAATCCATGCCGGTATGGTGGCCATATCAACAAAAATTATTAATGCAGATATAACCAGCAGCTTGTCAGCAATGGGGTCAAGGAGTATTCCGGTCTTTGTTACCTGACCGGTTTTCCGGGCGATATATCCGTCAAGAAGGTCTGTTGCAGCGGCAATAGAAAAAAGAAGACCGCCCAGAAAGGGATGTGACGGCGCGATCATGATAAAGGGGATAATAATAATTATTCTGCTGAATGTAATTATCGTTGGTAAATTAAGCAAAAGACTCTCCGGAGACTTCTTCCCAATACCCTGCAGATTTTAATATCAGGTCAGTAAACTGCCTTACCGCGCCCCTTCCTCCGGACCTGCTCATGACTAGGTCAGCCCATTCTTTCACTTCTTCTTCAGCATCATCAGGCGCCGCAGAGAGACCAGCCCTTTTCAGGAGCTCCTGATCTACGATATCATCACCCATAAAAGCCACATTTTCATCTTTGAGGTCATATTTTTTGAGCAGCTGTTCATAAACAACGGATTTTTTAAATATCCGCTGATGGACCTCGTCAATGCCAAGCTCTTTTGCCCGTATCTCAACAACTTTTGATTTTCTTCCGGTAATGATGCCAACCTGAATACCGGCTTTTCCCAGCATCTTGATTCCATGACCGTCTCTCACATTAAATCTCTTCAGTTCATTTCCTTCGTTGTCGAGAATAATACTCCCATCAGTCATGACACCGTCAACATCAAGCAGCAGGAGCCTGATCTTTTTCGCCTTGTTAATGATCTCCTGATTCACAGAATGCCTTTCTTTTAATGATTTATTGATAACACTGGCTCTGCCCTTTACGCGATTCCAGCACGTAACAGATCGTGCAGATGAATAATACCCTCCACAGTATCTTTATCATCAGTCACCATAAGGCAGGTTATGGCGTATTTTTCCATTATAGCAACAGCCTTGGCAGCAAGGATATTTTTCCTGATGGTCCTCGGCCTGTGAGTCATGACATCATCAGCTCTTAAGGAAAAAAATTCCTCTCCCCACTTTTCAAGGCCGCGTCGCAAGTCGCCGTCGGTTATTATACCCTTGAGCTTTAAACTGCTGTCTGTAACAGCTGTCATTCCAAGCCTCTTGGACGAAATCTCTATAATAGCCTCTTTCATTACTATTTCTTCCGAGACGGAGGGTATGTTATTCCCGGTATGCATTAAATCCTCAACAGTGAGGAGGAGCTTTTTTCCGAGGCTTCCGCCGGGATGGACACAGGCAAAATCTTCCTCGCTAAAGCCCCTTTTCTTCAGCAGCGTAATAGCTATGGCATCTCCCATTGCGAGCAACGCGGTTGTAGATGCTGTGGGGGCAAGCCCCATTGGACAGGCCTCTTCCTTTACTGATACATCAAGTGTTATGTCAGAAGTCCTTCCCAGGGTTGAGCCGGGATTCCCTGTCAGGGCAATGATCTGAATGTCCATCCTCTTCAGTGCAGGCAAAAGTCTTATGAGTTCTTCTGTTTCACCGCTATATGACAGAGCAATCACAACATCACTTTTCGAGATAACTCCCAGGTCTCCGTGACTCCCCTCGGCAGCATTAAAATAAAATGCCGGTGTCCCGGTAGAAGCAAGTGTTGCTGCCATTTTCTTTCCGATCAAACCTGATTTGCCCATGCCGGTCAGAACTATTTTTCCTTTGCACAAAAATAAAATATCAATGATACTGATAAACACGTCATCGATCCGCTCAATCAGAGCGTGCACAGCTTCTGCTTCTATCTTTAACAGTTTTATTGCCTGTTCTTTAATTTCATTCATGGTAAGGCCTTACCGATATTATTAATTCGTTTAAACAGCTACCATCCCTTGACCATCTGACTTAATTTCATGAGCCGCTTGGCAAGGACCGGATAGGTATCAAGATGGAGCATGTTCGGTCCGTCGCACAATGCTTTGTCAGGGTTCTCATGAACTTCCGTGAACACAGCATCACATCCCGCTGCCACTGCTGCGCGGGAAAGAGGCTCTATAAATTCGCGCTGTCCCCCTGAACAGGTTCCCTGGCCGCCGGGAAGCTGCACACTGTGGGTCGCGTCATAAATGACAGGACAGCCAAACCCTTGCATTATAGGAATGGAACGCATATCCACCACCAGATTATTGTAACCGAACGAGACCCCTCTCTCTGTTACTGTGATGTCCTGATTGCCCGTTGAAAGGGCCTTGTCTATGATATTTTTTACATCAGCAGGAGCAAGGAACTGTCCCTTTTTAATGTTGACCGGTTTTCCCGCCCGGGCTGCTTCCACAATAATATCGGTCTGCCGAGATAAAAAAGCCGGGATCTGAATCATGTCAAGCACTTCAGCAGCTGAAGCAATTTCTTCCACTGAATGGATATCAGATAACACGGGGAGCCCTGTTTCTGATTTGACCCGCTCCAGGATTTTCAGGCCCCTGTCTATCCCGGGCCCGCGAAAAGATGTTACTGATGACCTGTTTGCCTTGTCATATGAGCTCTTAAAGATGAGTGGAATGCCGTGCTGCTCAGATATAACCTTCAATCGTTCAGCTGTTTTCAGCGTTGACTGTTCATCTTCAATCACGCAGGGACCTGCAATAAAAGCAAGGGGGTTACTCCCTCCAATTTTTATGCTCCCAATTGTGACTTCACGAACAATCATATGAGATTATACTACGTCCAGAGATGTGCCTCATAGAGACTGCCGTCAGAAAGAGTATGCTTACATACATAATGCAGACCAGCAGTGCTATGTTTTATTTATTATTAATAAGTTAACAGTTTCTGCTTAAAGCAACTTATTAAGTTATTTGTGGCTTTGGACAGTGAATGGCCTCACCATGTACATCTTCCGCTGCTTCCATGATTCCTTCAGCAAGAGTTGGATGGGCATGAATCGTATGGGCGATATCTTTAACAGTAAGTCCTTTTTCCATCGCAATGGCCACTTCATGAATTAAATCCGAGGCATGAGCACCGATTATGTGTGCTCCGAGAATTTTATCAGTATCTTCTTCGGCAATTATCTTAAAAAGGCCGACTATTTCACCCATTGCATGGGCCTTCCCAAGGCCCCTGAACTGAAACCTGCCAACC
The DNA here is from genome assembly GCA_947259645.1 of Thermodesulfovibrionia bacterium. GTDB lineage: Bacteria > Nitrospirota > Thermodesulfovibrionia > UBA6902 > UBA6902 > Glo-13. The sequence continues at coordinate 9,025 of CAMYND010000012.1, read as the reverse complement.
TTGTACTTGAGCCCCTTTTCCCTGACCTGACTTTCCCTGAGTCCTACTGATCCGATCTCCGGACTGGTAAAAATCGCGGCAGGAATCACATCATAATTGACTGAGGATTTCTTTCCCAGTGCATTTTCCGCAGCTACTGTTCCTTCTTTCGATGCAAGGTGTGCCAGCATTATACCTCCCGTTACATCACCAATGGCATAAATGCCCTCTACATTGGTCTGCATTGTGCTGTCTACCAGTATTTCTCCCCGTTGCCCCATTGCCACTCCCACCTCTTCCAGTCCTATACATTTTGTATTTACAGATCTTCCAATCGATACCAGGACCTTTTCTGCCTCTATCTTCTTCCCGTCAGACAACTGAACAGAAACCCCGCCATCCACAACATCTACCTTATCAACACTTGTCTTGGTGAGAAGCTTGATTTTATTTTTTTTCAGCTCTCTTTCCAGTATCTGGGAAATCTCCTCATCCTCGGTAGACACAGCAGTGGGCATCATCTCAATCATAGTTACCTCAGACCCGAACTGCCTGTAGATAAATGCGAATTCACATCCAATGACACCTGCGCCCACAACCAGAAGGCTTTTGGGTATACTGTCCGGATTAATAGCATGGTCACTGGAGAGAATCCTCTGACCGTCAAACGGAAACACCGGGATCTGTGCAGGCTTTGATCCTGTTGCTATGATTATTCTGTCTGTCTCGACATTCTCCGAGCCACCGTCTTTCAGGGTAACAGTAATTTTTTTCGGGTCAGTAATTACCCCCCTGCCCTCGATCAGCCTTACGCCCCACGACTTAAAGAGCCCTCTGATACCCTTAATCTGGGTACCGACCACCTTGTTTTTTCTCTCAACAATTTTCTCGATATTCGGGGATATGGTCCCCTCAAGTTCCAAACCGAAATTTTTTGCGTTCTTCACCTTATGGAGTACTTCAGCAGAAGCGATCAGTGTCTTGGTGGGGATACATCCCCAGTTCAGACAGGTACCGCCTACTTCTCCCTCTTCAATAACAGTGACATCAGCTCCAAGCTGGGCAGCCTTCAGTGCAGCAACATATCCGCCCGGCCCCGCTCCCAATACAGTTATTTTCATTATTTCAGTTTCACCTCTTCTTCAATATATTTTTCATAGTCGCCGGCATCCATGAGGTTTGTCAGTTCAGACTCATCTTCTACCTCTACAACAGCGATCCAGCCCTTGTCATAGGGGTCTTCATTGATAATTTCCGGAGAATCTCCAAGTTCCTCATTTACTTCAACGATCGTTCCGCTCACAGGACTGACCACAGAGGAAGTCGCCTTTGTTGATTCAATCTGGGTCATTTCACTGCCGGCTTCCGCTGTGCTGTCAATTTCCGGCACGTCTATATACACAATGTCACCAAGAGATTCCTGGGCATAAAAGGAAATTCCCACGGTAACTTTTTTCCCCGAGACTCGTGCCCACGCATGTTCTTTATGATACTTAAGATCTTCAGGATACATATTGACCTCCTTGAGTAAAGTAACTTGTTTTATGCCGATCAGGCGTTACTAAGTGAGTAAAATAGTATACTTGGAGAACTAATTTGTCAAGAATACATCTCTGTCTAAGAGGTGCTGGATGAGCCCCATGAGTCACTCCTCCAAGACACCTCACAACACCCTTGATACTAATAAAATTAATAAATTATATCAAGGGTTGCATCACTCATCTGAGTCTGAGAATTAATTTAATTTATTTCCCCATTAATCCGATAAGTATGTAGACAAATGCTTTTCAAGCAGGAAATGTATGTGCTTTCCAATAGAGACTAAATATTTGAGATATATTTATCACGGGACATCCAGATGACTATCAAGAAAAACATACAAGTAACATCTATTTTGCTCTTAACGCTCTTTCTCGCAGTTGGGTCTGCAATGGTCTTTGAATATCAGTATCTTTCGCGGAAAGCAAATATAACAGATAAGCTTGACAAACAGTCAATGTATCTACAGATGCTGCTTCGAGGACTGAATGAAATAGTTCTGAACGAGGGGATGGAAGCATCAACGTTAACAAGGGATGCGCTAGATGGCTTTAATGCAAATCATTCAAGCTTCATAGAAGTAACAGATAATTCAGATCTGGGGAATGTTTATATTCAGGATATCGATGCAGAGTGGAGAGAGATCGAAAATAGAGTTAGTGAATTTGTGGAAAATCATTATCTGGATATGGCAGTTGATGAAGATGAATTTATGATTAAGCTGGGCAAACTAATAACGGATACAGAATCTGTTATCAATAAAATAACAATACATAATGAATCTATGCATGCACATATGCAGGAGAATTCAAAGATAGCCCTATATGCTGTCCTGATTTCTTTTTTGATCATTCTGGCAGCTATTGCTACCTATCTGTTCAAACTCTACCGATCAGTTTCTTATCCGATAGAAGAGCTGATTTCCATAGCAGACAGTATCAGCAGAGGTGACCTCGAAAGAACAATGGATGAAACAAGGAATGATGAGTTTGGCGTTCTTGCCCGCCACTTTAACAAAGCCACTCATGAACTGACGTACGTAACAGGAATGCTGGAGGCAAACTCAGATAAGCTGTCAGAGTCAAATGATCAATTGCGGGCACAGATGGCTGAAGGCAAACGCAAGGAGCACCAGATAAGACAAGCCTATGAATTGACTCAGGACATTCTCGAAAAAGCCCCCTTTGGTGTCTATTTATGCAATACAGCCGGGAAGATAGAATATGTGAATAATGCCATGCTTGATATCAGTGGGGAAACGCATGAGCAATTCATAAATCTTAATGTAAATGACTTTCCAAAGCATGATAATGGTGAACTGTCTGAAAAGATAAATGATACCCTGAATGGTAATGCCTTTTCACTGGGGCCTTTTGAATACACCTCCTATATAGGGAAAAAAAGAAGTATCAGAAAAATGCTCGGAATCCCCTACGAACAGGAGAGAGAGAAAAAAGCTCTTATTTTCGTAGAGGACATCACCGCTCTTCATAAAACAAAAGAAGACCTACTGCTTGCCCAGAGTGACTGGGAAGAGACCTTTAATACGATAACGGATATCATCACTGTTCATGACGCTGACTTCAACATCGTCGGTGCAAATGAAGCAGCAAAAAGAATACTGAAGATTCCGGACCTGGAGATCCATAAAAAATTTAAATGCTATCAACACTACCATGGAACAGACGCACCGCCGGAGAATTGTCTGAGCTGCAAGAGTCTTGAAACAAAGAATCCCGTTACACTGGAGATTTTCGAGCCCCACCTGAATGCTCACATAGAGATACGATCTATCCCCCGGCTTGATAAGAATAACCGTCTAATCGGATTTATCCATGTATGCCGTGACATATCAGAACGAAAAAAGAACCAGGAGATAATCAATACCCAGGTTGACCGGCTTCAGGCATTGCGCTCTATCGACAAAGCTATCCTTGGGAGTTTTGATATCCGTATTATGCTTGATGTGTTCCTCGAGCAGATAATGAAGCAGTTACACAGGGATGCTGTTGCTGTATTATTACTGAATGAAAATACGCTCACACTTGAGCACTTGTGCAGCAAAGGATTTCGTTCACATGGAGTAAAAAATACGCGACTGAGACTGGGCCAGAGTTATGCTGGCAGGGCTGCCCTTGACCGGTCTATACTGAATGTTCCTGATCTGAAAGAATCTCCTGACTGTATTGAGAAATCCAGAAATATCATGGGGGAAGGCTTTACGAGCTATTGTGTGGTGCCGCTGATAGCCAAAGGCAAAGTCAAAGGTGTTCTGGAAGTATTTAACCGCACGCAATGTGACACTGACAACGCCTGGATTGACTTTCTCGAGGCAATTGCTGATCAGGGCGCCATAGCGATCGACAATGCAGGGATGTTTGACAAACTTCAGCGCTCAAATATTGAACTGATGATTTCCTATGACAAAACTATTGAGGGCTGGTCAAAGGCGATGGATATGAGGGACAAGGAAACCGAGGGCCATTCACAGCGTGTCACGGAAATGAGTATCCTTATCGCCCAGGAGATGGGAATCGATGATGAAGACATTATTAATATTCGAAGGGGCGCTCTTTTACATGACATGGGCAAACTGGGAATTCCCGACAGTGTACTTTTAAAGCCGGGGAAACTTACTGATGAAGAATGGGTCATAATGAAAAAGCACCCGGAGTATGCATACGAAATGCTGCATTCCATCGAGCATTTGCGGCCCGCTCTGGATATTCCCTACTATCACCATGAGAAGTGGGACGGCACAGGATATCCCAAGGGGCTTCAGGGTGAAGAAATACCACTTTCTGCACGGATCTTCGCCGCAGTCGACGTCTGGGACGCCCTGTGCTCAGACCGCCCCTATCGTCCTGCATGGCCAAAGGACCCTGATGTTGTGGAAGTCTTCTTTAGATTAAACTGGGAAGTAAATGCTGGCGAACTGACCATTGCGTCCGATGATCCCGCTGTATCCGCATCATAATCGCGAATAATCCGGTGGTGCCGGAGGGGGGAGTCGAACCCCCACGAAGTGGCGTATTTACTGGCTTTCCGAGGAGGTTGGTGACCGTTTGGTGACCACTTGGCGTTGGTTCACTTTTATCCAGTGCTATTAATATTAAGGCAGCTGCAACGAATATTTCCCAATTATCCCCTGACCCAGATGTGATTCCAGCAAGCAAGGCACAGATTACCCACAATATCATTTCACCTTCTCCTTCCTCGGGATTCTTTTAATATTGTCCAGCTTCTGCATCGCAGATACAGGATCGAGCCGGGCATAAATATTAGTTGTACGGGTGTCAGAATGCCCCCAGTGTTCTTATAAAATCTCAGATACACTTTCCTTCATGGTTGAATGCTCCTGCATCAGACGGGCACCAAATGAGTGCTTCACGAATTTATACAGGGTGATCTTCAGATTGGTGCCATACGCTGCATTATATTTCCCGAGATAAAAGGTGAAGAGATCCAGAAGCGTTCTGGGCATATAATGTTTGTGCTTTAATCCCTGCTGTTTTTGAATTCGAAATCTGCCGGGAATATGTTTTTGGGGATTACTGCCAGTGCGCCATCAAAAATATAATTCGACCTCGGTTCACCATCCTTCACACGGTCATGGAGATCACCCCTCTGGAGATTTGCGAACTATGACAAGTATGTCACAGTTTCGTTCATCAATACCCTCAGGAGAGAGGATCAATTCTCCGTAGTTCTTCCAAATCTCTCACATTATCTCGATACTTTATATCCAACTGCCTTATCTCGGAACGCAGAATATCTCTCTGCTCTTTGTTTACTTCTAAAGAATACAATAGTTTCTCTTTTGCTTGAATTTCATTGTCTATTATCTTCAATCTTTTTTCAAATGCTACAACTTTTCGATTGTATGTGTATACTTTCCGTCCTTCCCTAAATCCAGCTAAAAAGGATGTTTCAAGATCAGGGGGGCAAATATAATTGTATGATTTTCCGTATCTTCCCTGCGAAAAACCATTATCATAGGTACAGAAATTTTTTAAGCTATCATCTCTTCCCCGATAATACTCAGTTTTTTCAGCACGAACATTGTGTTTCACGCATGCATCGGCGTGTTTCTGAAATAATGATCGGGGTTTACCAAGACTTCCGTCCCTCCAACCAAGTTCATACCAATTTGCCTGGAGACACTGATTTTTATTGAGTGATGCGCAGCCAATTAATGCAGCGGTCAATATTATCCATGTGATGAGATATAGTATTGTTTTCATCTTGATTACTCCTTGATACGAATCATTTTATTATTGAATTTAACCAAATTTGCAAATCTTTAACTCCCAATTTCGTTATCGAGCATTCTCTACAGAACTTTAGGCCTGATTACATTATTTGACACTAAAACCGAATATGGGATGAGTTGCTGGGGACTACCCCTATCAATAGCGAATGAGGCATAAGAATAATGGTCTCAGTTCTTAGGCGGCCATCGTCTGTTATATAAAACCGCCATTAGAATAGAAAATTCCGTTTAGTTTTTTTAACAATGGCAGAGAGGCCATAAAATAGATATGTTTCAATAGGTTACAAAATGAAATTAAACATATGCAGAGGGTTTGATAAATATCTTAGTATGGATATGGCATAATGCCATTAACTTCTTGTGTCAAGTTATTTGTGATCTCCAGGTCAATTAAGAATTTTAATGACTTATCTTTATATTCATGATTTCGATAAATATTACTTATAACATCTATAAGATATTTAAACTTTACATGACCTGTAAACATTGATATTATAAGTAATTCCCGATATTTTCTTTTACAACAGACTTATTATTTATTGATATAAAAGGGCTCTATTTCACTCTTTAAATTGAAAAGGAATTTTAAATGTGAGTTCGTCGTAAATCATACCTGCAGGATACAAAAATAATCATATCAAAGCATAGGCTATGATAAATATGTTAAAGACATTTCTTTCATCAATAAAGAAAAGCAATATCATGAAACTTTTTCTTTATATTCATCTCATTTTCATTTGTACGCTGCTTCCGTTTTATGCTGGGCTGACATATGCCAATCCTCGAATACCTGTTGTCATTAAGTCCGAACAAAACATTTCCCCACATAATAATTCCTGGACAAAAGAAGTATCTTCACTTGTGGTGCCTTTCATTGAAAATAAGGGACAAGTTAATGAGAGAGTTGTAAAGTTTTATGCACATACTTTCGCGGGAATGGTATTTGTGACTGATAAAGGTGAGATTATTTATCATCTCACGAGGTTTCAAGGAAATACAGGCAATAAAGACATAAAGCACAATTATTTAAGGAAACCTAACTCTCTTTCCTTAAAAGAATTATTTGATGGTCCTGAAGACGCACACATAACAGGAATCAGCAAATCTCCAACTATCGTTAATTACTTTAAAGGCCCTCGGAACAATTGGAAAACAAATATCCCTGCATGGGACACAATTAGCCTGGGAGAGATGTTTGAAGGTATTGAAATTACACTTATTGCACATGGTAACACTATCGAAAAAATATTCACTTTACTCCCTGGAAGCAATGTTCAGGATTTAATAATAAAGGTGGAAGGGGCAGAAAAATTAAGCATTAGCAAAGAAGGCATTTTAGAGATAGAGACAGAATTAGGAACCGTTAAAATGACAAAACCCGTTGCTTATCAGGACGTAAATGGTGAAAGAGTTCAGGTTGCAGCAAATTATATAATTCCAGATTCAAAGCCCAAACGCCCTGGCTCACAACTCGCATACAGCATTCAGGTCGGAAATTATGACAAAGCAAAACCCCTTATAATTGACCCGGTTTTGTCATCAACATTTATGGGGGGAAGCAAATCTGATTATTCTAGCTCAATAGCCCTAGATTCTTCCGGAAATGTATTTGTTTCAGGATATACTAATTCTTCTGATTTTCCAGTTACAACAGGATCACATATCGGTTCTCATGATGTTTTCATCTCTAAACTGGATAACAGCCTTTCAAATCTACTGTCATCTACCTATATTGGTGGTAATAGTAATGATTATGGTAATGACCTTATTTTAGATGCCTGGGATAACGTGTACATAGCTGGTATGACCAATTCCAATGACTACCCCACGACATCCGGAGCTTACAATGCGTCCTACAAGGGAGGGCTTGATGCTTTTGTCTCAAAACTTAACAACAGCCTTTCAACCCTTCTGTCATCTACATACCTGGGCGGGGCTAACGAGGATGACAGTGCCCTTGCGCTCACTCTGTATGCAGGAGGCAACGTTTACGTGACTGGACAGACATTGTCAAATGACTTTCCTGTAACCGCCGGCGCATATGATAAATCGTGTGGTACTCTTAGCTCCCCCTGTGGCTTTTTCGATGATGATGTGTTTATTTCAAAGTTTGACAGCTCTCTTACTAATCTATTGGCATCCACCTTTCTGGGCGGAAGCTACACCGAGATATCTTACGGGATAGATCTGGATTCACAAGGAAATGTATTTATAGCAGGAAAAACCGTATCATCCGATTTTCCGACTACCATTGGTGCGTATGACGATAAGTGCGGAGTAGACGTAGACGGCAATTGTAACGGAACGTCAGACGCTTTTATTGCAAAGCTTAACAGCACACTTTCATCTCTGCTGGCTTCAACATTTATCGGAGGAAGCAGTGAAGACTACGGCTATTCTCTTGCGGTAGACGCATTAGATAATGTGTTTGTTACCGGCGGTACCAAATCAAATGATTTCCCCTCTACATCGGGGGCATATAATGAATATTTCAGCAGTGGGGTGGATGTATTTGTTTCAAAACTCGATAATAGCCTCGCAACTCTTCAGGCATCAACATTTATCGGCGGATCTGCCGGAGATGATCAGGCCAGGGTCCTTGCGTTAGACTCTGAGGGTAATATCTTTATTTCCGGGAAAACAGGATCAACCAATTTCCCTACAACACTTGATGCATTTGACAGGACATTAGGAACAGGCGGTCCTTGGAATAATGACGCTTTCGTTTCTAAAGTAAGCAGCGACCTCGGCAGTCTCCTTTCATCAACGTACATAGGAGGAAGCAATCATGATTATGGTTATGATCTTGCTGTAGATACAGAGTTCCTTGATAATATATTTATTACAGGGCCAACATATTCGTCCGATTATCCGTCAACTTCAAATGCCTACGAACGGACCCATAACACCGGTGCCGATGTATTTGTTTCAAAACTCGATAGTGACCTGTGTGTAAATCCTCCTGTAAGAGTTGTGGGCGCAACTACTTCGTATTATGACTCTATCCAGACTGCGTATAATGCTTCCGAAGATGATGATACGATCCAGAGCCGGGATAGAGTCTTTGTTGAGGAATTGCAAATTAATATTGAGAAGTCAGTGATTCTGAAAGGCGGATATAACTGTACATACACGGATCAAACAGGTAATACAATAATAAGCGGCATAATGACGTTAAGCAGTGGTGATGTGACCATTGAGAATTTTGTAATCGAGTGATTGCATAGAAATGGC
>CAMYND010000011.1 GCA_947259645.1 Thermodesulfovibrionia bacterium | reverse complement strand
TTTTTCTTGGTTCGTTCTTTTTTGCGTAAAAAAGAATGAACTCGTCGTTTGGGGTCGAAACCCCATATATAATAACAAAAATTCTACTCATCCCCTCTCCAAAAAATAATAAACATTATTTACACTTTACTGTAAAGTTTATATACATATGTGCCGATAATATAATTATGGGTAAATTTAATGCCGAAAAATTACTCTTCATATATGGGGGAAACACCCCATGCTAAAACTCTCAGGAAGACTCGCATCTCTTATTTTACTTTTTCACACCCTGGTACTCCTCTGCACATCCCACGCATTTATGGGAATAAAGGAAGGAGACGTTCCGGGCAATATTATGCTGCAGGACATCACGGGAAAAGCAGTGAATGTCTCAGAGTCATTTGAAAACAACCCTGTAATTATCGTCTTCTGGAAAATGACAGACAAAAAAAGTTTTATCGATTACTCATTAGATGAGCTGAAGTTTCTCAGCAGATTATACGACAGGTATCATGAAGCATATGGACTTGAAATATTTGCCCTTTACCGGTCTCTTGCTGACAACAGAGCTTCAAAAGAAGAGCTCTCAAAAGTGAGATCCATTGTCTCAGAGTACAACATAAAATTCCCTATTCTCATTGACAAGGGCGGGCAGCTGCTTCAGGAGTACGGAGTGAATGTCCTTCCGTCCACGGTTATGGTTAACAAAGAAGGAAGCATATCATTCCTGTATGCCGGGTTTCCGCTGATGGCTCCTTCTATGTTAAAAGAGAAAATAAATGACCTTGTGGGGATTGTAAAGGTTGCGCAGACGGATCACAAAAATTAATGATTTATTATTGATTTAAAGGTCCTTAATAGTATCCCGTTTATACACCGAATACAAAGCAAAAGGAATCGTCACCAGGACACCAAGCCCGATCGTTGCGGATGTAACTTGAATAAATGAAGAGGTGGACCAGATCAGACGAAGGGGAACATTGTCACTTTGAAGAGAGGCAATGACAATGGCAATGATATGTCCGGCAGCAGAACCGAGAAGAGTTATCCAGATAGTCCGGAGGATGAGAACCTGAAAAATGACCCCCTGAGCAGCCCCCAGCGTTGAGACTGTTGAGACCTCTGCTTTCCGGGCATCAAGGTTTATGTATGTACTGATCATGATGCAGAAGGCGATCAGAATAAATCCCGCAGTATAGAGGGCCTTCTGATAATTGAGCAAGGTGGAATCTACGCCCTTTTCAGCGGTATCGCCCCGATATGCATCAATTATGTTCAGCTCTCCTGAGTATTTCTGAAGGAGAGGCTTGAGCTTTTCATAAGATGACACAGATTCAGGAAAGAGACGTATCTCGTTAATACGGCCCTCTTTATCTGTTATGCCCTGCAGTGCTTCGAGAGGGAAAAAGACTGAGGCATCTTCAATACTCCCTGTTGTGGCAATGACGCCCGCAACGGTAAATCTCTCCGCTGCCACCTTGAGGGAATCTCCCCTTTCCTTTCCCAGCTTCTCGGCAGCGATGGTGCCGAGGAGGACTTCATCGCTCTTGATTGAATATTCCTTGAAGGGGTAGGAGTAAACATTTTCAAAGTCTATGCCCATAACGGACAGCTCCCTGCCCTCAATCCGGATCCTCTCGATCAACCGGGCCTCCACGCTTCTCAGGTAGGGTAAAAAGTCTTGCCTCACTCTATCAAGGGCTGATGCAGAAAAAGAGCTTCCCTTCAGCTGAGCTGTTACCAGGTCTGACGATATCACCCCTTTGGGCGCGAGGATCAAAGAGGGACCCATGTAGTCAATCCGTGTACCGATCGAATTCTTTCTCGCATTTCCGACAAAGTCGAGGGAAACGGGAAGGGCTATAAAAAGGGCAACGAGAATTACATTGATGAGAAAGACAACCTTGCGGCCATTCAACTCCCGCCATGAGAGCCAGAGGCTGAATGCCATCGTGCGCTGTGCGCTGTTTGTTTCTTCATGTCCGACGTCGAGCGCACGACGTTCGACAGCCTTACTTCCCATTAGTAAACTTTCCGTCCTGGAGGTGGAGCACTTTCTTTGCGTAGGCAGCCACATCTTCTTCATGAGTTACAACGATTATTGTGTGACCGTTGCTGTTGAGCTCCTGAAAAAGGGCCATTACTTCGTGAGTCATTTTAGGGTCCAGATTGCCCGTTGGCTCATCTGCCAGAATCAGGCCCGGGTTATTGATTACGCTCCTGCAGAGGGCAACTCTCTGCCTCTCACCCACACTGAGCTCAGCAAACTTGTGGTTAAGCCTGGCCCCGAGTCCAAAACGGTTGAGCAGGTCTTCCGCCCGCTGGACAGCCTCATTCCTGAATGTTGTGGTGAGCATTGCCGGAACTGCAACATTGTCCAACGCGCTCAGGTAGGGGATCAGGTTAAATGTCTGAAACACAAAACCGATCTCACGGAGCCGAAGCTTTGACCTGTATGACGGTGTTGAGTCGTACATGTCCTCATCCCTCATCAGCACCTGCCCCTCTGTCGGGTTCATAAGAGCGCCGATAATAAACAGGAGTGTGCTTTTACCGCTCCCGCTGGGGCCGACAATGGAAATAAAGTCTCCCTCTTCCACCTTCAGATTGATATCTGCAAGGCCGACAACATCTTCCTTTTTATTGTTGGTAAATTCCTTTGCTACCTCTTTTAGTTCGAGCATATTATTCCTCTCTCAAAAGTCTGGTCGGATCCAGCCTCGTCACAAACCAGGACGGCAGCGATGCAGAAAGAAGCGCTATCGCAACTGCCGCAATAAGAAATTGAGGCAAATAATCCCATGACGGGACCAGACTGACGCGCATAAATGCCTTGCCGAACCAGGACATGAGCGGCACACTCAATGCATGCCCAATCAAAGCTGCTCCGACCGCAGTGACAACGGCGATGACTATATTTTTGATGATAATTTTTGCGGGTGAAATACCTATGCTCAGCAGAAGGCCGATCTCCCGTTCGCCTTTCCGGATCATATAGAAAATGAGAAAGACGAGACTGCCGACAACGATAACAGTACCTGCTATCCATAAGGCCGAAGAGTACTGTTTCATGATATCATTGATCTGCATCTGGGCCTGTGCCATACCGTCAACAGTAATGGCCATCGTACCGGGAAGGGTGTTTTCCACACTGGCTGCAAAGGCCGGGATGTCCAGCTTGCACCAGCACCCTCCCATGTTGAGGGCATTAATCTTTCCTGGTTTGTCCAGGATCGCCTGAGCTCGCTCCAGGGGAACAAACAGTGCCATGTCATACCCTTTGGGCGGTGGGTCCATGACCCTGGAAACAGTAAACTGCTCACCCTTTATCTGCAGCGTATCACCTTTCTTTAATCCAAGGCTTCTGGCTGCACCGCTTCCTATTGAGACCGGTGCGGACCCGGAATATTGTGCGCGATTGGAGCGACTCTTGTATCCGGCAAGAATCAGGTCTGTGCCCTTGAGGGTTATATTACCGTAGAGCCTTGGTTCGATCTTGCCTGCATGCTCTCCCAGAGGAGATGCCTTGATCCGGTCGCCGTAATCATCGGGCATAACTTCAGGACCGTACTTCATGGAATAGAAAGACTCCAGGTCAGTCCCCTCAGGCACAACAAGCATACCGCGGCCAAGATCATGGGAAAGCTCTTTTATTTTTTCTTCAGCTGAACTGTTAATGGAACTCTGGATAACGAGGATGGATATGATGAATGCCATAAGGAGGCCGATGAGAAGGTGAATCATCCACCGGTGCCTTACTTCCTTGAGAAATAACATCAACATTTAATGACAGCAGCCTCCCTTTCCTCTGGACATCGTTAATTTATTATACGGCAAAAATGTGAATATACTGTGAAGAATGCCCCTAAACGTGGTTCCTCAGCATTAGTTCATGGGGATGGGGGCTGAGGTAGTGTTGCTGCTTCAGGTAGGGTTGGTCATACTTCCGGACATAGTGGTTCAGAAGGGTCACCGGCACCACCAGGGGGATGAGGCCGTCATGATACCGGTTAACCACAGAAAGAAGTTCCTCTTTTTCATCTGAAGTCAGATTTTTCTTAAAGTAGCCCACAATATGCATCAGAACATTGGTGTTCTTTTTCTTTGTTGCGATAAGCTTCAGGCCGTCCATGAGAACTGTTATGTACTGATTGAATAACTCTCCCCTGTCCTGCTTTTTTGTCCCCGCCACCAGGCGCCCGAGAAGGGAATAGTGTTTCTGGCTGTGGGACATCAGGAGCAGTTTATGCGTTGAATGAAAGGTTACAAGGCCTCCTGATTTTGCGTTTTCCCTGAGAAGCTCTTTCCAGCGTTGAAAAATAAATATCCGCTCGATAAAGTTCTCCCGCAGCTGCGGATCATGAATTCTCCCGTCTTCTTCAACAGGGACAAGGGGGAACTCTTTTGCATAGGCCCCCGCGAAAATTCCAGCGCCTTTATTTGAGGGAATTCCTGACTGGCCGTACACTTTCACCCGGAGCAAGCCTGAACTGGGAGACTTGCTCTTGAAGACGAATCCGCACAGGTTCTCTTTTTCCAAATCCTTAAGCCGTTTTCTGACCCACGTTTTCATCCTGTCCGTATGATCAATTCCGCTTCTTCTCGTCACAAGGCGGGGAGCGTCCGGATCACCGACAAGTCTCATCGCCTCTCTCGGTATTGGAAGCCCGCACTCAACTTCAGGGCAGACCGGGACCCATTCAACATACTTTCCCAGGGTATCGGCGAGGTAATGGTCGAGCTTATGTCCTCCGTCATAGCGGACGCTGTTTCCCAGGAGACAGGAACTGATACCGATTTTAATTTTATCACCCATCACAATCCAGTCATTCCTTTCGTTCTGCTTCCGCTGCTGTCTTCAGCTCTCTGAGCATCTGAACAGAAAGCTGATGAAGCTTCCTCTTCGGGACATGAAATAAGATCCTTCTGAGAAAGCCCAGTGTAAAATATTCCCTGCTTGTAAGGATAACATCTCCGCTCTCAGCGGAAAAGATAAATTCATGACGCGCCTGAATCCCGCATTTACTCCCGGCCCAGACAATCCGTTTGCCCGGGACAACCTCTTCAACAACAGGCATAATCTGCATGGGAATGGAAAAGGGACGGATTGACAATGTGAAGCTCCTGCCTTCTGTCAGCCTGTCATGCGTTGATGAACTGTTACGGAGAACAGAACTCCAGTCTTTCCAGCAGGTCAGATCAGTAAATATGTCCCATACCCTGTCCAGATCAGCATGTATGGTGACCGAATGCTCTATTTTCATTTAAAATCCGGTCACCCCCGGGCCTGATTTCTCCTCGGCAAAGGCAGCTTCAACAGCCTCCCTGAAGGAAGTCCTTTTAATCGGGACAAATTCATTGATCCGATTGTCCCTGCAGATGACCTCGTTCTTCATCCCCTCGATCAGGGGATGAGCAATCCCTGATGGAATCGGAGTCACAAGATCGACCCAGTATGCTGACAATGCAGGAGTAATGAAGGGCAAATCTATAATGATCCGCTTTGCAAGACCCCGGGCCTCGGCATATCCCTGCATCATAGTCTTGTATGTCATTATCTCAGGCCCCCCGATGTCAAGGGTCTGGCCGGCTGTCTCCGGGTTCTTCAGACATCCCGCAAGGTAACTGATAACATCGTTCACCGCGATGGGCTGTATTCGGGTGTTAATCCATTTCGGGCAGGTCATTACAGGGAGGCGTTCCACAAGGTAGCGGAGCATTTCATAGGATGCACCGCCCGCCCCGATTATCACCGCCGCCCGGAGGATTGTTGCCGCGGCTTTACCCGATGACAGTATACTGCCCACTTCAGCCCTGCTGAGGAGGTGCTCTGAAAGACCTTCCCCTTTCTCGCCCAGGCCTCCGAGGTAGATTACCCGCTTCAGGCCTGCCTTATCTGCAACACTGATAAAATTGTTCGCAGCTGCCTTGTCTTTTTCAGCAAATTCCGTATTTTTTAACAGGCTACTGCCGCCCATGGAATGTACAAGATAATACGCTGAGTGAATTCCCTCAAGGGCCTTCTCAAGGCTGTGCGGGTCTGTCAGATCTCCCTGCAGGATTTCCGCGTCAGCTCCCCCGGGAATAAGCTCGGAAGCCCGGGAAGGGGTGCGGACAAGGAGCCGCAGCCTAATATTATCCTCAACAAGCTTTTTGACCAGTCTCTTGCCGATAAACCCTGTGCCGCCAAGGACAAGAACTCTGTCCTCTTTTTGTAACGCAAGCTCGCTCACAAATAAATAATACCACACATTTAATCTGAACTTCGATATGGATACAGGCGTGTCGCAATATGATATGCATCATGTTATGATCGGATCGCATGAATTATAGTAGTGCTACAGGAAAAACAAGGCAGAACAAACCACAATGCAGGATGAATCATAAGGAGATACACTATGGACGATATTGTACGTATATCAGCCCAACTGGCCAGGGAGAAGGTCCAGTCCGGCGCAGCGCTTCTTGTCTGTGCCTATGACAACGAGGAAAAGTTCAGAAGTTTGCACCTCGATGGTGCAATTTCTCTCAGCGGCTTTCAGGCAAAGTCCTCTTCGCTTTTAAAAGACAAGGAAATAATCTTTTACTGCGCCTGACCGAATGAAGGAAGCGCTGTCGGTCAGGCAGCAAAGTACAGAGACGCCGGATTTAACAGAACAGAGGCCCTCGCTGGAGGCGTAACAGGCTGGAAAGAAGCTGGCTTCCCGCTGGAATAACCTATGTAAATATCAAGGAGGCATGGATGAATTCTGTTGAAACTGCCATCAAGATGAAAACAGACACGGTAAATTTTTATCAGAACGCCGCGGAAAGGTGCGACCACCCGGCCGGCAAACAAATGTTCCTCACAATCCTTGAGGACGAAAAGCATCACCTTGAGAGCCTGAAACAGGCGGTCAAGGATATGAATATAGATATGGCCAAGCTTACCCCTATTCATAATGTTAAGACATCTCTGGAAACCATAAAAGACCAGATGAGAGTCCAGACAGCCTGCTCCCTGGATGACATGGAGGCCTTCAAGATCGCGATGGACATGGAAAAGGAGTGCGTTGACTTTTACAACAAAGAAGCCGCGGAAGCGGAAAGTGAAGCTGAACGCACGCTCTTTGCCCGGCTGGCCGCTGAAGAGGAAGAACACTTTCGCATATTCTCTAACACCCATTCCTATCTCAGTGACACCGGAAACTGGTTTATGTGGGATGACCACAGTATTGTCGAGGGATAATCATTCGTACCTTGACAGGGGTGGACCGCCCTTTGTCCTTAACGTGATATGCCCGTTTCCTGCATCTCAGGAAACGCAGTCTCTGACCGCTTCCTCTATCTCTGAATAGGTAAAGCGAAACCCCTTCTCAAGGAGCCGTTCGGGAAGAACCTTCTGGCCGCTGGCCAGGACCTGGGCCCCTTCGCTGTACTGCATCTGAAGCACAAACTTCGGGATACGTAGCAGCGTTGGCCTGTTCAGCGCCTGCCCGAGGGCATCGGTGAGCCCCTTATTGGTTGTCGGGTTGGGCGCGGTAAGATTGTAGATACCCTCATAAGATGGATCACCGATGACTTCTTCATAGGCCCGGGAAAGATCCTTAATATGCACCCAGGAAAAACCCTGTGACCCGTCACCGATTGTCCCGCCAAGTCCCATTTTAAAAGGAGTCAGCATCTGTTGAAGGGCACCGCCGCCTTTTCCAATAACTATACCGAACCGGAATATGACTGTCCGTATACCCAGTGCATTGGCCTCAAGGGCCTCCTTTTCCCAGTCACGAGCAAGGTTCCCCAGAAATCCGCTGTCCCGTGTGTGATTCTCTTCAGTGTGCGGTCCTCCAGCGGCGTAATAGCCAACCGCTGACGTGGAGATGAAGACCTCTGGTTTTTTCTCCAACTGTGAACAGGCTGCTACCAGGTTTTTCGTAACATGAATTCTGCTCTCATACATAGTTTTTTTGTATGCCTCTGTCCAGCGTCCGATTACAGGGGCGCCGGCAAGGTTTACAATGATATCAGCTCCGGCGATTCGTTCCGCAAGTTTCTGAACACCGCCCTGAAAATCATTTCTCCCCAGTCTGACCACGTCCCAGTTCAGTTCTTCAAAGACTGTGCCCAGGTGAGACCCGACAAAACCTGATGCCCCGCTCATAGCGACTCTCTGTTTGGTGCCACTCATTGAAAATCTCCTTATGGTTTTTAATGATATATCTGTTCCATTCTGTCATCTTACAGAAATGATCCAGCAATCTACTTACAATATTCAGGGTAAAGAAATAAATAATCTATGATATAAATCATTTTCCATAAAAAGCTTGACATTTAAGCAATATAAAATACAATAGAGGAAAGACGCCGGCAAGGACGAAACATGCATGTCCGCAGCCGTCTTAGTACCCTTACTCATGAGAGAAAAGGAAACCACTTAAAGATAAAAAGGAAGGTGAAAAATGAAAAAATATTTCATGCTGTACAGTTTGATCCTGATCTCGTTATTCATGGTTATTAACTGCTCATCATCAGAACAGCCTGCGATGAAGGAAAAGCAGGTGACAACGCAGGCGGTGCAGCCAACCCCGGTAAATGCGCAGGTAGCGCCTCAGGCTCTGTTAACAGGTGAAAATCTTTTTATGCAGCACTGCAAAAAGTGCCATAAAAATGGCGGCAATATTATCAGACCCGAAAAGACTCTCTATAAAGATGTACTGTCCTCTAATAATATAAGGACCCCTGAAGACATCGTCTCTAACATGCGGAATCCGGGAAAAGGTATGCCGAAATTTGATGATACCAAAGTTTCTGACAAAGACGCACTGGCGATAGGAGAATACATACTGAAGACTTTTCAGTAACGCGAGTCACGTGGCCTACCAACCCATTGAAAACTACTCGATGATCGGTGACATGCATACCGTCGCCCTTGTCGGTATCAATGGTTCAATAGACTGGCTCTGTATCCCTCATTTTGATTCACCCAGTGTTTTTGCCGCGATCCTTGATGATAAAAAGGGGGGACGCTTCCGCATTGCCCCTGTTGACAATAAGGTGACATACAAGCAGTTTTACTGGCCTGAAACAAACGTACTTATCACGAGATTTCTTGCCCCCCATGGTGCTGCAGAACTGACTGATTTTATGCCCGTCGGCTCAGAAAATCCTACTGGGAAGCACAGTCATCAGCTCCTGCGGCGCCTTACAGCAGTGCGCGGGAACATTGAATTTGAAATGGAATGCCGGCCGGCTTTCAATTACGCACGAACAAAGCATGATCTGAAAATAGAAGAAGACGGGGCCACCTTTGAGACTGAAGCTCTCAAGCTTGGACTTACAGCACATACTCCGCTTAATGTTGATAGTGGAGGAGTCCTTTCACGCTTCACCCTGAATGAGGGAGAAACCGCTGTATTTGTCCTTCGTGAGGTGCTGCCCGGCAGCGGATGCGGGGCATGTCTCTTTGAAGAGGAAGCAGAGCTGATGTTCAGAAACACGGTTCAGTACTGGAGAAGGTGGCTCTCGAAATGCCGCTATACTGGACGGTGGCGTGAAATAGTGCATCGTTCAGCCCTTGCCCTGAAACTTCTCACCTATGAGCCCACCGGGGCCATTGTTGCTGCTCCCACTACGAGCCTGCCCGAAGGCATAGGCGGGGAACGAAACTGGGACTACCGCTTCACATGGATCAGGGATTCAGCCTTTACCATTTACGCCTTTATGCGGCTCGGATTCACCGAGGAAGCAGGTCGGTTCATGAATTTTCTTACAACTATTTGCACTGCCTGTTCAAACAGTGATTCCCCGCTGCAGATTATGTACGGTATTGACGGCCGGACAGAACTCAGTGAAGAGACCCTTGATCACTTTGAGGGGTATATGGGGTCAAAACCGGTACGGATCGGGAATGCGGCATACTCACAGCTGCAGCTTGATATCTACGGAGAACTTCTCGACGCTGCCTATCTCTTTAATAAATATGGCACTCCCATATCTTACGACATCTGGCTTTCTCTGCGGCAGCTCGTTGACTGGGTGTGCGACAACTGGCAGAGAAAGGATGCGGGAGTCTGGGAAGTGCGCAGCGGTGAACAGCATTTTGTGTACTCGAAGCTTATGTGCTGGGTCGCCCTAGACCGGGGACTGAGGCTCGCTGACAAGCGGTCATTTCCGGCAGACAGGGACAGGTGGCTTAAGACACGAGACATGATTTATCAGGAAATTATGGAAAAGGGGTGGAGTACGTCGCGTCAGGCCTTTGTTCAATACTACGGAAGCGACGTGCTTGACGCCGCGAACCTGATTATGCCGCTGGTCTTTTATCTTTCACCCACTGATCCGAGGATGCTGAAAACACTCGAGGCTGTTCTCATGCCCCCGGAAAAGGGCGGTCTCGTAGCAAACAACCTCGTATACCGCTACAATGCCCATGAAACACCAGACGGACTTTCCGGAGAAGAGGGGACATTTAACATCTGCACCTTCTGGCTGGTTGAGGCCCTCACCAGGGCGGGACGGTTTTCTCCCACCCTTCTGGATGAGGCGCGGATGATGTTTGAACGTATGCTCGGATTTGCAAACCACACAGGACTGTACGCTGAGGAGACCGGCCATAGCGGTGAAGCCCTCGGCAATTTTCCCCAGGCCTTTACACACCTCGCGCTCATCAGCGCTGCCTTTAACCTTGACCGGGCTCTCGGCTCAGGGGCCTGATTCAATGACTGTATTTATGGTCAGGGCGCGCAGCCGCCTGCCCCTACGTATTGATGAGCGTCTTTAAAGAAATCAGTTCCTCAACCGAAGGATTGTCTGACACATCCTTAGCATAATATGAATAACGTATAGTTCCTTCTCTGTCAATCATGAAGACACCGGGCATCTGCTTAACATCTTCTCTGGGTATTCCGGGCAGGTTGCCCTCCATCATTGTCCTCAGACTTTTGACAAGAACAGAGGGTGATGCCATTGATGTGACAGAACTCCTTCCCAGGCCGAATGCGCTGTATAGTTTTTTTTCAGGATCGCAGATAATGGGGAAGGAAGAAGCATATTTCTTCCTGAATTCTTCAGCATTCTCAGGGGTCCCCATGCCGACAAGGATAACCTGAAATTCTGCCCCTTCAATCCGCTCTTTTGCCTTGTGCAACTGCACGGCCTGCTCGCGGCAGAAGGGTCAACCGAAGTGGCGCAGAAACACGAGAAGCAACGGCTTCCTCTCCCACCAGCTGCTCAGAAGCTGGGATGAATTGTCAGAAAAAAGAACTTCTGAGTCGAAAGCTTTGTCATAATTGTTGGTCATAATTTCTCCTGTACCTCCTTATTGAGTGATCCCGGCAAGGAGTTCCCGTTCTATTGTTTCCGCTGTGGCATTGCCCTTATCAAACATTTCCTTGAGCTGTCTCACATAATCCCCTGCCTTTTTGTACCCATCTGATCTGGCATGTTCTATTACATCCCAGTTTTCCGTATTTCTGAATTCCCTGTAGGCGGTGATGATGCCCGGGAAGATGATCTTGCGGTAACCGCTCAGCAGCGAGACATAAAAGCTAAGGGATCCTCTTTTCCGCTTTTTAATGATATAGGCAAGCATCCCGGATGAGCAGGTGTCAGACATTATGTCCTTGAGGCCCCTGGTGAAAAGCTCTGCCCTGCTGTAGGGGATTTTCAGAAGCAGTTTTTTCCACCATGTTCCAAGGACCCGCCTCTGCGCTGCTTCACCAAGCTCGTGATAGATGTAGGTGCGAAGCTCCTCCCGGACGATATCTGACAGCATATCTTCTACTGAATTACCTTCGCTGTCACCGGTCATTCCATATTCAGAAAATGCATCATGCAATGAACCCGCGCATTTTCTTGACTTCATTTCTTCATACTTGCCCCATAAAAAAATCTCCATGGCTTCCTGCCGAGCTATAATTGTGTTTCCCTGTATCATGGCCGGTGAGGTAGAAAGATCACGGGCAATTTCACTTTCGAGAATAAAAATTTGATACCGCCCTTTTAACTTCTGATCAGATAACTTCCCCAGAATAAATACCGGCTTCAGCATGTTTCCTAATCCGGCACCGTAAAAGTAGCCCTCTTCAGAAAGGGATCTATTTACAGCCTTTACATCAAAGGGATCATAGCTCTTTCCCTTCACCTGAATCTCCCGGTATTCCCGGTTTTCAAGTGAGTGCCACAAGCCTTCCCTCTTCTCTAACCAGTCACCTATGGCCTTGTGGCTAACGTCTCCCCAGGGTCTTATCCCCTGTTCTGTCTTATAAAGGTCTCTCATTCTCAGCAAAAGACCGCAGGGCGAATAAAAACCCCAGTATCTGGCGTCTGAAATGTTGCAGTTGTGCTTCACCTGGGCGGCAATGGAGGTGATCTCACTCATTCTTCTATTGTGCCATAAACACGACTCATGTAGCACGTTGGATTTTCGCGGCAGGCCCTTACTTCTTGGAGAGTAATTTTCTCTTTTCCCCGACGCGGAGTGTGATCTTGTTGCTGTCCAGGTACTCAAGGAAAGGGATGGCATACTTTCTGGAGGTCCCCAGAATGTCACGGAAATCGCCGACAGTCATCTCATTCTTCTCAGAAAAAAAAGTTTTCAGGTTTTCCATCATCTCCGAATGGTTTGACATTGATATATAGAGAGAGTCGTTTATTCTGACGAGGCTCTTTTCAGTCGCCATGATTTTCAGGAGTTCGCCGGCCTCCTCTTTGTTAATCGATATTGTGGAGGCAAGCTCATCTTTAGATGGGGGCTGGAACTTTGCATCTTCAAGGACTTTCATTATTTTACCCTTCAACTGCATCTTGTCCTCACTGAGAGATATTTTAAAGGATTCAAGCCTGAGCAGCTCTTTCTCCTGTACAACCCCCTCTGTCATGCGGGTCAGTGTCTCCACTATTCTGGGTTCAACCCCCCTGAACTCATTCTTCAGCACCTCTTTGGATAAGCCCGGTTTGAGCGGGTGAGCCCTGTGAAATTCACCAAGCTCCGCTGTTATCCTGATTGAAAAATCATCGCGGACAACCTTATGCAAGAGCCTTCCTTCACACTGGATTAGTTCACCTTCTTTCAGCAGCGTTTTGATCGTGCTTTTTATTTCCGGCAGTTCCTGTTTGATCCAGCCTGCCAGTTCAGCCTCGGAAATACCATGCAAACCACTCTGCATTATTTTTATCGCAAGCTTTTCCCGGAGGCTTCCCTGTTCAAAAACCTCAAGGTCCTTTATCCTCTCATCCCTTTTCCTTCGTTTTGGCGAGGTGTCAAGGATCTCTCCTCCCCCAATCGTTAAGAGAGGAGAAAACCTTCTTATAATGTACCTGTCGCCTGCCATTACAGCAACGGGCGTCTTAAAGCGGAACTGGCAATATGCACGCTCTCCCGGTTTTAACAGTTCTTTGTCATACATCACAATTCTGGCCACCAGTTCAGTTGTGCCGGTATGGAAATGGACAAGGCTCCTGTTTTTGAGGGCATTAATAGCTGAGTCCTTCAACATCTCCAGGTCAGCATCGATTACAAGGGCGGTCTTTATTTTTTCCGGGACAGTTATGACATCACCCCTCCGGACTTCCTCTTTTGACACTCCCTGGAGGTTCATGGCTACCCTCTGTCCGGCAAAGGCCTTTTTTAATGTCTCACCGTGACTCTGCAGGCCCCTCACCTTTGTCCTGAGCCCACCGGGTATGATCTCAACAGTTGCGTCAAGGGATATGCTTCCGGAAATTGCTGTGCCTGTAACAACAGTACCAAACCCTTTCAGGGTGAATATCCGGTCAACAGGAAGCCGGAAGATCCCGCTTATTGGTTTGGGGTCAACTTCAAGGGCAAGCGTATGTATTTCTTCTTTCAGCAGATCCATGTTCTGCCCTGTTACTGACGATACGGGCATGATAACCGCGTCTTCAAGGAATGTGCCTTTTACAAAACTTCTTATCTCATCGCTGATAAGCTCGAGCCAGTCCTCTTCCACAAGGTCAGATTTTGTTATCACGATGATGCCCTGTTTTACCTTGAGAAGATTGCATATATCAAGGTGCTCCCGGCTCTGAGGCATGATCCCTTCATCCGCGGCAATGACCATGAGGACAATATCGATGCCGCCTGCTCCTGCAAGCATGTTCTTGATGAGCCGTTCATGCCCGGGAACATCAACGATCCCGACTTTCAGGCCATCAGGGTAGGCAAGATCAGCAAAGCCAAGGTCAATGGTTATACCTCGTTCTTTTTCCTCTTTGAGACGGTCAGGGTCTGTGCCGGTAAGAGCATGCACAAGGGCACTCTTTCCGTGGTCAATGTGTCCGGCTGTGCCGAGAATAACGTAACGATCCATATTTTCAGGAAATCAATATAACTATTAATTAAATTGCAGTACTGCCAACTGATATTAATTACGATAGATAGTATGTATAAATGTCAAATTCCGAAACCGAAATATCAAATAAAAATCAAAGTGCAGCTGTCAAAAAAATTTTGTCATTAAATCATGAGGCATTCATTTGGCATGTGAACTTTGATAGTTGACATTATTGTTCGTATGTTCCGTCCAGATGAAAAACTTCATTTAACAAGCGCAGCAATTATACAGCCTGCCAGTACCTTCACCTCGTTGTCCAGCACTGTCCGGGCGTCTATGAGGAGTTCCTGTTCCTTGATACGTGCAATGACCGGCGTCTCGCCGCGTCTCAGCCTTTTCTCCAGCTCATTTACAGAAATCTTCCGGGGTCGAATGGACAGAGCAAAGGTGGGGAAATCAGCTTCCGGCAGTGATCCTCCTCCCGCACGGGACTGGTCAGGAATTATCTCAAGCCCTGCCGTACCATCAGGCAGCTTTTTTAGAAGGTTCAGAATCCGCCGCGCCCTCTTCTTTATCTCCCCCCCGGGTTGGGTCAGCATCCTCATTGTGGGAATATGGCGCAATGCTTTTTCTTCGTCGAGATACTGCATAAACGTTGCTTCGAGCGCCGCAAAGGTCATTTTATCTATGCGCATTGCCCTGAGCATCGGATTCTTCTGGATTTTCTGAACGTACCTTTTCTTCCCCACAATAATTCCGGCCTGCGGTCCGCCGAGCAGTTTGTCCCCGCTGAAGGTGACAAGGTCAGCGCCCTGCTTTATCACGACCTGGACAGTGGTTTCATCATGTATCCCGTATTTTTCAAGATTGATCACACAGCCGCTCCCAAGATCCGCTGCAACAGGGACCTTAAACTCCCGGCCGATTTTGGCAAGATTTTCTATGGTGACTTCTTCCGTAAAACCAACTATTTTATAATTGCTTTGATGGATCTTCAGGAAGAGACCTGTGTTCCCGCATACAGCATTACTATAATCATAGAGATGGGTCTTATTTGTGGTGCCAACTTCCCTCAGGATCGCGCCGCTTGATTTCATCACCTCAGGCACCCTGAATGATCCCCCGATCTCCACCAGTTCTCCCCGCGAAACAACCGCTTCCTTTCCCCTGGCAAAGGTGTCAAGACAGATAAGAACGGCAGCAGCGTTATTGTTTACGACTATGGCGTCTTCCGCTCCTGTCAGCTCCGTGATAATGTCTTTAATATGAGAATATCTTTTCCCTCTTTTCCCCTGAGAAATTTCATATTCGAGGTTGGAATAACTCCCGGCAACTGCCACAACATTCCTGATGGCCTGTTCAGACAGAATGGATCTTCCCAGGTTGGTATGAATAACGACTCCCGACGCATTAATTAAGGGCCTGAGCTTGTATGCTGAATGTTTTTTGATCGCTTCCTCTATATCCGCTGCGAGGGCATCGAGGGTAATTTCCGGACTCTCTCCAGCCAGAATTTCTCCGCGTTTCTCATCAATGACTTCCCTGATTGATTTCACAACAACTGCGCGGTAAAATGATCTGAGCCACTGCTTGCCGGGAGCGCTGTTCAGGCATTCATTGACCTGCGGCAGCCGGGAAAGTTTTTGCTGGATTGTCATCTGTTATTTATACATTAAGCAACAAGGCCCGGTCAAGGTTCGCTGCCCATAGCTGCCCATTATCGCAAGAGAAAATCACTGCTAAACCGCTCTTTTCACTAACTAAAGTTTTCAGCTGTGGTACCATATAAATATCTCTTGACGTTTCTTTTATAAATTTAAAGGCCTGACTGCTTCACGCAGGAAACTAATAAACAGTAGACCTTACAGTTGTATGGTGCGGCCTGTGAGACAGCATGTCTCGTGCTGATCGCTGAACACTGAAGGCTGAGAGCTTTTTTATCATGGAGCAAATCATACTTGCAGCACCCGGTAAAATTGAACTGCGGGACGTTCCTGTGCCTGAGCCTGGAGAGGGAGAGGTTCTTGTGAGGGTCTCATCCGCCCTCACCTGCGGCACAGACATGAAGGCCTATATAAGAGGCCACAGTCTGATCCCGATGCCCGGGCCCTTTGGGCATGAATACTCCGGAGTCATAGCAAAAGCAGGGAAAGGTGTGGGGGTATTCAAGGAAGGTGACAGTATAATGGGTGTGCACAGCGCTCCGTGCCAGACCTGTCAGTACTGCAAAAAGGGTCTTGAAAATCTTTGTGAAAAAATCATGGGACAGAAGGTGCTCGGTGCATTTGCTGAGTATATACTTCTGCCGGCTCCTATAGTCAGCCAGAACCTGTTTCATAAACCCCAGAATATCAGCTTTGATGAGGCTGCCCTCCTTGAACCCTTTTCCTGTGTTATTCATCCATATAGCAGGTTACGGCTAAATGAAATAGATACAGCTGTTGTCATTGGCGCCGGACCAATAGGTCTTATGCACCTTGCATATATGAAGACAAAGGGGATAAAAGTCATTGTCTCTGATTATTTTGACGACAGACTGGCGATAGCTGAGAAAATGGGCGCGGACAGGACCGTTATCCCACATAATATTGCAGAGACCATAGCGGAAGAAACAGATAACACCGGCGCAGATCTCATCGTAGAGTGTACCGGCCAGATCAAGGCATGGGAAAACTCCCTGAACTTTGTGAGAAGGGGAGGCACCATTGTTTTTTTCGGGGGCTGTCCGGCAGGGACCTTAGCAAGCCATGATACATATAGAATCCATTATGATGAGTTGACCCTTCTCGGTTCTTTTCATTATACCCCGCAGGATGTTAAAGACGCATACCATATACTTGCCTATAAACTGGTAGACCTGTCCCTGCTCGTTACCGGAAAATTCCTGTTAAAAGAGATTGAGAAAGCATTTTCCCTGTTAAAAGAAGGAAAAGGAATAAAGTACGCCCTAAAACCCTGAGCGCAGAATCCTGTTGTCCCGCGAAATATAAACCCTCTATAATAAACCACGGAGGCACAGAGGCACAGAGAAAGAATTAATTACGTATTGATATTTTTAAATCTCCGTGTCTCTGTGTCTCCGTGGTTAAAAAAATTTGATGAAAGTCGCCAAATTATACAGCTACCATGACATAAGAATAGAGGAGATGCCCGTTCCTGAAGTCGGTTTCGGGGAGGCCCTCGTTGCGGTAAAAGCCTCCGGCATCTGCTCCGGAGATGTGATGCCCTGGTATATAGAGAAAAAAGCCCCCCTGGTTCTTGGCCATGAACCAGCTGGGGAGATTGTACAGCTGGGTAAGAAGGTATCTTCATTTCGCAAAGGCGACCGGGTCTTTGTACATCATCATGCACCATGCATGGCATGCGGTTTCTGTATGCGCGGAGATCATGTTCAGTGCTCAACATGGCGGGAATCAAGGATCATCCCCGGAGGCATTGCGGAATATATACTTGTCCCGGAAGTGAATCTGAAAAATGACACCCTTATTCTGCCGGACAGTATCAGCTATGAAGACGGGGCCCTCGTAGAACCTGCTGCCTGTGCTGTCAAGTCATTCAAGCGTTCCGGAATTCAAAAAGGAGACACTGTCTTGATTATCGGTCTCGGAGTAATGGGAATTATCCACGTGCTCCTTGCGCGGCACTTTGGTGCCGGAAAAATAATCGGGGCCGACAAGGTACAGTACCGGCTAAATAAAGCCGGGTTACTGGGGGCGGATGAACTCATTGATGTTCTTCGGAATCCGCTCAGGGAGTCCCTTCACGCGCTGACCGGCGGTAGAGGAGCGGAGATAGTAATTGTCGGCCCTGACAGCGCTGAGGCAATGAAGGCGGGCATAGAGTGCGCCGCACCGGGAGGAACAGTACTCTTTTTTGCCCCTGCAAAACCTGCCGAGACCCTTACAGTAGATCCCAACAAGCTCTATTTTAAAGACATAAATATCATAACGAGCTACTCCTGCGGTCCGGATGATACGAGATCATCCCTCGAGTTTATTGAGAGAGGTCTCGTAAGGGCTGAGATGGTCGTGACACACAGGTACCCCTTGGAAAAAACTGCAGAAGCCTACAGAAAAGTGGCCGAAGCAGGTGAGTCCCTGAAGGTTCTGGTCACCTTTGATTAGCCTGGCTTGAATGCTCGGAGACTCCACACATTCCCTGAACAGCCCGGGAACCGTGCCCCTGAATCTGTGATAGAATAGACCATCATGAAAGCTATTGTCGCAATGAGCGGTGGCGTAGACTCTTCTGTTGCTGCCTATCTGCTGAAAGAAGAGGGCTACGATGTTGTTGGGGTTAGTTTTGAACTATGGGACAGACGAGATGTTGCACAGTCCACTGTGTGCTGTTCGATAGAAACGATCAGGCTTGCCAAATCAGTGGCGGACAGACTTGGCATACACCATTATACTGTCGATGTTCGGGACGCCTTTTATACGCATGTTATTGAGGAGTTCTGTGAGTCATACCTCTCGGGCACGACCCCAAATCCCTGCATATCGTGCAACAAGCACATCAAGTTTGATTTTCTCATTGCAAAAGCAGAGCAACTGGGCGCTGACGTGATAGCAACAGGCCACTACGCCATCGCTGAAAAGTCTGATGATTCAGACCGGCTGCTTTTACGGAAAGGCCTTGATCCCGTAAAAGACCAGTCATATGTCCTGTATGTGATGAGCCAGCAGGAACTTTCAAAGACGAGCTTCCCCCTGGGAAAAATGAACAAGGATGAGACCAGGGAGATCGCAGGAAGGCTTGGTCTTGCAACTGCCCTGAGGGCTGAAAGCCAGGAAATCTGCTTTGTCGGAGATGATAGATATGAAAATTTTATTCGCGAATTTTCCCCTGATGCGCTCCGACCGGGTCCTATTGTTAACAGGGAGGGGACCGTTGTAGGCGAGCATAAGGGAATAGCCTTTTATACCATTGGCCAGAGAAAGGGCCTCGGGATCCAGTCTTCTGTGCCGCGGTACGTGGCGAATATTGAGCGCACTACCAATACAATAGTCATTGGCGCGCGGGAGGACGCATTAAGAAAATCAATAAAAGTTAAGGACTTAAACTGGATATCTGTTCAGTCCCTTGAGAATCCTGAAAGAGCCGGCGTTAAAATCAGGTCAACAATGAGAGAGGTCCCGGCCATGCTTTATCCGGAACAGGAGCATGTCATTGTTGAATTTGATATGCCTCAATGGGCTCCCGCGCCAGGACAGAGTGCGGTATTTTACGATGGGGACAGGGTTTTAGGCGGAGGAATTATTATGTAAGATTTTCTTAAACAAACTATTTTTATTTAATTTTTTAACTTTTCAGTGTATAATGTATTCCGAAATGCCAAAATACAGAATCGGATGCAGCGGGTTTTTATATGACTCATGGAAGGGAGCTTTTTACCCTGATGATTTGCCTCATAAGAGGTGGCTTTCCTTTTACATGGAAAAGCTCAAAACCGTTGAGATCAATGTAACATTTTATCGTCTCCTGAAAAAAGAAGCATTCGAACGATGGTATAAAGAAACCCCTCCGGAATTTACCTTCAGCCTCAAGGGCAGCCGTTTTATTACGCACGTTAAAAAACTGAAAGACGTGGAGCTTCCTCTCTCAACGTTTTTTAATGCCACCGCACCGCTCCTTGATAAACTGAATGTAGTCCTCTGGCAGTTGCCGCCCAATCTGAAGCTGAACATGAAAAACCTCGAGGACTTTGTTGCAAACCTCAAGCAATATCCTGTGAGGCATGTCTTTGAGTTCAGGCACAAGAGCTGGCTTACCAAAAAGGTTTTTAATCTCCTTTCTGACGCGAACATAGCTGTCTGCATCGCTGACTGGCCTCCCTTTATCGATGATTTGCCGCTTACTGCGGATTTTGTCTACATTCTCAGGCATGGTGAAGGCGGAAGCTACTCCACAAACTATACGACTGAGCAGTTGAAAAACGATGCAAAAAGAATCAAGGAGTATTTAAAACTCGGGAAAGACGTATATTATTATTTCAATAATGATGCATTTGCATTTGCTCCGAAAAACGCGCTCGAGCTCAATACTATCCTGAAAAACACTCTTCCAAAATCACTGCTGAAGGAAAAAGAGCCGATAATCAAGCCGTTAAAGGTCAAGGCGGTCAGCAAAAAAACAAAGAAGATCAGTCCGAAGAAGACCACGAAGAAAGCCGTTGCAAAGATCGCAAAGAAAGCCGTTGCAAAGGTCACAAAGAAGGCTGTTGTGAAGACCAGGAAAAAGGCCGTTGCAAAGATCACAAAGAAAGCCGTGGTGAAGACCAGGAAAAAGGCCGTTGCAAAGATCACAAAGAAAGCCGTGGTGAAGACAAAGAAAAAAGCCGTTGCAAAGGTCCAGAAGAAAGCCGTGGTGAAGACAAAGAAAAAAGCCGTTGCAAAGGTCCAGAAGAAAGCCGTGGTGAAGACAAAGAAAAAAGCCGTTGCAAAGGTCAAGAAGAAAGCCGCTGTGAAGACAAAGAAAAAAGCCGTTGCAAAGACCCCGAAAAAAGCTGCAAAAAAACGCAAATAGCAAACCTGAACACCTCTACTGATGAACAATGACTGTCAGTGAACTGCATACGGTCTTTCCGCTGCTGAGAAAACAGGTGAACGGCCTTGCCCTCCCGTGGCTGGAAAATCTCGTCCACAACACCCTTACACGAAGGGACCCTTTCAAAGTACTTATTTCCTGTATCCTGAGCCTGAGAACGCAGGACAAAACCACGGGGGAAGCATCAGAACGACTATTCAAGATAGCACCTGACATACAAACAATGTCAATGCTTTCAGTTAAAAAGATTGAGCCGATAATCTACCCTGTTGGCTTTTACCGAAACAAGGCCAGAACTATTCTGGACCTCTGCACAGTTCTCATTGCTGACTACAACGCAAAAGTCCCTGATGACCTTGATGAACTGCTGAAGCTCAAGGGAGTCGGACGAAAAACCGCAAACCTGGTCCGCACTCTTGGTTATAAAAAACCTGGTATATGTGTTGATACACATGTGCACAGAATTACGAACAGATGGGGGTTTGTAGATACGAAAAATCCGGATAAAACAGAATTTGCCTTAAGAGAAAAGCTGCCACAGAAGTTCTGGCTGGAAATAAACGGCCTCCTTGTTGCGTTCGGCCAGGGCATATGCAAACCAATCTCTCCCTGGTGCAGCAGATGTTCTATTGAAGATTTCTGTGATAAGGTTGGGGTCACTAAATTCCGGTAACGTGACCCGTTGTCCGTTGTCACTCATCTACCGACTACTGATTCAGGATAATCATCAGCACGGAAGCACGGGAAAAGAGACTGCTCTGCTCATCTCCTCCAGTTGAATTCTTCAATAGTTTCTGGTAAGTTAGCCTATCAGGAGGGTTTACTTCAATGCTCAGGGCAACAAAGAATTACATGGTTGACTCATTGTTTGAAAGAATCACCAGATCTGTGTCTCCTCTCTGTACTGTCATTCTCCTGCTCTTGATCTCTTCATGTGCAACAGTGCCGAACATAGACGCTGTCAAACGAGCTGAAGTTCATAATAAAATTGCTTTATCCTACCTGAATAACAACCAGCTGAATGAGGCCCATGTAGAACTGCAAAAAGCGCTTAAGCTGAATCCCGAAAACGCGGAAACACTGAATTATCTTGGTTATGTCAGTTCACGGTACGGTAAAATGGAGGATGCGATATCCTACTACAAGAGGGCCGTATCCATAGATCCCGGTTACGCTGATGCCATAAACAATCTTGGTGTTGTCTATGCCGAGATGAAAGAATGGGACCAGGCTATTGCCAATTTCAAATCTGCCCTGGTTAATCCGCTCTATCATTCACCGGCATATGCCTATTCAAATATGGGGTTCGCCTACTATAAAAAAGCAGACTATACAAATGCCGAAAAGGCCCTGAATGAGGCCATTCTCAGAAATCCTGTCTTCCCTCAAGCACTGTACATTCTGGGGCTGGTTTATGTTGACACCGAGAATGACGCTGCCGCGATTTCGAGCTTCAAAGATGCAATAGGCGTTCTTCCTGATTATCTTGACGCACACTGGGAACTTGGCAATGCATATCTCAGGTCCGGCCAGAGCAAGAACGCCCTGATACATTTGAAGATTGTTGCGGAAAACGAAAAAAATACAGAGAGAAGCGTCGAGGCGGCAGAGTATATAAAACTATTTAAATAGCATAATTATTTTTTTGTTGCCTGGAAAGATAAATGAACGGCGCATAAGCCGTAGTTCACCGGAGACTATTACGCAGTTATAGTCCTGACAACATTTTACGAGATATGAATACACCAGGCAGCATATTAAGAACAGAAAGAGAAAAGCAGAAAAAATCGCTTGCAGATATCGAGAAATCGTTAAAGGTTCGTCTCAAGTATCTGAAGGCCATAGAAAATGATGACTATGAGACGCTTCCTCCGGAGATATTTTTAAAAGCCTACCTCCGTCATTATGCTGAAACACTGGGCATTGAACCAAACCACATAGTGGAGCTTTACAACAATCGGGATAAAGAAAAGAGCCCGGACAGGCCCGTTCCTGAGGCAATTACTGCTCTTCGCTCATGCGTAAAGAAAGAGCCTCCCCCTAAAATTTCTAAAAAAACCATACTGACAGTTCTCATAGCTGTGGCTGCGCTTGTATCACTGGTCCTCTTTGCAATACAGAAAAAAGAGCGGACTGCTCAGACAGCAGAGATCATTTCTGTTCAGGAGCCGGACAGGGCCGTGCCTGATACAGACATAACAGACACTATTCGCAAACCCCTGACTCCTGCAAAGACTCTCAGTGCATCACGTCCTGATATTCAGGTGTCGGAATCACAACCGCCTGACAGATCAGCACAGGAAAAGATGCGTAATCCTGCTGCTCCCGTCAGGACTCCTGCTGCGGCAAACCCTGAAGTTCAAGTGCCCATTATAATAGAACCTGATAGTGCAAAAGGAGAAGATATCTCTCAACGCCAGGCTCCTGCGGAACAGGACACGTTGTCACTGAGGATTACATCTGAGGAGCTTACGTGGGTATCAGTAAAGATAGACGGATCAGCGCCAAAGGAGTGGCTTATCAGACCGGGCAGCGTCATAACCATAACAGCAGATGAAACTCTTGATGTGAAAGTCGGAAATGCAGGTGCTACAAAACTTGTCCTCAACAACAAAGACCTTGGCCTCCTTGGTCCTTACGGGAAAGTTATAGACATCACGCTACCGTAACATGTGCGGATTCATTTATCGTGCATGATTAATACTGAAACCAGATTAAATTATCAAAATAAATAATGGAAAATTTTTATAAATCTATTGACAAAGGCCCATTCCTGCTGGTATCTTTCATCATTAATGTTTTTTAACATTTAACTGAAATGATTTTTGAGGAGGAAATTCATGACAAAATCAGAACTTATTGAAGTAATGGCTGACGGAGCTGACATATCAAAAGCTGCCGCCGGAAAAGCTCTTGACAGCATGATAACTGCCATTACCAAGACCTTGAAGAAAAATAACAAGGTTACACTTGTAGGATTCGGCACATTCTCTACAACAAAGAGAAAGGCAAGAAAGGGTCGTAATCCAAGAACAGGCGAAGCAATAAAAATTCCTGCAGCAAAACTGCCGAAATTTTCTGCCGGTAAAGCTCTCAAACTCGGAATTAAATAAACACGTTTTACAATAAAATCTCAAGGGGTCATTACTATCATTATGCCTCTTGAGATTTTCTTATTCCTCCCTTGTATATCATAGAACGCTTTTCTGGATAAACACTCATCGGGCAAGCGCTTATTGATCGTTCAGGGAAATCTGATCTGCAGGCGCTGTATATCAGTAGACAGGCCGGTCTTTGCGTTGATATCAAGGACAACGCAGGAGAGCATTGTTTCACCCCGTGCTGTTTCAAATCGCGTTGGTATCTGGGTGAGAAATTTATTTATGATCTGGTCTTTTCTTACCCCGATGATTGAATCGACAGGTCCTGTCATTCCGGCATCAGTAATGAAGGCTGTGCCTCTGGGAAGGATTTTTTCATCGGCTGTCTGCACATGCGTGTGTGTTCCAAGGACAGCGCTCACTTTTCCATCAAGATACCAGCCCAAAGCAGATTTTTCTGAAGTTGCCTCACCATGAAAATCAACAATGATAACAGAGGTCTGCTCCTTCAGTTCAGCAACTTCTCTCTCCGCTGCCTTGAAAGGACAGTCAAGGGGCTGCATAAAGACCCTGCCCGAGAGGTTCAGCACACCGACTTTCTCACCCCCGGAAGTCTTCATAACAATGCTCCCTTCCCCTGGAACTTCCCGTGGGTAATTGGCAGGTCTCAATACACGGTTCTCCTTCGGGATATACGTGACCGCCTCTTTTTTGTCCCACACATGGTTCCCCGACGTAATAACATCGACTCCGGTGGAAAAGATTTCTTCACATACCGCACGGGTTATCCCGAATCCACCTGCCGCGTTTTCAGCATTTGCTATGACAAAATCGATCTTGAGTTTATTGACAAGATCAGGAAGCCCCAGCTTAACCGCCCTTCTTCCGGGCCGCGCAACAATATCTCCGATAAAGAGAACTTTCATTCTTCAGGTATCAGCTTACTTGGCATATTCCACATATCTGGACTCTCTTACCACCGTAACCTTGATCTGTCCCGGATAGGTAAGTTCGCATTCAATCTTCTTTGCCATGTCACGTGATATCTGGGCACATACTTCATCGCTCACTTCCTCTGGTTTCACGATGACCCTTACTTCCCGTCCGGCCTGTATAGCGTAGGATTTGTTCACTCCTTCAACTGAAGTTGCTATCTCCTCCAGTTTTTCCACCCTCTTTATATAATCCACCAGGGTCTCTTTTCTCGCTCCGGGCCGTGCCGCGGAAAGCGCGTCTCCAGCTGCGACCAGTGAGGCTTCAACGGTTGCGGGGTCGCCTTCGCCATGATGCACTTCAATAGCGTTGACTACCTTGTGATTCTCGCCGTACTTCTTTGCCATTGATGCGCCAATAGATTGGTGAGAGCCTTCCATTTCATGGTCGATGGCCTTTCCTATGTCATGAAGAATACCAGCTCTCTTTGCAAGCTTCTGGTCAGTCCTGAGTTCACCCGCCATCATACCGGCAAGGTAGGCAACCTCCCGTGAATGCTCCAGTACGTTCTGTCCATACGAGGTTCTGTATTTGAGTCTTCCGATAAGCTTTACCAGTTCATGATGTATCCCATGGAGGCCAAGGTCAAAGACAGCTTTTTCTCCCTCTTCTTTTATCGTG
This sequence comes from Thermodesulfovibrionia bacterium, assembly GCA_947259645.1. Classification (GTDB taxonomy): domain Bacteria; phylum Nitrospirota; class Thermodesulfovibrionia; order UBA6902; family UBA6902; genus Glo-13. The sequence goes on along the minus strand of CAMYND010000011.1, from coordinate 24,073 downwards.
GAGTCAATCTCTTTTTTGACCTTTTCCACAATCTCCTCGATCCGTGTCGGATGTATTCTGCCATCACTGATCAGGCGCTCCAATGAAAGCCTGCCTATCTCCCTCCTGACAGGATCAAAGCAGGAAAGCAGAACAGTCTCAGGGGTATCGTCAATAATAAACTCAACACCGGTCGCGGCTTCAAGGGCCCTGATGTTTCTTCCTTCCCTGCCGATGATTCTTCCCTTCATCTCATCGCTGGGAAGGCTCACCGTAGAGATTGTGTGGTCACTTACATACTCGCTGGCGTAGCGCTGAATGGCCAGGCTTAATACACCCTTTGATTTTCTGTCAACATTTTCCAGAGCTTCTTCCTCAACACGTTTTGCTATCTTTGCCGCCTCAAACTTCGACTCTTCCTCGATCTTTTTCAGGATCTCTGACCTGGCATCTTCACTGCTTAAACCTGAAATCCTCTCAAGTGTTTCCTTTTGTTTGACCAGGAGCTCATCAGAGTTCTGCTCTTTCTGTTTTAATGACTTTTCACGGTTGTTCATCTCCCGCTCTTTTTTACCAAAGTGGTACTCCTTTTTATCAAACTGCTCTAACTTCCGGTCAAACATTTCCTCTCTCTGACGCAGCCTCTTGTCAAGCTGGTTTGACTCTGTCCGTCTTTCCCTTAACTCCTTTTCCGCTTCGGTTTTGATAAGAAGCGTTGAATCCTTTGCTTCCAGAACTGCTTCCTTTTTTATAGATGCTGCTTCTCTTTTCGCATCGTGTAAAACAGTCTCAGCCTTCTGCTCAACCTCTTTTAGTTTTTTGCTCATACTGACTTTATAATAAAAGAGAGATAAAGCGAACCCGGCTACAAGACCAACAACGAGAAAAACGTACTGATTCATGGCGCTAATCATTGTCTGCTCCTCCTTTTACCTAACCTTTTCCTGAAAATGTTCTCAAACCCCTGTTCAGAAGGGGAAAAAAACGTCCTCTTTTCTTTGTAATATTTTTGTTCTACATAATGGTCCTCATAGTCATGAGGATATTTGTATCCAATACCTGACCCAAGACGGGAAGCCCCTTTGTAACCGGTGCTTTTCAGGTGAGATGGGACAGGGGAAATCCTTTCCTCTCTGACACTTGATAATGCTTTATCAATCCCCATGTATGATGCATTGCTCTTGGGCGCCATCGCGATATACAGTGATGCCTGTGCCAGGGGAATCCGTCCCTCAGGCATCCCGATAGACTCAACAGCATGATATGCAGACACTGCCAACTGCAATGCCCGGGGGTCTGCGTTGCCCACATCTTCAGAAGCACAGATAACAAGCCTGCGGGCAATATAAAGGGGGTCTTCACCAGCCTCGATCATCTTTGCCAGCCAGTACAATACAGCATCAGGATCCCCGCCTCTCATGCTTTTTATGAAGGCCGAGATCGTGTCAAAGTGTTCATCCTCACTGTAATACAATGATTTTTTCTGGAGAACTTCCCGTGCAAGTTCAATGTTATATGCGGTGCTGCTCGTGCTTTCGAGCATAAAGACACCCAGTTCCAGTACATTCAGGGCCTTTCTCGCGTCACCTTCGCATGCTACAGCGATAAATTCCATTGCCTCCGCTTCCACAGTGATACCGCTCCCGCCGATTCCCTTTTTTTCGTCCGTAATAGCCCTTGTCAACACGACTTCAATATCAGAGGTGCTTAACGGATTCAACTGAAAAATGATTGACCGCGATGAGAGGGCGGGAATAATAGAGAAAAAAGGGTTCTGCGTCGAAGCCCCGATTAAGGTTACTGTTCCATTTTCCACATCAGGCAGCAGGGCATCCTGTTGAAGCTTGTTAAAACGGTGAATCTCATCGATAAACAGAATAGCCCTCGGTACCTCACTGGCTTTTTTGAGAGCGTCCTTAATATCTCCGATTCCGGATGTGACCGCATTTAAGGAAATGAAGAGCGCTTCTGTCTTTTTGGCAATAATATGGGCAAGTGCTGTTTTCCCTGTTCCGGGAGGACCATAGAGAATTAATGAAACAATAGAGTCCCTCTCAATCGCCTCTCTCAGGGGCTTGCCAATGGCAAGGATATGGGACTGCCCCACAAAATCGTCCAGGTTACGGGGCTGCATCCTCCAGGCAAGCGGTGACTTTCTGTTGATCTTAAATAGTTCCATTTTGATTCCGGGTTTTGCCCGGTTCTATCCGCAGAGAGCAGACGACATGGAACTGCTTATAAATAAAGGAATTCTAAATGGGTGGTGAAGAAAATATCCGTGATAATCCTAAACCTGTATGTTCAGCCTCTGTCAAACTCTTAAATGACTTAAGTACCGGTGAATGCGTTAAAAAGACATTTAATTTATTAAGAAGCAGTAGTGGTTGATTTGTATTATTATGATTATCCATACCCATTCAGCCTTGATCGTCTAAGCAATAAATAATGTCTGATTTCTCTGCTGCGAATCTTAAATACCCACCTTGCCGTGTAGAATAAAACTTCAATCCCTGTAAAAACAGGTGGGTGCCTTGAAAGTAAGATCAGGCCTAATCCCTTTCGGGCGCACAACACTTACTTTACGCTGGCTCCCTAATTCTCGAATGTCGGAAAAAGTTTTGATTCCTATCACAAACAAGGCAGGCGATCCTCCCTTTTTTTTCTTTTATAACAGAAAATGAATCAAATTAGCAAGTAAATTACTTTGCTGCACTCAGCTCCTGAGCTCAAATAAGTCCATAATTTTTAAGGATATTTGCTAATTCAGCCTTATGCTCGCTGCTCATCGGGCAGAGAGGAAGCCGCATTTCCTCCTGAATCTTTCCCATTAAACTCAGTGCTGTTTTAACACTTATGGGATTTGTCTCTATAAACATCCCCTTATTCAGCGGTTCCAGTTTGTAGTGCAGCTCTCGAGCTTTATCAATGTTCCCATCCAGCAGAGCCCTGCACATTGCGGATGCGTCCCCGGGGGCAACGTTCGCGGTAACAGAGATTGCTCCTTTTCCTCCGAGCAGCATTAATGAGAATGTTGTAAAATCATCTCCTGACAGGACTGTTATTTTATCACCGCAGAGCCGTATCACTTCACTTACCTGGGCCATACTGCCGGTTGCTTCCTTAATTGCAACGATATTCTTTAATTCAGCAAGCCTCTGAACTGTTTTTGGCAGCATGTTAACGGCGGTACGGCCGGGAACATTATACAGAACCTGGGGAATATCCACTGCTTCGGCAACCGCTTTATAATGCCTGTATATGCCTTCCTGGGTTGGCTTGTTGTAATACGGGGCAACCAGAAGCACACCATCAGCACCTATCTCTTTTGCCTTCCCGGTCATCATTATCGTCTCGCTCGTTGAGTTCGCGCCTGTACCTGCTATTACAGGGATCCTTCCGTTCACAACCTGTACTGTATGCTCTATTGTCCTGTAGTGCTCTTCATACTCCAGAGTGGCTGACTCTCCTGTGGTGCCGCAGGGTATAATTGCGTCTGTCCCCTCGGCAATGTGCCATTCGATCAGATCAGTTAACGCCTTTTCATCCAGCTTATTATTTTTAAATGGGGTAACTACAGCTACCATCGATCCTTGAAACATGTTTCCTCCTCTGAAAATGAGATTTATATAAGATATAAAGTTTATGGCATACCTGAAACTAAGGTCAAGTAAAAATGCGAAATTGACAGCTGTCCGGTCTTTCTGATATTTTCAATGTAAGCAAAAACAATATACCATATTCAGTCATCACAAGCAGAGGACTCCTTCAATGGTTACACAAAGCAGTCAGAAACAGAACGTTAAAAGAAGAGGAAACTCATAACCTTCGACAAAAAAGGATTAGCAATCACCCAATGTTCGATCTCGGCACACAGGAACTTATTTTAATATTTATCGTTGCCTTTCTTGTATTCGGCCCAAAAAAACTGCCGGAACTCGGCAGGACTATCGGAAAGGGTCTCAGGGAGCTCAAGACAGCCATGCGCGGCATTACAGAGTCATTTGAAGATGCAGGCTCAGATGTGACGAACGAACTGAGGGAAGCCAAAAACAGCCTGGAAGAGTCCATTGCCGAGACACTTGATTCCACAACAACGGGGGATGATGCAAAGAAAACGGCAAAATATGATGACGAGGGTAAAGGTCCTGTAACTGCAGGGGAGGATGATAAAGAGAAAAAAGAAATGGACAAGGATGGATAAAGCCCCTCTCACAGAGCACCTGGTCGAAGCAAGGAACAGAATTGTCGTATCCCTGGTCGTCGTTCTCATCGCTTTTGCCGGCTCTTTTTATTTCTCTGAACACATCTTTCGTTTACTGACAGCGCCGCTGCATTTCACTCTCAAGTTTTCTCTTGAGAGCCCTTACCTTTCCTATATCGCCGGTAAAAACCCAGATTTAAACCTCGTATTCCTTGCGCCGGCAGAGGCATTGTGGATGCATATTAAAATATCTTTTATCAGCGCATTTATAATCAGTTCGCCCATCCTTTTTTTTGAAATCTGGAAATTTATCTCGCCGGGCCTCCTTGAAAAAGAAAAGAAATATGCCCTGCCTTTTGTCTTCACCACAACATCTCTCTTTTTAATCGGGACCTTTTTCTGTTTTGCTATTGTTCTTCCCTTTGCGATGAATTTTCTTCTCACCTATAAGACTGAGAACCTGCAGCCGATGATATCTGTCGGCAAGTATATGGACTTCTGTCTGAAATTCATCATAGCGTTCGGGGCGATCTTTGAACTCCCGGTAGTCTCTGTTTTTCTTACAAAAATGGGGATCGTTACCCCTGATTTTCTTGCAAAGAACAGGAAATATGCTGTTCTGATCGCATTCGTCGCCGCAGCATTGCTGACACCAACACCTGACGCCTTTAACCAGACGCTCATGGCTGTCCCTATTATTATTCTCTATGAAGCGGGAATCTGGGCGTCAAGAATACTGAACAGAAAAAAACGGACTGAGAAGGAGAAGAGCAAGGAAGGGGAGTAGCAGCCGGCTGTCAGTTTTTACCCCGGCCCCCGGTTTTTATCTTCCTGTATTTATCTTCACCAACACATTCCTTGGCAAAGGCGCACCAGTCAATGCAGGTAGGACCCAGTATTCTTGTTACAGCACTTCCGCAGGACTTGCACGTTGTCTCAGCTTCATCTGTCCAGATTTCCACTGATGCACCGCACTTACGGCATTCGATTTCTTCGGGACTGGGACTTTTTATGTCTTGGCTGCCCGGACATTCATTTTTAAATAAACTCATATCATTATATTAAGATGGATTCTCCCGATAGTCTATGATATGGGTCATAATTCAGAGGATTGTATCATATTTTTCTTAACTTATTCTGTTGCCATGCCGATAGAGATATAACGCAGTGACTGGCATGCTGCGAAGGTTATATCGCATCATTTTAAATAGTTAAGCGCGGAGCAAAGCACTACTGACCCTATGAGATACATCCATATAAAAAAGAACGTATCGCTGACAGTCGAAACAGGAACACTTCAACAGCAGCAGATTGAGGCAATTTATGGGATCTGACCCCAAAACTGAATTGGCCGAGCTCATAAAACGATTGCAAGAGGAAATAATACCTCTAATTGATAACACCGTAATCGGTGAGCACTTTAACAATATGGTCTTCCTGTTAAAAAAACAGAACCAGGGCATGCTGCAGGACAAGGAACGAATTGAACTCCTGAACAAAGAGCTCACAACAACGCTGGAACAGCTCAATAAACAGGACAAGGAATTCCAGGAAATGATAATAACTGACAGACTGACCGGTCTCTTTGACCGATATCAACTGACGCCTCTGCTGGAAGATGAAATTGGCCGGTGTCAGAGGTACGGCCACTCTCTCTCACTTATGATGATTCATATTGACAACTTCAAGAGCTTTAATGAGTCCTTCGGGTATAAAGCAGGAGATATGATGCTGAGCTACGCCGGGGCACTTATCAAGAAAAATATAAGAAAGTTTGACCGCGCGTTCAGGTACAGCGCGAAAGAGTGTATTGTCATACTCCCTGAAACTGATCTCACACTTGCCTATATAGTTGGCGAGAGAATACGCACGGCCTTTCAGAAAAAAACTTTTTCCGTGAAGGATAAAACAGCTAATTCCGGAAAAAAGGCAGGGCGCACCTTCAGCATTGGCATTTCGTCCGCTTTCAACTTTACAACAAACACCATAGGGATCGAAGAACTGATTGCCGAGACAACTCATGCGGTCATGGAGGCAAGGGATCAGGGCGGTAATATGTGCGTCAGGAATGACTGACTCACCCCGTTATAGATCCTCTTCAATAGTCCTCTCACATTCTTGAGGGGCACTGACGCAAATGTGAATTATACTTTATTCCAGCAATCAGTCTGCACCAGGTATGATTCCAGTATCTTGTTCAGTTCCGCTTCCTTCATCATGTTCCTGGCATTAAGGCCTTCAAGGAGCTTCCTCGGAATCTGCACTGTGCAGAGCTTATCATTCTTTATCAGCTGAAACTTGTATGCTATCTGCATGAAGATATAAAAGATTCGAAAAACGATTATTGAGCCGTCAATCTCTTTAATTTTCTCTTCAACTATTTCGTATGACGGTACATCTTCTTTTCTTACTTGACGATCCATATTTACTTATGCTCCTTTTATACTATTTTTTTAGTTTGTTTATATCTGGCAATTAAGCATGTATCACTGATTGTTAATTATCAGTTGCCGCATGTACAGTTATCCACTTCGTGTCCCACCAGTACAGTGGAGATACTTCATATCCATGCACCAGAATACCAAAATGAAGATGATCTCCTCCGGCAAGACCTGTTGCTCCTGTCTTCCCTATTATTTCACCCTTCTCCACTTGCCAACCCTCTTTCACGGCAAGTTCGGATAAATGCCCGTAAATGCTCATCAGACCGAGACCGTGATCAATAATTACGGTATTCCCATAGATGCTGAGTTCACTGGCATATCGCACGATTCCGCTATTCGCGGCCTGAATAGGGGCATGCCTATAGGAGGCGAGGTCATACCCCAGGTGAGCACTCCGGCTGACAACTTTTCCGGTGTACACATATTTCCGTTTGTCTCCATAACGGGCCATAACTTTGCTGTTCCTCATTTGCAGAAAACGTCCTTTCCACAAGACTTCGTTTTCTGTTGTCTTTGCGATCTCTATAATTTTCTCCACGCTCTCTTTTCTCCACTGTTCATTTACTGTCCTGAAGGCTTCAACAGGGTCTGATATCTCTGCCACATTGAGCAGCGGGGTGACCACTGATTGGATAAATACATCATCGATTGTGATAGATGAACTCTTAAAATCCTTCATTTTAAGTCTGGTCGAAAGGGACCTGACTCTCTCATTACCCGCTTTATCTTCTGCCATCGCATAAAATATACTGCCTTTTTTTATGTCAAAGGGGGCTGGAAAGAAAACACGATATATTTCAAATTCGTTCTTTTTCTGCTCGATACTCCCTTCCTGATCCGGCTTGTCTGATTCCTTTTTGTCAGTTGCTACCTTAAATGCCGGAAACCTCAGGTCATTGAGCTTGATATACACATCATCAGCATTTTTTACCCGTAACACTGCAAACCCCGCGCTCCCCTGCTGAATAACAGTAGGTGCTCTCTGTATCTCAAGGACCGGGGGCACCGTATCGATGAAGACCTGAAGTTCGTGACTTATTTCCTTTAGAAAACCGGCTGTTGCCTTTATACTCATAACGGCTGAGCCGTCTCTCAACTTTAATTCCTTTGGTTTTACCGGCAGAACATATGTTTTCTGCGTGTTTTCCGGAGCGTCTTTGAGGAGCTCTACTGTTTGTCCGTCCTGAAACAGGGTAATTTCAATGGTTTTTATGTTCTCACCATGAATCGTGACTGTCTTGTCAGCAGAGAGCAGTTCAAAGGCCTCAATACCGGTGACAACCGGGTCAGCAACCAAAAAAAGCTTATAAATCAAATAAGATATAACCAGAATGATAAAGGGCAGCACTAAAATCAGGCCGAGCCGTCCAAAACCATTTCTGTTGTATTTACTCATAATATGTTTTCTCTCTTTTATAACCTGATCACAGGGACAATGGGTATGATTTTTATCATATGAGGGCCGTATAATATACCGTGCCCACATAATAAAATCAAGAAAAATCGTACGTTATCCGAAAATTGACTTAACCCTTTAAATACATTATAGTCTTAAAATCATGAAGCCGACCACAAAAACCGTTGACTTCCTGGTGATTGGAGGCGGGGTAGCAGGTTTACGGGCAGCCATTGAACTCGCGTCTGAAGGAAGCATCATAGTCCTCACCAAAGATAAAGCCACCGAGAGCACGACCGGATATGCCCAGGGGGGGATCGCCGTTGCCCTCAGTGACGAGGATGAAGTCTGTGTCCACTACGACGATACAATAAAAGCAGGGGACGGGCTGTGCAATGAAGAGGCTGTGCAAGTTATGGTCGAAAAGGGTCCCGACTATTTACTTGAACTGATGTCCTGGGGAGCTCAATTCGATAAAAATGGGACCAGTCTTTCCTATACAAGGGAGGCAGCCCACTCAAGAAGAAGGATACTTCACTCAAAGGGTGACTCCACGGGCAAAGAGATTGAACGAGTATTAATCAAGAAGGCCCGCTCTTTCAGTTCCATATCACGGTATGATTTCGCCTTTACCCTTGACCTGATCATTGAACAGGGCATCTGCAAAGGAGCAACTGTTCTCAGACATGACAAGATCATTAAGATTTTCGCCAGGGCGGTAATACTCGCCACAGGAGGGGCCGGGCAGCTCTTTTCAAGGACAACAAATCCGATGATCTCAACCGGAGACGGTATTGCAATAGCCTACAGGGCGGGGGCCCGCATTATGGATATGGAGTTCATCCAGTTCCACCCGACTACACTTTATTCTCCCGGTGCACCACATTTCCTCTTAAGCGAAGCGATGAGGGGTGAAGGCGCAGTGCTGAAAAATGTGAAGGGTTACCGGTTTATGCCTGACTACTATGAAATGGCTGAACTTGCCCCCCGCGATGCAGTGACGAGAGCTATCGTTTCTGAAATGGTCAAGACACGGTCACGTCATGTCTACCTGGACTTAACTCATCTTGATACCAATTTCACGAAAAAAAGGTTCCCCCAGATTTACGCCACATGCCTTCAATATGATATTGACATAACAGAGGATATGGTTCCCGTATGTCCGGCAGTACACTATGTAATGGGCGGGGTAAAAACAGACCTTGGAGGTGAATCAAGCGTGAAAGGCCTCTTTGCTGCAGGTGAAGTGGCATGCACAGGAGTTCATGGAGCGAACCGCCTTGCCTCAAACAGCCTCCTTGAAGGCCTCGTTTATGGGGCTTTAACCGGAAAAAGCGCTGTGGAATACGCTGCTACAGCAGAGGTCAGCGTTACATCAGGAGAAACCTGCCAGGAGGAGACGACCGGTCCCTCTTCATTATCAGGAGTTGACCTGGAAAAAATCAGGAGCTCTCTCAGACAGGTAATGTGGGAGAAAGTAGGAATTATACGATGCGAAAAATCGCTCATGGCAGCAAAAAAATGGCTCTCAAAGTATGAGAAAATATTAGATGGTCGCTTTAAAGACAGACGAGAATATGAGTTAATCAATATGCTAACCGTTGCAACCCTGGTTACGGACGCGTCAATCCTGAGGAAAAACAGCGCCGGGGCGCACTTTCGATCTGATTTTAAAAAGAAAAAGGGAAACTGGAAAATGCACACTGTGTGCCAAATCGGGAATAAACCGCAGTGGTCTGATTAGTCACTAATAAAAAAGATATTCCGGAGGGCTCCCAGGATTACCACACCTCCGGAGCGCGTGTCAGGAACAGAACATCACGGGCCACCTGACAGTTATTTTTCGTTCTCAATGGGACTGTAAAAATTCTTAATCTCGAAGGACTTTTTAAAATAATCCATGGCCTTGTCCATCTGCTCCATCTCGTAGTAAGCATATCCTAAAAAGTAATATGCTCCCGCGTCAGGGTTGTTCTCCACATACGCCTCCATCAGTTCAATAGCCTTCTCTGCCTTGCCCTGGTAATAAAGGGAATAGGCATTTTCAACAGGCGACACCCCGGCCCAGCATAATGAAAATGACAGCAAGGCTATAATCGCCAGTGTAAGAAACGTTCGCTTCATAACAACCTCCCGGACAGGTTTATTTACTCCTATTATAAATGGTCTATCTTTAATTCTCACCTTTTTTCTTTACCTCAATCTTACTGAGCTCTTCCTTCTGCTGGAGAATAAGGTCCCGGTGCAGTTCTGTAGAGTATACTGTGGGAACAGTCCCTTCCTTAAAAAACTCAACCATTTTTCCGCTCTCCCCTGTTGCCAGCAGTCCGGTAAGAGGATCAATGACCGCTGTTACCACCCCTGCAGGAATGGAAAATCTCTTCTTGTGCTTCTTGTCAGCCTTTCCGTTAAAGGGTGAAATCTCTTCAAGTGCCTCCTTCATAAAGGAAACCCATATGGGGGCCGCGGCCCTGGAGCCGGTTTCCTTTTTTCCAAGTGTTCTCACATTATCATAACCGACCCAGACTCCTGAACTCAGTTCAGGGGTATAGCCGATAAACCATGCGTCCACGTAGTCATTGGTTGTGCCGGTTTTTCCCGCAGCAGGCTTGCCCAGGGCCTTTGCGCGCCAGCCAGTACCGTGTTTGACAGCGTCTTCAAGCATTGATGTCGCGAGATACGCTGCCTCGGGGCTTATCACCTGTTGGGGCCGGGGGCGGTTATTTTCAAGAACATTACCCTGCTGGTCAAGTATGTATTTAATCGCGATCGGTTCAGTCCGCGCTCCGCCCTGCGCAAAAACACAAAACGCTGCTGTAAGTTCAAGGGGTGTCGTGCTCATACTCCCAAGCCCGAGTGTCAGGTCCTGCGGAAAAGGCCCTTTGATGCCGACGGCACGGGAAAAATTTATGACATTCCCGATTCCTACTTCTTCGAGAAGCCGTATGGTAACAATATTCCTTGAATGAACAAGCGCGTCCCTGAGCCGTGTCGCCCCATGATATTTTTCGTCATAATTTTCCGGCGTCCATTCCCCATACTCCTTGCTCTCAAAGAGTAGCGGCTCATCCACTATGATGCTCGCAGGGGTGAAGCCATGTTCCATGGCAGCAGCAAAAACAAAAGGTTTAAACGCTGAACCTGCCTGCCGTTTTGCATACACTGCCCGGTTAAATTCACTTTTTTTGAAATCATACCCCCCCACGATCGCCCTGATGTAGCCCGTGGAAGGCTCTATTGACACAACAGCTCCCTGGACAACAGGCTCCTGCTCCAGTTTAAATTCCGGGATTTTACCGCTTAAACCGGTCACCATGACTGTTATGACATCACCGGGTTTGAGTATAGTATTGAGCTTCAGTTTTGAATGCTTTTTAATTAAATTGCCCTTAGCATCGACAACCTTTCTGGCCCACTTCGTGTCCTTTGCGGTAAGCTTCCCCAAGATTCCCCGTGCCTTTACCGTGGCTTCATTCGAAGACACCTTGAGGACTGTTGCGGTATGCAGGTCGCCTTTCCTCATCTCAATCTTCTGGAAATGCTCCTTTTCCTGGAGTTCCTCATTCACATCAATATCTTTGTGCCCCAGGGGGCCCCTGAAACCCTGCCTCTTGTCGAGTTCCAGCAACCCTTTTTTCAGCGCCCCTCTGGCAGCAACCTGGATGTTCCTGTTCAGCGTGGTATAAACCTTCATTCCACCTTTGTAGATCATCTCGGCATCGTACGTGTTTTCCAGGTAACTCCTGATATATTCAAGAAAGTAGTCCGGTTTAAATTTCTCATGTCTCGTGCTGGAGAGGTAGAGGGGCTCTTCATAGGCCTTTTCCGCCTGCTCCTCCGTTATATAGTTCAGTTCATGCATACGCCTCAGGACTATATGCTGCCGCTGTTTTGCCTTGTCGAGATTGACATAGGGAGAATATCTGCTGGGGGCTTTCACCAGGCCGCACAACAATGCTGATTCTGCCAGAGTCAGATCTGAAACAGACTTGCCAAAATGGGCCCTCGCTGCCGCTTCAATGCCATAGGCACCATGGCCGAAATATATTTTATTGAGGTAGAGCTCCATAATCTCTTCTTTTGTCAGATGTTTCTCCAGCCGGTAGGCGAGTGTCGCTTCCTTCAACTTCCTCACAATGGTCCGCTCAGGTGAAAGGAAAACAACTTTTGCGAGCTGCTGGGTAATCGTGCTGGCGCCCTCTTTGATTCGACCGGCTCTGATGTCTTTTGTTAATGCCCGGATAATGGCTATATAATCCAGGCCTTTATGCATCCAGAACCGTGAATCTTCTACCGAGACTACAGCTCTGATTACTGATTCGGGGATTTTCTCAATCGGGACATACGCCCCTTTTTCTACCCTGAACTCACCGATGAGGGTATCATCATCAGCATACACACTGGTCCCGTTGACAGGCACATACCCTTTAATCTCTTCCAGTTGGGGAACCCCTTTTGTAAGCGCAAAGAATCCTCCGAAAAGAATACCTGAGCCCAGGATTACAATAAATAATAATAATCTGACAATAATCCACTTCATATGAACAAATTATAGTAACGATGCATCTGAACTGTCAATTTCAACAGATGATTACGATCAGCCATCAGCGGTCAGGGTTCAGCTTATAGAAGAGATCTTTGGTTATATTTCAGGTGCCATCGGAACCTTTATCCCCTTTCAATGAGGTATAGAGAAAAACAGGGGCAACTGACTATTTTCAGAACATGGATTTTATAGATATAGATTTTGTTATAATATTAGCTATGCTCGGATTTATAACAAAAATAATAGGCACAAAAAATGACCGGGAAATCAAGAAAATCTGGTCAGAGGTTGAGAAAATCAACAACCTGGAAGAGTCTGTCTCGTCACTTGACGATGCGGGTCTCAAGGAAAGGACAGAGGATTTTCGCCGCAGGATTAAAGAGGGCGAAAGCCTGGATGACATCTTACCCGAAGCATTTGCTGTTATCAGAGAGACATCCCAGAGAACACTTCAGATGAGACATTTCGACGTGCAGCTGATCGGAGGCGTCGCTCTGCATAGAGGCACTATCTCTGAAATGAAAACCGGTGAAGGAAAAACCCTGATGGCAACGCTTGCTGTATATTTGAATGCTATCGACGGCAGAGGGGTCCACATCATTACAGTAAATGATTATCTCGCGAAAAGGGATGCCCAGTGGATGGCGCCCTTATATGCATTTCATGGATTCACAATCGGGATAGTACAGCATGACAGCTCTTTCATCTTTGACCCCTCATATCATTCTGAAGACAGCAGGCTTAAGCACTTGAGGCCTGTTGAGAGAAAAGAAGCCTACGGCGCCGACATAACCTACGGAACCAACAATGAGTTCGGATTCGACTATCTCAGGGACAACATGAAGTATCACATGAATGACTATGTTCAGAGGGAACTGAACTATGCAATTGTCGATGAAGTAGACAGCATCCTGATTGATGAAGCGCGGACCCCCCTTATCATCTCAGGGCCCTCTGAGGAATCAACAGACAAATATTACAAAATAAACAAGATTATTCCGAGGCTGAAAATAGAAGAAGACTATACCGTTGATGAGAAGGCGAAAAACACCATCCTCACTGAAGAGGGGAATCTGAAAGTTGAAAAACTTCTCGAAGTCGGCAACCTCTATGATCCTGCTAATGTAGAGCTGGTCCATCATGTCAATCAGGGGCTGCGGGCGCACGCCCTGTTTCAAAGAGATGTGGACTATATTGTGAAGGACAATGAAGTCGTCATCGTCGATGAATTTACCGGACGCCTCATGCCCGGAAGACGCTGGTCTGACGGTCTGCATCAGGCCATCGAAGCTAAGGAGGGCGTTAAGATAGCCAACGAAAACCAGACACTCGCGACAATTACATTCCAGAACTATTTCCGGATGTACAACAAGCTCGCAGGCATGACAGGAACAGCTGATACCGAGGCTGCTGAATTTGGCAAAATCTATAATCTTGATGTTCTGGTAATCCCGACAAACATGCCTATGGTGAGAGCTGACAATCCTGATGTGATCTATAAGACAGTACGGGCGAAGTTCAATGCTGCTATCGATGATATTGCGGACTGCTATGAACGGGGGCAGCCGGTTCTGGTCGGCACCATTTCAATTGAAAAGTCTGAACTTCTGAGCTCCCTGCTGAAGAAGAAAAAAGTACCCCATTCTGTTCTGAACGCCAAATACCATGAAAATGAAGCTGAGATAGTGGCTCAGGCCGGACGAAGAAGCGCAATTACCATAGCCACTAATATGGCAGGCCGTGGAACGGATATCGTCCTTGGAGGCAACCCCGAGGGACTCGCGAAAGACATGCTCAGGGACAAAAAGGACTACACAGACGACGACTATGAAAAGACCCTGATAAAGGCCCGGGAAACCTGCGCTAAAGACAAGGAAAAAGTTCTGGCAGCCGGAGGCCTTCACATACTCGGCACTGAACGGCATGAGGCCCGCCGCATAGACAATCAGCTCAGGGGACGGTCAGGGCGTCAGGGCGATCCCGGTTCATCGAGGTTTTATCTCTCTCTTGAGGATGATCTCATGAGAATTTTCGGCTCTGACAGGATCTCGGGGCTCATGGGCAAGCTCGGGATGGAGGAAGACCAGCCGATTGAACACAAGTGGGTGTCAAAGGCAATTGAGACTTCACAGAAACGGGTTGAGGCGCACAACTTTGACATCAGAAAACACCTGATAGAATATGATGATGTAAACAATAAACAGCGGACAGAAATTTATTCCTTCAGGAGGGAAATTCTGACAAGTGATAATCTCAGGGACAGGCTTCTGGAGATGGCTGAAAACGTCCTTGATGATACTCTGTCGATTTACTGCCCTGAAAACAAGCATCCGGAGGAGTGGGATGAAAAGGCCCTGAAAGAAGCCCTGTACGGTCAGTTCGCCTTTTATTCTGAATTTGAGATAGAAACCTTCGAGGATCTCCGTGAGAAACTGCTGTCCCAGGTCATCCAGGCCTATGATATGAAAGAACAGGAAATAGGGCAGGAGACCTTCAGGTACCTTGAAAAGATGGTCCTCCTCCAGGTCGTCGACACACAGTGGAAAGACCACCTGTTAAGTATGGACCACTTAAAAGAGGGAGTCGGCCTGCGCGGATACGGACAGAGAGACCCCCTTATTGAATACAAAAAAGAGGCTTTTGAAATATTTGCCGACCTGAGCAGCAGGGTCTCATCCGAAACAATAGCCAGACTGATGAGGATCCAGATCGCGCGGGAAGATGACATTCAGCGGCAGTACGCACCAAAGCCCTCATCGATGACCTTTGGCAGGGGCAGCGGAACAGAAAGCGCAAAACCCAAGACCGTGGTCAAAGACAAAAAAGTCGGCAGAAATGAGCCATGTATTTGCGGAAGCGGGAAAAAGTATAAAAAATGTTGTGGAACAAATGCGTAATATCCTCCTCATAGACAAGGGCGACTCTTCTATTCACGGTTTCAAAAAATCACTCACTGTCAGAGGGTTTCGCCTGATTCATGAAAAAAGTCTCAAAAAGGCTCTTGCCATTATACAGAAGAATAACCTCGAGCTGCTTGTAATTGATAGTTCTCTTGCCCGCTCTTTCTGCTCGTCCAAAACATTCTCCGTGGCTGCCAAGGATATACCAAAACTTATTCTGACCAGTCATGAAGGTTCAGAGGGCAGCTGCCTCTGGCTCGACGACAGGTCAGCCTACCCGGTTTCCAGTCAGCTTTCCTTTAAAGAATTTAACTCATGGACAGCAAAAATATTGCAGAACAAAACCTTGGAGCATGACATGAAAGCCCTGAGGACAGAGCTCACCATAAAAGAGAAAGAACTTGAGTTCATTGACAACATAACAAAAGAGATCAACGCCACTTCAGACCTGGAAAAGAACCTTGACTCGATTTTAAAGAAAGCAGCTGAGATGACGGGGGCCAGGACAGGGTTCATTCTGCTCAATGATGCTGTCCTCAGTGAAATAAAACCGGTACGTGATTCAAAAAATATATATCGGGTGAAATATGACAGGCGCATGAGTCTCATCCGCTGGGTTATGGAAAAAGGGACAACCCTGGCTGTCCATGATGTATCAGAGGAAAAGCGCTACAATGAAAAAGCTGATAAATATTCGAGGATTAAATTACATTCTCTCATCTGTGCTCCCTTGAAGCTGAACAATAATGTAATTGGGGCCACCGAGCTGATTAACAAAAAAGGTGGCCGCAGATTTACCGAGTTTGATATGAATATCCTGATCAGCGCCTCCCACTATATCGCGATGACCCTGAAGCGGACCCTGCTCTATTACAGAATAGAGGAGATATCTATTACTGATGACCTGACAAGCGTCTACAATGCCAGATACCTGGACCAGGCAATAGAGATTGAAATAGAAAAAGCGCGGCGTTACCAGTCCATGTTTTCACTCATATTTATGGATATAGACAATTTCAAGAAAGTGAATGACAAGCACGGGCATCTTGTGGGCAGCAGGGTCCTGATTGAAATGTCGCAGCTTCTCGGAGAATGCCTGAGAAAAGTTGATGTCATATCACGGTATGGAGGTGACGAGTTTGTTATAATTCTGCCTCACACTTCGCGAGAGGCAAGTTTCCTCGTTGCTGAACGGTTGAGAACAGCGATAGAAAAACATAGTTTCATTACAGGAGAAAACCTGTCCCTGAAGCTTACCGCAAGTTTTGGGATCGCATCCTATCCTGACAACGCAAAGGACAAGGACACACTGCTTAAACTTGCTGACAGCGCAATGTATCATGGCAAATTTTCTACTAAGAATGTGGTCTTTGCGGCACAGGAATCTTTGGCATAAGGGACTGTATCTTCTTGAAATTATTTTTTTGCATTACAATCACAGGCAAGCTTGATTATGCCTGAATCTTATTCAGATAAAACCTTGAGAGGGGAAAGCCCCGCACCTGATTATGTTCGGCCGAAAGACTAAGCAATATCTCCAGATTCTCGATAACATGACAAACGGGGTCTATTTTGTCGACGGCAGCCAGAAGATACGCTTCTGGAATAAAGCGGCAGAAAGCATGACCGGTCTGAGCGCAGCTGAAATGACAGGCAAACCAGTAAATGGAAACTACATTCAGTATGAAGATGAAAGCGGAAGTGCCATTCAACCATTTGAATATCCTGTAGCCCTCTGTTTCCAGGAAAAAAAGGCGGTAACCAGGTTTTTCCTGTTCCGGGCAGATGACAAGAACACAATTCCTGTAGAAGAGTGTGCCAACCCTGTTTTTGATAACGGGAAAATGACCGGAGTGATCGTCAATTTCAAGGATATATCAGGGTGCGTCCAGAGAGTAAAACAGAATTTGCTCACAGAAAAAAAAGAACGGCTGATCCCGATATGCGGATGGTGCAAGAAAATACGAAGTGATGACAATTACTGGGAACAGCTGGAGACTTTTCTCACCAATGAAGGGTTTGGCATATTTACCCACGGCATGTGCCCTTCCTGCGCTGAACAGATATTTGAAAAGAAGGTCTACCTCGAAAGCTACCAGAAGATATGCAAGGAAATAAGCGCCAGCATATCGATTGATGAAGTCCTGCAGCTGATCACAACCAATGTTGTCAAGGTAATGAGCGTCAAGGCAAGCCTTCTTCGTCTTTTGAACAGGGACAATCAGCAGCTGGAGATAGCAGCCTATTACGGGCTCAGTGAAAAGTATGCCAATAAAGGCCCTGTCTCATATGACAAGAGCATAGATGACGCCCTGGCCGGTGAACCCGTTTCCGTGTATGACATAACTGAACATGAGGATTCACCCTATTACAAAGAGGCCATAGAAGAAGGAATCAGGACTATCCTCTCTATCCCGCTGAGGTTTGAAAAAGAGGTTATCGGTGTACTGAGAATGTACACCGCCGAACCTGTCAAATATACTGAAGATGACTTAAAGTTCATATCAGCTCTGGCAGAACAGGCTGCGATTGCGATAGTAAACGCACGACGCTTTGAGGCAGCAGTATCGAATGAAAAAGAGTACCTCAGGGTTTTTGAAGAAATAACCAAAGCGGTCAGCTCCTCCCTGAACCTTAATGAAGTGCTTGATATGATCGTCAGAAAGATTCCTGAGGTTATGGGTATAAAAGCGGGATCACTGAGGCTACTGAATAAGGACAAAAAACAGCTTGAACTGGTCGCCCATTACGGACTCAGCCAGAAATATGCCAATAAGGGTCCTGTATCCTATGACCAGAGCATTGACGACGCCCTCGCGGGCAAGGCTGTCTCAGAGTATGACGTGACAGAACATAAGGATTCGAAATATTACAAGGAAGCCATAGAGGAAGGGATAAAAAGTATTTTGTCCGTACCAATGCGCTTCCAGAATGAGGTCATGGGGGTTCTCAGGCTCTATAACGACAAGTCCATCACGTATAAAGACGAAGACCTCAGGTTCATGTCAGGTATTGCTGAGCAGACAGCTATTGCGATAGTAAACGCGAAACACTTTGAAAAAGAACTGTCAAAGGAAAAGGAGTACCTCAGGGTTTTTGAAGAGATCACAAAAGCCGTAAGCTCAACCCTTGATATCGATGAAATGCTCAATTTAATTGTCAGAAAGATACCTGAAGTCATGGGACTGAAGGGGTGCTCCCTCCGGCTTCTGGACAGAGAGAAGGAGCAGCTTGAACTGGCTGCCTATTATGGTATCAGCGACAAATACGCAAACAAGGGGCCGGTCTCCTATGATCAGAGCATTCAGGACGCGCAGGCCGGGAAAGAGGTTTCAAAATACGACATTCTTGACCATAAGGACTCCAGGTATTACCGGGAGGCAGTTGAGGAAGGTATCTGGAGTATTTTGTCTATTCCGATGCGCTACCAGAATGATGTCATGGGTGTACTGAGACTGTACACGGACAAAGAAATACAATGCAAAGAGGAAGACCGCAGGTTCATGGCCGGAATCGCGGAACAGACAGCCATAGCGATCGTAAATGCAACACATTTCAAAAAAGAAATTTCAAAGGAAAAAGAGTACCTCAGGTTTTTTGAGGAAATTACACGAGCGGTCAGTTCATCTCTTGAACTTGATGAAGTCCTGAAGATGGTGGTGAGCAAAATACCTGAAGTCATGAACCTCAAGGCAGCCACTATACGGCTCCTTGATTCAACCGGAAAAAAACTGAATCTTGCCGCTACCTATGGTCTCAGCCAGAAATATTTGGACAAAGGCCCGGTTGACACTGAAGCAAATGTTATCAAGGCATTGAGAGAAAAACCGGTCGCGATCTATGACGTAACAACTGACAGCAGGATCCAGTACCAGAAGGAAGCTCAGGAAGAAGGCATAAAAAGTATGCTTACTCTCCCTGTGGTAGCAAGGGGCAAGGTGCTCGGAATATTAAGATTGCTCACAGCCGAACACAGGGAATTTGCCGAGCAGGAGATCGACTTTGCAGCCTCCCTCGCGGAACAGAGCGGCATAGCAATTGAAAATGCCACGATGTATGAAAAGTCTAAAAAAGATTATGATGAAATAATGAAATATCTTGACGGCGCAGTGTGTATACGAAAGGACAAGAAATAAGATTTACTTGTATCCTGCCAGCTATCATCTCACAAAGAGTTTTTTCAAAAACTCCTCTCCTTTAATAATAATTTCCTGCACATACTCTGTTTTAAGTGTGAACTGATTTAATTTGTAGAGATAGTCATTATAGATAAAGATCCCCAGCAGAATGAGTATGACCCCTGATATCAGATATGTTGAGTGAAAAACCATTTGCCTGTTAAAAAGAGAAAAAGAGAGTTCCCGCCCCTTCATGAACTCCCAGAACCTGTTGCTCCGGATCCTGTCAAAAAAGAGCGACACCACCATTAAAGGAACAGCCAGCCCCAGAGCATATATGAACAACAGTGATGTGCCTTTCAGTACTGTCGCGGAGGCAGCGGACAGCAACAGCAGGGATGCCAGAACAGGTCCTATGCAGGCACTCCAGCCAACTGCAAAAAAAGATCCGAAAATATAGGAGCCCAGAGGTGTTTTGTGATTCCCCTTGAGGTAAATATTCAGCCCGGAAAACCCCTTTCCAAAAATCTCGAGCGTCCCGAGCACAATGATCAGTATCCCCGCTGCTTTCGTAAATATATCCATATATTCCCTGAGAAACCCGCCGACTATTGTTGCTCCCATCCCGAAGAGGGAAAATACCGTTGCCAGCCCTAAAAAGAAAAAGACCGTATTTTTTAAAATCTCACCCTTGCCCGCATGAAAACCCTGTGCAAAGTATGCCGGCAGTATAGGCAAAGTACAGGGTGAGAGGAAACTCAGTATGCCTGCCAGAAATGCAAGGACAGCAAGAACGACAAACCCCGCAGACGCAACATCGTCTTTCAGCACAGGAGCCTCCTCAGGCGCGGGACTCTCCTGTCTGGTCATAAATTTCCGGAAAAGAAAAAAATTTGATTTCCCCTTGTCCGCAATCAGGGCTATTTCCCCGAGATTCTGTTCATACACACTGAGAAGACCATCTTTTTTTACCAGCCGGGCAGCCTTGATAACATAATATACATCCTCCATTCCCGGAGGGCTGGCCCCGAGAATATACCCCAGGGTCTTCAGCCCGCTTTCCAGGTATTCAAGTTTTTTTGTCAGCTGGTGCAGGCGGAGAAAACCATAAGAAAATACGGCGTTTTCCCCATAAGGTTTTGTTAAGTCAATCTGTTCAAAGGGAGCATAAAATTCACTGTCGCTGCTGTTTCTTTCAAAAAAACCCCCGGAATTCCAGTCATACAGATTGTTCAGGGAATACTCTGCGATCCTCTGAGCAGCTACCAGATATTCTCTCTTGTTCAGGAGAGAATATCCTTCAATGAAGGCAAGCATTGCCCATGAATTTGAAAGGGCCTGCCCTGTCAGACGGGGGTTATCCTCAGCATAGTCATAGTAATAATATGCCCCGTCATTCCCGATCATTGAGCTGTTCAGAAAATCAAGGCTTCTTTCCGCAATCTCCCGGTAGCTGTCATTCCCAAACAGTTCATGCAAGGAGAGAAATGTCCCCACCATGAGGGCATTGGCATCGATCGTTCTCGTTTTATCGATGTATGGAGGCGGCAAATCCGCTCTCTCCTCTTCTGTTAATCCATAATAGTTTTCTTCAAGGTAGGCATCCTGGGAACTATAGAAACCGCCCTTTTCATCAAAGAATTTTTCTCTTATGAAAGAAACTGTGCCGTCAACAGATTTCTGAACCCTGCTCTCTCCGGTCAGCTTGAGCAAATGGGCATAAGCCCTCAGTAACTTTGCCTGATCACCAAGCATTTTTTCGTAATGGGGAATGCTCCAGTCCTCTTTGGTGCTGTAACGGTGAAACCCGCCCTCTATTGGATCATATAGTCTGTACTTGTCTTTGAGACCTGAAATATCTGTATATTGGTTGTCGAATGAGGTTTGTACCATCTGAAGATACTCTGCTCTCCCTGTCTCTTCATACTTTTCCAGGAGATACGTATAGGTAAGACCTGTCGGGAATTTCTGCCCGCTTCCACCCTGAATAAATCCCCCGTAGGTGCTGTCATACACTGACTCTGCCTGCTCCAAAAAGGCATTTTCTATTTCATCAAGATGTTTTTCCTCCGGGACCTTCGGCTCAACTTCCCGGTATGTCACCTCTTTGTCCGCCTCATAAAATGATTTGTCTTTCAGGAAATCAACAATACGGACAAGATAGTCCTTCAGCTGGGAAGGATCTACAGGACCGGAAAACCCGTTAATCCTTTTTAAGTCAGGCGTAAGTATCGTTGTGGATGGCCACCCGCCCTCAATATATTTTTTCGTCAGGTCAGGTCTTTTATCAGAATCAATAAAAATTGCGATGAAGTTTTTATTGATGTAGGGATAGAGGTCAGGGTGATAGAGGTAATCTTCACTTTCGTACACATGGCACCAGTAACACCATGCAGGCGCTGAAAGAACAAGATAAAGAGGTTTTTGCTCGTCCAGAGCCTTTTGAAAGGTCTCCAGCCGGTATTCATGCCACTGGATTAAATGAAAGAGCTCTTCCGCTTTTTCCCGCGAGTATTCCTTCTCCGCAGCTGCCTGCGAGAAAAATAAAAGAATGCAGATAAGCACTCCGAGGAGTGCAGTAACTCTTTTTGAGTTTACCATCAGGCTTCATCCAGGGAGAGCGGTTGCTCCGCTTCTGGTCTCTATTTTTTAAAGAGCGTTACATATTTCCCATATCCCTCTTTTTCCAGGTCTTTCAGAGGGATAAAGCGAAGTGAAGCCGAGTTCAGGCAATATCGCAGTCCTGTTGGTTCAGGCCCGTCGGGGAATACATGGCCCAGATGGGAATCCCCGTGCCTGCTCCGAACTTCAGTTCTTTTCATAAACAGGCCTTTGTCTTCTTTTTCAACGACATTGTCCGGCTCAATCGGCGCTGTAAAGCTGGGCCACCCCGTGCCTGATTCGTACTTTTCCCTTGAACTGAAAAGGGGCTCACCCGAGACAATGTCCACGTATATGCCTTCGCTTTTGTTGTTCCAGTACTCGTTATCAAAGGCCCTTTCTGTCCCGTCTTCCTGGGTTACCTGATACTGAAGCGGGGTCAGTTTTTCCTTGATCTCTTTATCTGACGGTTTCATGAATTTTTCACTCCTCTTATGGGAAATCATTTTCTCATCCCTGTCCCATATCTTTTCCAGGTACTTGTCACGTCCTGAATAGTAGCGGTACACTTTATACCGTATAGGGTTCTTCACATAATAGTCCTGATGGTACTCTTCTGCTGTGTAAAAATGTACAGCAGGAAGTATTTCCGTTACAATAGGGGAATCATATCTCCCGGTTTTTTCAAGTTCTGCCCTGGACTGCTCAGCCTGCTCTTTCTGCTCTTCGCTGTGGTAAAAGATAGCGGTCCTGTATTGAGAACCCCTGTCCCCGAACTGCCCTTCTCCATCAGTAGGGTTAATCTGTCTCCAGAAAATATCAAGAAGTTCCCTGTATGAGATTTTCAATGGATCGTAGCTGAACTGAATAGCTTCATAGTGTCCTGTTGTTCCTGCTGACACTTCTCTGTACGTAGGATCACTGTCATGGCCCCCTGTGTAGCCGGAGACAACATCCTCGATACTGTCCAGTTTTTCATAGGGAGGCTCCATACACCAGAAACAACCCCCGGCAAAAGTGGCTTTTTCCGGTTCAGCAGCGGCGGCTATGGAACCTCCCCAAAGGCAGACCGATGCTATTAATAAACCCGATAAAACGTTCAACACGGTTCTTCTCATCATTATCAACTCCTATTATAAGGATAGGCGAGATCCACCGTCACATACCATGACATATGTCATATGGTGATAAAATGAACAGGGTGTCAGTCAGAACCGAGCACTGATCAGGATAATCGTTGCAAACATTATTCGAATTGAGATTTGAATTTCCGGAATTCATCCATAAAAGCATCGAACTCATTCCGGAGTGCTGCAAGCTCATTCTCAAGCTTGGCTATTCTCTCATTTTCAGTACGCACGGCAATCGTGGCAGGCTCATCCGGTACTGACAACTCCATGTCCGATGTTTCCGGTGTACCTGAAAGAAGGTGGGCATAGCGGTTTTCTTTTCTTCCGGCCTGGCGGGGAAACATTATCACAAGGGGCTGCTCACGGTCCATCAGTCCGCTGAGGACTTCTTTGACTTCCTGCAGACCTCCAAACTTGTACATCCTCTCCCCCCGGCTCCTGAGCTCACCTGTTGTCTGAGGGCCGCGGAGCATCAGTTCACACATGACCGCTACCTCAGGCGGAGTTAGGTTGAGTTCTTTATCAAAGAGGTGCCGGTATTTCGGCACACGGCTTTCAGCCCTGTAGAGTTTCTCTGAAAGGCCCTTTTCCTGCAGGCTTTCCAGCCCCCGGACCACTGTTGTTTCATCAAAAGCAACAACAGGAGATCGGTTAGATTTCTGATTGCAGGCGTTTGTCAGAGAATTCAGCGTCATGGGATAGTAATCAGGGGTGGTCCTTTCCTTTTCAATAAGGGATCCCAGAACACGGGCTTCAAC
>CAMYND010000010.1 GCA_947259645.1 Thermodesulfovibrionia bacterium | reverse complement strand
ATTATTTTGCCTTAAAGATTTCTTAATTTAATATCAATATCGTTGAGTTTTTTCTTTATACTGCTGACTTGATTATCAATTCTCTTTTCATTACCTGTAGTAACAGGTATCTTATTGCTCTCATTCGTAATATTCAGTCTCTGTTCGAGCTCATCAACCCTCTTCAGCAGGAGCGACATTTTATTGTCTTCTCCCCTGTCAGCAACTTTATCCAGCGCCTGCTCCATCCGGTCAAGTTTATTTGCAAGTGAGGTTAATTCCGGAAGGTTGTTTTCAACAAGTTCCTCCAGCCTGATCAGCCTGAGTGCCATATCACCTGTAACCTGTGATAAATCAATTCCTTCCCTGTTGTTACCTGACTCGGCACGAGGAGTACCCTGATATTCACTCCAGTAATCATTGGTCTGAAGATCAGTGGACACCGCTCTGACAATCTCATCACCCACTTCAGTTTTTCCTTCCACAAAGGCAGTCAGCAGGGCAAAATCACACAATATGTTCACAAGCCTCGGGATCCCTCTGCTGAATTTATAGATCACATCTACCGTGTCTCCCTCAAATCTTATAGCATCGCGATTGCCGGCTATTTCAAGACGATGCCGGATATAAGAAGCGGTCTCTTCAATGGAGAGGGGCGCAATATGATAATTAATGTTAATTCTCTGCCGCAGCTGTGTCAGCTCCGGGAGCATAAGTGTTTTCTTCAGTTCCGGCTGACCAACAAGAATTATCTGCAGAAGTTTGGCCTTGTCAGTTTCCAGGTTAGAAAGGAGCCTCACCTCTTCAAGTAGATCCGGTGACAGATTCTGGGCTTCATCGATGAGCAGAACAGGCTGGTTTTTCCTGGAATATTGCTGGATTAAAAATTCATTTAAGTCACTTAAAAGTCTTGTCTTGTTTTTTCCTTCTATCTTCAGACCGAAATCTTCATTGATCATAGATATGAGCTGCTCTGAACTCACTTTTGTATTATTAATTCTTGACAGCTGGATCCTGCTATTGAGATTATTGACGAAATTCCGGATAATCGTGGTCTTGCCAGATCCTATCTCGCCGGTTAAAAGAATAAATCCGAGCTTCTCTTTTATGCCGTAATCAAGATAGGTTATCGCCTTTTTGTGTGTTTTGCTGAGATAGAGAAATTCCGGGTTGGGAACTAACTCAAAGGGCTTATGATTAAAAGAGAACTGTTTTTCGTACATTATAATTTTACCTTGTTTTTGTTTCGCGTTCTTGTACTATTATAAAATCTCTGATGGAAAAATGATATTATTTCTGTGGGAAGGATGTCAATAAAAAACGGGGCAGCAAAAAGGCACAGTTCAACAGGCTAAAGGCCCCTGGTAAATTCATCATACAATTCCGGAGCCTTGCCCTGCATCTCCTCATCTATTTTCATTATTTCAGCCAGGTATGGAGTTCGAATGCCATAATAGTCTATAGAGTCACCAATCTCCCTGAATTCAATGCCAAGCCTGACCAGAAAATTCAGTATACCCTTTGTCATGAATGAATACCAGTGAGAAATATTCCTGCGTTTGCTCTCCTGATAAACTGCTTTATAGAGACTGATAAGAACTTCGTGCCTTTTTCTCCGGTCACTGTATGAATCACCACCGCGCTTGCTGTTCTGCTTCGCGTACCTGTCTTCGTTCCGTTTATAGGTCGTATGATAGTTTCCGTAGGTTTGAGGAAAGTTGAAACTTCCAATGCTCCTCCTCTCTTCGTCATGGCCATAAATATATCTGTCTCCCGCTCTTTTTCTGCAATCCCTGTGTATAACGAGGCGGGAAATCTCAGCTAAAGAATCGCGGGGGAGCCCATCTTTGTCAAGATTGAGTTCACAGTAATTTTCAGTGGGGTATCCTTCTGAGGAGTTCAGTATGATCATTATGGCTCCAACGATCTTCTGAGCATCGTCTTTCGCCACAAAATGAATCGCATGTTCATCGTACTTGTCAGTGATGATCCTGCTGGAGTGGTCTACATGGTTGTCAAAACCCCACTCCTGACAATACACCTTGTATCTCAGTTTGAAAATCTTTTCCTGCTCTTTTTCATCTGTGGCGATGCCAACTGTCAATGCCATTGGTATGTCTCCTCAATGGGTCCGGAGAAACTCATCAGATCTGGGTTACATAGTTAAACATTGTATTGTCCTACTAACGCTTATGAATTGCATGGTTATTGTGTCAACTCTTAAAGCTGCACACAGTGTTACAGTGACAAAGGACTTTTTTTATATCCCCCAAGAGCACGCACAGCTATACAGAGACTGACATAAGGTTTTTACATTATAACCTTTTACATTTGAAATTAAATGCTTATAACTTATTATCGGAACAGGGAGTCAAATACTTTACTCATTGTTAAATTATATCTTTAATGGCATGACAATTGCTTTAAATTTCTGCAGCGCGCGATTCTGCATCTATATCAGTGATTATAATGCAGTCAGCGCAGATTAACATACAGCTTGATAAAATAATTGAAGTTTTTTATTATTCTTTGCTAGGGGACATGGAAAATCACGAAAGTTCAGTTCATTGATTTCCTGTCACACAACAATACGTGCTCGTGAAAGGAATGCATGCCTATGGTAAATTTATGTTCTGTCAGAACCTGACAGAGACGCACGTGCAGCACTAAAGAAATATTTGACATATGTCAAAGGGGACATGGGAATTGCAGAAATCCATCCGCTAATTCTCTCAATGTTAATCACAGTTCTAATACGGAAAGGCAGGGATACCTATGAGAAAATTCAATCTTCTCTTTATCGCAGTTTCAATAATCGTGCTATTTACTACCTCTACAGAGGCGGCTCTTGTAGACAGGGGAGACGGCCTCATTTATGATTCAACACTGAAAATCACCTGGCTGCAGAATGCAAATTATTTGGCAGAAACAGTGTCATGGTTCGATGCCTATTCCTGGGCGGATAATTTAGAGTATCAGGGCTTCGATGACTGGCGCCTGCCCTATTCTGATACGTCATGCTCAGGAAATAATTGCCAGGCAAGTGAAATGGGACACCTCTTTTATGTTGATGGTATTGCTCCAGAGTCGCCAGACCTGTTTACCGATGTGAGGCCTTATATGTACTGGTCTACTGAGGACCCCTCCGACCAGGACAGGGCCTGGCGTTTTAACTTTAACAGTGGTAGCGGTTACCAGGGAACGAGCCCAAAAACAACAAATAAGTGGGCGTGGGCTGTCAGGGACGGAGATACGATCTCAGCAGTTGCGCCTGAACCGGTCAGCACGACCCTTTTTATAACTGGAGGAACTCTCCTGATCTCGAGGCGGTACTGGATGAAAAAAGCACGGTAAGAGGCTCAACAAACCGGCAGGGATATTTCCCTGCCGGTTTCATATATTCAAAGAGAAAAGAGAGTCAGTGAGGTATAAACCTACGCTTAACGAAACGACATTAACCCGCTGATAAATAGTTTTGCAGAGCGTCTTTCCAATGCCTTAACTCTTCAAGACCTTCGAGTTTCAGCATGGTGTTGCCAAGGAGAGAATAGGCAGGCCGTGGCGCAGGACGCTTGAACTGGGCAGAGGTTACCGGCTTCACCCTGCTTTTGCTGTTTTCCAGCCGTGCTATTTCAAGTGCAAACTCATACCATGAGCAGGAGGATGAATTTGAAATATGGTAAGTTCCATACCCTCTGCCGATAAGCTCACGGAGCTTCAAAGCCAGGTCATAGGTAGAGGTCGGGGCCCCGATCTGGTCGTCGACTACATCTATTTCCTCTTTTTCCTTCAGCAACCGTGCTATGGTATCGACAAAATTTTTCCCGTTTCTTCCATAAAGCCATGACGTCCGCACAATATAAAATTTATTTGTCAGCGTGGTCACAAATTCTTCACCAAGAAGCTTGGAGAGACCATACTTATTAATTGGATCCGGCCTGTCCCACTCGTCATATGGTTTATTCCCCGAGCCGTTAAATACGTAATCTGAACTGATGTAAATGACAGGACAGTTGTACTCTTCACAGGCCATGGTCACATTTCTTGTCCCTATGCTGTTTACACGATATGCTTGTTGCGGGTCAAGCTCACTTCCATCGACATCTGTGTAGGCTGCGGCATGAATCAGGAAGTCTGGCTTATGCTCTCTGACAGCGGCCAAGGTACTGTCAATATTTGTAATATCGAATTCACGGCGCGAAAAGGAAATTAACTCACTGTCAAAAAAGACCTTCTTTACATCATGGCCAAGCATGCCATCTGATCCGGTAACAGCGATTTTCACTATTTCAACCTCTCAGCGTACTGCGTGTTATAGTAATTCAGATAATCTCCCGAGACAATTCGCTCCCACCACTGTTTATTCGCGATATACCAGTCAACAGTGGCTGATATTCCATCTTCAAATTCCATCTCAGGCTTCCAGCCAGTTTTTTCCTGCAGTTTTGCGGGATCAATTGCATATCTCCTGTCATGGCCTTTTCTGTCCTCAACAAAGGTGATGAGGGAGAGCAGCTCATTCTTGTCACAATCAAGCTTCTCTGCGGTTTTGGAGAGGATGAGCTTTACAAGGTCGCTATTTGTCAGTTCATTCTTTGATCCCACATTATAGATCTCGCCAGCTTCACCCTTATGAAGAACAGCGTCAACAGCCCGGCAATGGTCCACAACATAAATCCAGTCCCTCACATTCATGCCATCACCATAAACAGGGATCGGCTTTCTCTTGATAGCATTAAGAATAACAAGAGGAATTATTTTCTCAGGGAACTGGAGAGGGCCGTAATTGTTCGAGCAGCGGGTAATCATCCCCTTTATATTGTGAGTTTTAACGTAGGCCCTGACCATTAAATCAGAGGACGCCTTGCTCGCAGCATACGGGCTATTCGGCTGGAGCGGCGAGTTTTCATAAAAAAATCCCTGGTCAATCGACCCATACACTTCATCAGTTGAAACATGAAGAAAGATACAGTTTCTCTTCCGTGCTTCCTCAAGCAAATTAACAGTCCCCGCAACATTGGTCTGTAAAAAAGGCTGTGCATCAAGGATACTTCTGTCTACATGGCTCTCAGCCGCAAAATGTATGATAGCATCAAACTCAAGGCCGTCTAGAATTCCTCTCTCACAAATATCACCTTTGATAAAGGAATAGCCGTCTGCATTCTCGCAGTCACTCAGATTCTCAAGGTTTCCTGCATAGGTGAGTTTATCTAGGTTTATAATTTCATAATCCGGATGGGCAGACAATATATACCGGATATAGTTAGATCCGATAAATCCGGCGCCGCCTGTAATTAATAGTCTCATATGAAATTCAGCAGGCCTGATTTCATAAGCCTTTTTAACAATCAGTCCTCGATCCTGAAAGGAGAATCAGGATCATCCTCATACCTCTTTTCATCAACTTCCCCTGCCTTGCCTTCCCCCTTGTACAACCTGTCGGGCATATTAAAGACCAGCCCATCCTTGCTGTCAATATTTTTATACGCATGGACTATTCCGGGCGGTACAAGAGCTATTGTGGGCTGTCCCGATGTATCAATAACTTTGAGCTTCCTGAATGTTGATGAATTTTCCCTGTTGTCCCACAAATACAGTTTAAATTTCCCGATAAAACAAAAAAGGTCTGCCTGGTATTTGTGTTCATGAGGCCCCCTGGTCAACCCAGGGATTGTCATGGACAGGTAGGACATAACAGTCCGGTGATCAGACTCATCATCTCTTACTATTTCTCCCAGCCAGCCCCGCTGGTCTTCATACAAAGCCAATTCCCTTATGACTAACCCTTCCATTTAAACCTCATTCGCTGAACCAGCTCAGTCGACAATATAGTGTTCCACCTGCTTTTCATCAGATTTGCGATGAATCTCTATTTTAATTGAATTTCATTATAAAATCAAAAGGTTATCTATTGTGTCGGGGACATTCGCTTATAATTTGGTCTTTCGCAGCTCAGCTTTTTTTATTTTACCTGTTGCTGTTTTGGGAAATTCCTCTATAAGTTTTATTCTTTTGGGGATTTTGTAGGGAGCGATTCGTCCTTTTAAAAATGCCCTGATCTCCCCGTCATCAAAAAAAATATTATCCTTTTTTTTAATAAAAAGACAGGTGATTTCAGAGCCCTTTCCATCAGGGATGCCAACCATTGCACACTCTTCAACTGATGGATGCTGCCACGCAACATCCTCTGTTTCTCTCGGATATATGTTCATCCCATCTACAATAATCAGGTCTTTTTTTCTGTCCACAATGTAGATGTAGCCCTCTTCATCTATGCGGGCAATATCCCCTGTATGCAGACAGCCGTCACGGAGTACAGCCTGTGTCTCCTCTTCTTTATTAAAGTACCCTTTCATGACATTTGGTCCCTTTACAACAAGTTCTCCAACTTGACCTCGAGGAAGTGTGGTACCGTCTTCATCAATAACAGATACCTCAACTCCCGGTATCGGAGGTCCGACAGAGCAGGGTTTCCTGACACCCTTTAAGGGATTAACAGCTACTACAGGAGATGCTTCTGTTAACCCATACCCTTCAAGAAGAGGTATTTTAAAGCGTTTCTCAAATTCGATAAGCGTCTCTTCCGGAAGGGCTGCCGCACCGGATGCGCAGAGCCTGATCCTGACCAGAATCTTCATTAAAAGCCTGGCAATGAAGGAGAGCTTCTTTCTTGCAAGAATATTGTACACAGCCGGAACAGCAACAAAAAGCGTTATCCTGTCTCTGACCACACTTTTTATCACTTTTGAAAACGGCTTCACTGAACGTAAGAGCACAATCGTGGAACCCGCGACAATCGGCAGAAGCACACAGACGGTAAAACTGAATGCATGAAACAACGGCAAAAAAAGAAGCACCGTATCCCTTTCAGTCACCATCATAATCTCTTTACATGCCTGCGCATTTGACAGAAGGTTCCTGTGTGACAGCATCGCCCCCTTGGGAAATCCTGTGGTCCCCGATGTATAGAGAAACAGGGCGATATCATTTTCATTACCCACAGCTGGTTCTGACGCTTTATGAGGAACATTGTCAAAGGCGATACAGTTCACACTGCCCTTGTTATTCTGTTTGATATTATCAATATGTTCTGCAAACTTTGGGGAGTATAAGAGGGTTGCGCAGCCTGAGTCATTCAGAATATAGGCGATCTCATGAGCTGTTAAAAAGGTATTTACAGGGATGACAACTCCTCCAGCCCTGATTATGGCAAAGTATAAGATGATGTATTCAGGGCAGTTTTCCATTAAGAGCGCGGCCCTTTCCCCCTTTTTCAGCCCTTCAGACAGGAGCCCCCCTGCTGAGAGTGTCACCAGTCTGTCCACCTCAACATATGAAAGCCTTCTGTCCTCAAACTTAACACATGTCTTGCCAGGTGTCCTTGCTGCTCTCTGTGCCAGCACGTCGCTTAATGTCACCAGAAAAACCTCTCCGTTAATTACAGTTGACGGTCTGTTTTCAGTCTATCATGAAATGTCAGCTGCTGAACTCCTTTTTTAACAGTATCACGGGAATAAAATGGATGGCAAGTGAATGCAAGGGGTATTTAGAGGTCACGCCCGGGAACACCAGGCATGCAATACTTAATTCAGATCTTTCTCAATCCCAAAATAAATAAATATTTTGTATACTATGAAGATGTATTTTTATCAGTGCACCCTATTCTGTTTTGCTCAATTGTGTGAATGTCATGAATTTAAATCACTACCTGAAGGAAAAGAAGAAAGCTGTTGACCTTTTCCTCAAACATTACATCACCTCAAAAAAAAATCAGAAAGACTGCCCTCCCCATCTCGTTAAGGCGATGAAATACGCGCTGATGGCCGGAGGAAAACGGGTCAGGCCTATCCTCTGTATCGCCAGTTATGAAGCCGTTGGTGGAACATCTGACAATATACTGCCGGCTGCAACTGCACTTGAGCTGATCCACACATACTCCCTGATTCATGATGATCTCCCCGCGATGGACGATGATGATTTCAGGCGTAATCAGCCGACCACCCACAAGGCATTTGGAGAAGCCGCGGCAATACTTGCCGGAGATGCTCTGCTGACAGATGCCTTCGCCATAATTTCAGAGGCAGAGGCAGCACCAAAGACATTAATTAATGTCATAAAAGAACTATCATTCGGAAGCGGACCCGGAGGCATGGTTGGTGGACAGGCAGTTGATATCATGCTTGAAGGGAAAAGGGCAAACAAAAAAGAGCTCCACTATATTCACACACACAAAACAGGCGCCCTGATCAGGGCTTCCGTACGCATAGGCGCCATCATGGGCACGGCATCGCCTGCCAAACTAAAGGCGCTGACGGAATTTGGCGAAAAAATAGGCCTTGCATTTCAGGTGATCGATGATATTCTTGATATAACTGGAACTAAAGAAGAGCTGGGCAAGTCAACCGGCGCTGACAATGAAAGGGGTAAAAATACATACCCGTCAATATTCGGACTTGACTCTTCCAAAGATATTGCCGAACAGCTCATAAATGAATCAGTGAGCGCCCTGACTATTTTTAATCATAAAGCTGAAGCATTGGCAGAAATTGCCCGATATGTATTGTCAAGGCGCAACTAAGGAGTAAAAAATGCTACTAGACGAAATTAACAGTCCTCAGGACCTCAAGAAACTTACCATGCAGCAGCTGAAAGAAGTGGCTGCAGAGATGAGGGACCTTATTATTGAGAGAGTCGCCTTAAACGGAGGACATCTCGCCTCGAATCTGGGAACCATAGACCTTACAATAGCACTTCATTATGTCTTTAACTCACCTCAAGATAAAATCATCTGGGATGTTGGTCATCAGGCCTATGCCCACAAATTACTGACAGGACGGGCAGACAGATTTGCGACGATCAGAAAACATGGCGGACTGTCAGGATTTCCGAAAATATCAGAAAGTCCTCATGACGCTTTTGGAACAGGCCACAGCTCAACATCAATCTCTGCTGCGCTGGGAATTCTTGAAGGGAGAGACCAAAAAAAGGAGAGATACAAAGTAGTACCTGTTATAGGAGACGGTGCCCTGACTGCAGGCCTCGCCTTTGAAGGCCTTAACCATGCCGGACACCTTAAGAAAGACCTCATTGTGATACTGAATGACAATGAGATGTCCATCTCCCCTAATGTGGGAGCTCTGTCAGCCTACCTCAGCAGGATGCTCATGGGAGACCTGTATACAAAATTCAAGAAAGAGACCAAGCATTTACTCGAACTGATCCCCGCAGTCGGGGAGCCTGTACTGAAAATCGCCCAGAAGGCTGAAGGTACAGTGAAGGGCCTGATTGTGCCGGGCCTTCTCTTTGAAGAGCTGGGGTTTCAGTACGTCGGACCTGTTGACGGTCATAAAATTGAGTCTCTTGTTGAAACGCTCGAACGGTTTAAAGATTTTCCTGCACCTGTTCTTGTCCACACAATCACCAAAAAAGGGAAGGGATATGAGCCTGCTGAGAAAAGTCCGGGAATGTTTCACGGTGTAGGCCCCTTTGATATTGAAACCGGCGAGCTGCAGTCATCGGGCAAGAAATCATACAGCGCAATTTTTGGTAATTGCCTGACGAAACTTGCAAAAGCTGATGAAAGGATTATCGCAATAACAGCCGCAATGACTGAAGGCACGGGACTCTCAGAGTTTGTGCAGACTTTTCCGAAAAGATTCTATGATGTAGGCATAGCTGAACCCCATGCAGTAACATTTGCTGCGGGCCTTGCCACATGCGGACTGAAACCGGTTGTGGCGATCTACTCAACGTTTCTGCAGCGTTCCTATGACGAGATCATCCATGATGTCTGCCTTCAAAACCTTCCTGTAGTGTTTGCCATTGACAGGGGAGGAATCGTTGGCGACGACGGACCAACGCACAACGGAACGTTTGATATATCATTTCTGAGGCATATCCCTAACCTCGTTGTTATGGCCCCCAAAGACGGCCATGAACTGAGATGCATGTTGAAAACATCCATCTCTTACGACGGTGCCATAGCTATACGGTATCCCCGGGGGTCTGTCGCGGACAGAGAAGAGGATGAAGAGTTAAAGACAATTCCGATCGGAAAATCAGAAGTTTTAAAGGAAGGGCATGACGTGCTTATTGTCGCGATAGGGAATACTGTTGAACCTGCGGTCGCAGCCGCGGAACTGCTGAAGGACGGCAATATTAACGCATGTGTTATAAACGCGCGATTTATCAAGCCTCTTGACAGGGAGCTTATAATAGGCCGTGCCCGTGACATTAAACGTATTATTACGGTTGAGGAAAATGCCATTGCAGGCGGTTTTGGCAGCGCGATACTGGAAGAGCTTGCAAAGGCTGGACTGGACGACATCAAGATAAAGCTCCTCGGCATACCTGACAAATTTATTGAGCAGGGGCCGCAAAGCCTGCTCAGGAAAAATCTGGGTCTTGACGCTGAAGGCATTGCAAGAGAAGCACTGAAATTAGTGAGCAATGCAAAGCAGGCCACTAATTAACAGTACACTTACCTATTACAACACTGTCATATCAGTCAAAGTCATGGTAGTGAGCCTCAGGAGTACTCTCCTGATATATTATCCGGCATGAATTATGGATCTACAAAAAAAGCCCGCCTTGATAACGTAGTATTCGACAAGGGCCTGGCCGAGAGCAGGGAAAAAGCTCGGGCCCTCATTCTGGAAGGAAGTATTCTCGTAAACGGCATTGTTGTTGACAAGGCCGGAGCTCAGGTAAGACCTGACGATCTTATCTCCGCCCAAAGCAAAATGCCCTTTGTAAGCCGAGGGGGCCAGAAACTGGCCCACGCGCTCACTACATTTAGCATAAGCGTTGCCGGTAAAACAACAATGGATGTTGGCGCGTCAACAGGAGGATTTACCGACTGCCTTATACAGAATGGCGCCAGCAAAATTTATGCTGTTGATGTTGG
The DNA here is from genome assembly GCA_947259645.1 of Thermodesulfovibrionia bacterium. Classification (GTDB taxonomy): domain Bacteria; phylum Nitrospirota; class Thermodesulfovibrionia; order UBA6902; family UBA6902; genus Glo-13. Next base: position 44,401 of record CAMYND010000010.1, on the reverse strand, counting down.
TTACGGGCAATTCAGCTGGAAGCTGAGGAACGACCCGCGCGTTGTACTCATGGAAAAGACGAACATACGATATCTTGACCATGAGAAGGTGCCTGAGCAGGTTGATATGGCCGTGATCGATGTATCATTCATCTCTCTCTTGAAAGTCATTCCGAAAGTCCTGGATTTTCTGAAAATCCCTGGAGAGATTATCGCTCTTATAAAACCACAGTTTGAGGCCGGAAGAAAAGATGTCGGCAAGGGTGGCGTGGTCAGGGATGAAAATACGCGCATTGAAGTTGTCGAAAGGATTAAGGTTGAATCTGTAAAAATGGGGCTTCAGATCGCCGGGACCACACCTTCTCCGATACGAGGTCCAAAGGGCAATGTGGAGTACCTGATCTATTTGAAACTGAGTGAAACCACGACTGGATCCTCATGCCTGTAAATGCTGTCTGACAGAAAATTGACTGTTATTGCTTATATTTTTTATACTTCTGCATTACGTAACAGCTGTATCACGGGCAACTATTGTCCCTGTGCAGAGAACCTGTATGCCATAATCTGAGGAGATATTCAACGATGTGTGAAACCAATGTATATATTGATCATGAGGGCAAGGAAGAACTCTATCTGGAAAATGTAAGTGTGGTGAAGCCTGCGAAAGGAAAGATCTTCATGAAAAATCTTTTTGGAGAAGAAAAATTCTTTGACGGGTCGATAAAAGAGATTTCCCTTGTTACTCATAAAATCATTCTCAGCGACGATTAAATTAATTCTCCAGGAGATCAGCTTATACCGCGCTTTAGAATCAACAGATGAACTTTATGCGCATAATTACCCAGGGACCAGAACCTGCCTGTTTTAATATGGCCCTGGACGAGGCAATTTTAGAATCAGTAAGAAAAAAGAATTCCCCCCCTACCCTCAGGCTGTATGGGTGGGACCGCCCCTCAATAAGCATCGGTTACTTTCAGAAAATTACTGAAATCGACGCTGCCTACTGCCAAAAACATGGCTACCCCGTAGTGCGAAGACTGACAGGAGGACGGGCAGTTCTTCATGATGCTGAGCTCACGTATAGTGTATCTTCGCCGCATGACTCGTACCCTTTTAATGGAAATCTCCTTGATAATTACAGAACAATAAGCTCTGCCCTGTTAAGAGGCCTGAAGCGTCTTGGGATTGAGGGAGAAATGTCCTTCACGAAAAAAAGAAGCGAAGGCCACAGGAATCCGGCGTGCTTCAGGGCCGCCTCTTTCGGTGAGGTTACGGTAAACGCGAAGAAGATCATCGGCAGCGCTCAGAAACGGTATACAGACGGCTTTTTACAGCATGGTTCAATCCTGATCAGCTTTGATCATAATAAACTTTGCAATGCATTGAGTCGGAAAGAAGTTGACGGACTCAGCGACATATGTTCAGTGTCCGACCATGTCCCGCATGTTTCTCCGGCAGATTTAATTGGCATATTCAGGGAGTCTTTTGAAAGGGAACTTAACATTAAATTAATAGACGACTCCCCCACAAAGCAGGAACTGACCCGATCACAGGAGCTTGTAAAGCAGAAATATTCTGCCAGGGAATGGAATTATTTGCGTTGATTCTTCCATGAAGCAGACCCCTGATCCTGTATTATTTGTAATCACACCTGACCAGTCTTTTTTCACACCTTCGATATGTCCCGTGAATCAGCATGACCGGGCCGGGCTGTTGCTTTTTTATAATATGCGAGCAGAGAAGCCCATACAACAACCATTACATAGCTCTGAAATACCGCGCTGAACAGTGCCACGACAATGATGAAAAGGGGCCCCATAATGGGCATTATCTGAAAGGGGACTTTAAGGAGGAGTATTCCGGTTTGTAAAGCGATCGCGCCTGCAAAGAGCACGATACAATGCAGTGCACCCGCCGGCCTGGATGTAAGAAACCTGTATGCTCTTTTCATCGAGTCTGCAGTCCCGGTCTTTTCATACACAGAAACAACAATTGAATAGAGATAAAATACTGATGCCGCGACTAGTATGAGTACTCCAAATACCAGAGCAGACATGCTGAGGAAAGAATGAAAAAAGACCTCTGCTGTTGTGCCCGACCCTGATGAAGTATACACAATGCTGAAAACTACTCCGCCAATAATCAGGCAGACAACCACCAAAGCGGTGAGAACAGCTAAAACAGTTGAGACCAGCCACATCAAGGGGAAGAAATTCTTTCCTGCCTCTCTAAAGAACTCTGACAGGCTGAACCGGTAATACAGATTGGCCGCGGCGGTTCTGAGCACGCCGAGGCTGCCGCCCAATACGTAGAGAAACAGAATCGAGGCGAAGAGCAGATGTCCGGTCAGTGATACGAGAGAAAGCAATATCAGGGCCAGATACCTGGAGATAAAATCAAAAGGATTTTGCAGAATCGTGAGATACATGTCCTGGGCACCGGCCATATCTATTTCCAGAGTTTTCATGGCCATCAGAAGAGGTACACCGAGAAATATGATCATGCTGATCAGGTTGATCAGAGAGGCAACAATGCGAATAAGTACGAGCTGCAGATTTTTGTTTGCGAGGTAAAAGCCTTCTTTGATACATTCGATGATCATTACTTTCCCTTTGACAACGCGTTATTTTAGTTAGGCCGGGGGCAAATGTCAATTTTGCATTATCCTCAACACACCGCTCTTATCTTGAAAAAATACTGATATACCTATAAAATCTTGCTTAATGAGCATTCTGAATGAAATCATCGCCTATAAACGGGAGGAGCTGAAAAGCACAATATCCAATGCTCCCGTGTCTGACCTGAAATCAAAGATAACAGGAATGGAGCCGGTAAGAAATTTCAGGGACGCTATCAGGAGAAAACCCGGTGAACCGATAAATCTGATCGCAGAACTCAAGAAATGTTCCCCATCAAAGGGCCTCATCCGGGAAGAATTCAGTCCGTCTAAAATTATATCCATATATGACAGGAAGGATGTCGCGGCAGTCTCGGTGCTTACGGAACAGCGCTATTTCGGCGGCAGGATCGAGTACCTGAGTGAAGCACGCAAAAGAACAGGCAAGCCCCTGCTCAGAAAAGATTTTATTTTTGATGAATATCAGGTTTATGAAGCACGCGCACATAGTGCTGACGCGATCCTGCTGATAGTAGCTGCTCTTGAGAAATCACAACTAAGAGATCTCTTTGAAATGGCAAAAGAGCTCTCTCTGGCCTCTCTTGTGGAAGTCCATAACTGGAAAGAACTTGACGCTGCCCTCTACTGCGGAGCAGAAATAATAGGGATCAACAACAGAGACCTCAGGACTCTGGACATATCTCTCACTATCACGTTTTCTCTTCTAAAAGATATTCCTGATGACAGAATTGTGGTAAGCGAAAGCGGTATCAGCACAAGATCCGATGTGCAGCAGGTTGAATCGACACGGGCTGACGCTGTGCTTGTCGGCACAACTATTATGAAAGCTGATGATATAGGATCAAAGATAGATGAATTAAGAGGACGCTCTTAATGATTGTTGTGTTATGATAAAAAAATTAATGAATCGCTGCACGGGAAAGGGAACAAAGTAGTTCTCATGAAGAAATCAGTAGAAAAAGCACGTATACTTATTGAATCACTTCCCTACATCAGGAAGTTTTCAGGTAAAACCTTTGTCATTAAATACGGCGGCGCTGCCATGGTTGATGACAACCTCAAGGATGCATTTGCACAGGACATTGTTCTCTTAAATCTGATTGGCATTAAACCTGTCATCGTCCATGGAGGGGGGCCTAAAATAAACGCCATTATGGAAAAAATGGGGAAAAAGCCGACCTTTGTCCAGGGTCAACGCGTCACTGATGAAGAAACAGTAGACATAGTGGAGATGGTGCTGGGCGGCCTTATTAATAAACAGATCGTCTCATTGATAAATAACCATGGAGGCCTTGCCGTCGGACTGAGCGGTAAAGACGGCAACCTCATAGAGGCCAGGAAAAAAGTCATAAAAAAACTGTCGCCCGAAACAGGGGTCCCTGAGATAATCGACCTGGGTCTCGTTGGTGAAGTGAAAAAGGTCAATCCCCGAATCCTCACCTCAATTGATGCAAGCGGTTTTATCCCGGTTATCGCCCCGATCAGTGCCGGGCAGAACAGCAAGACCCTTAATATAAACGCTGATTATGTAGCCGGAGAAATTGCCGCATCCCTCAAAGCGGAAAAGCTGATTCTTTTGACAGATGTGGAAGGCATAAAGGATAAAAAGGACACCCTCCTCTCCTCTGTGAGCCTGAAGAAAATAAAAACCCTTATAGCAAACAAGACAATCTCCGGCGGCATGCTTCCCAAAGTCCAGGCCTGTAAGGTTGCCCTTGACGGAAAAGTGGGTAAAACACATATAGTGGACGGCCGCGTTCCGCATGCCCTTCTTTTGGAAATATTCACTGAAGAGGGTATTGGCACTGAAATAGTCCGCTAACGTTACAGCTTGTACTCCTGCTTCCATTAACTCATCATCTACCAGCCCAACTCCCCAAGAAAACGTTTAAACTCTGCGGAGCAGGTAACACTCACTCTGCAGGCCACTGCTCATTATCTTTTTCTTCGACAACGTAGCAGAACCTGTCCCAGGAAAATTCCTTGTGAGAAACAGGACAGCGAAGGGTAACTTTCTGCTCACTTATATCAATAACTTCCCAGTCGCCTTTACGCCTCGATCCTTCGATCCGGATCTTTTGTCCTACCACAAAGGGATATGGTTCAAATATCGTCACATTCTGTTTTGCCACCTTTTCCTCCCTCGTATTCTCTTCCTGTCTGAGCCAGACTGCTATCGGCTGCCTTCTTCTACTTTCTTCGCTTTTTTGACCACTTCAGCTGCCATTTTCTTTTTGTACTTTTTGAGAGCAGAAGCGATTTTTTTGTCTTTAAGAGCCAGGATCTGTGCTGCAAATATCCCGGCGTTTTTTGCCCCCCCCTTTCCAATGGCCATAGATGCAACCGGAATTCCGGGCGGCATCTGTACTGTAGAGTACAGTGAATCCACGCCTTTAAGGGGAGAGGAGTCAATCGGTATGCCTATAACAGGAAGTATCGTGTGGGCAGCGATGACACCTGCAAGGTGGGCTGCTGCTCCTGCCCCTGCAATGATAATCTCAGCACCCTTCCGTTCAGCATCCCTGATGAGTTTAACTGTCCTGTCCGGCGTCCTGTGGGCTGAGGAAACTGTCATCTGGAAAGGAATCTCGAATTCATTAAGCATCTGGGCCGTCAACTCCATAACAGGCAAATCAGAATCGCTTCCCATAAGAATGAGCACTTTTGCTTTCATATTAATTATCTCCTTTTTCGCTGACAGCTCACAGTTGAAAGCAGATTATCTGCTATTGATCGCTTTATTCCCGATATCTTTCCGGTACTGCATTCCTTCGAACTGTATTTTCTCGACCGCTTTATATACATTATCTCTGGCAGCTTGTATATCTTTGCCCAGTGCCGTTACTCCAAGCACCCGGCCTCCGGCTGTTACAATTTCTCTGTTCTTCTGCTTTGTTCCCGCGTGGAAGACCATGACATCCTCGCTGTTCTTGAACGAATCAAGCCCCTTGATGACTTTGCCTTTTTCATAGGAACCAGGATATCCCGGAGATGCCAGCACAATACATATTGATGTTTCATCCTTCCATGTAACCTGAACATCTTTTAACTTGCCATCTGCAGTAGCCTTCAGTAACTCAAAGAGATCGCTTTCAAGCCTCATCAGTATGGGTTGGGCCTCAGGATCACCAAAACGGCAATTGTACTCAAGCACAAAGGGTTTTCCATCGCATATCATCAAACCGACATAAATAACGCCCCTGAAGTTAATCCTCTCGCGCTTGAGACCTCTCATCATCGGAGCTATGATAGTCTCCATGACCACCTGTCTTAAAGATTCATCAACAATAGGCGCCGGACTGTATGCACCCATACCGCCGGTATTGGGGCCTTTGTCACCGTCAAATATCTGCTTATGGTCCTGGGAAGTAGCGAGTGGCACAACTGTTTCACCATCAGTCAATATCATAAACGAGGCTTCTTCACCCTTTAAGCACTGCTCAACAACAACCCTGTTGCCGGCGTCGCCAAACGCTTTGTCTTTCATAATTGATTTGAGTGCATCATTGGCTTCCTCAACTGTTTCAGCAACGATAACGCCCTTCCCGGCTGCAAGGCCGTCGGCCTTTACAACAATGGGGGCGCCTTTGAGCCTTACATATTCTTCCGCCTGGAGGTAAGAGGTAAACATTTTGTACTCTGCGGTCGGAATTCCATATTTCTGCATAAAGTCCTTTGCAAATATCTTGCTCCCCTCAAGTTGAGCGCCTTTTTTATCAGGGCCGCAGATAGGTCTTCCCTCTTTCACAAAGGCATCAACAACTCCCAGTGTTAATGGTACTTCGGGTCCGACAACGGTCAGGTCGATCCAGTTATATTTAACAAAATCGAGGAGCTTATCAATGTCATCGGCCTTAATGTCAAGACATTCAGCGACTTCTGCTATACCGGCATTACCGGGGGCACAGTATACTTTATCAACTCTCGGACTCTGGCTGAGCTTCCAGGCCAGGGCGTGTTCCCTGCCACCGCCACCTATTACAAGTACTTTCATTTGTTACCTCTCCACGCTGTCTTTAATTTTTGGTATTTGTAATTTATAATTTAAACCGCTAGTGCCTGAAGTGCCTCATGCCGGTGAAGATCATGGCAATACCATGTTCATCTGCCGCTGCAATTGTGTCACTGTCCTTGATCGATCCTCCTGGCTGGATAATCGCGGTAGCACCTGCCTTGGCTACAACATCGATGCCGTCCCTGGCCGGAAAAAAAGCATCGGAAGCTACAGCCGAACCTGCCAGAGAAACGTCAAAGGTAGATGCTTTCAACGCGGCTATCTGGGCAGAATCAACCCTGCTTGTCTGTCCGCAGCCGATTCCCAGTGCCTGGTCCTTTGAAGCGTAAATGATCGCGTTGGACTTCATATGTTTGCAGATCCTCCAGGCAAAAGCCATGGCAGCATACTCATCATCAGTCGGCTTTCTCCTGGTGGCAACTTTACAGGTTTTCAGGTCCTCAATCATACCCATGTCCCGTTCCTGCACAAGGAGGCCGCCCTGGACCTTGCGCATTTCAAAACCCTCAACATCCCTGGTAATGTCCAGTTCAAGAAGCCGTATGTTCGGTTTTCCACTCAACAATTTCAGGGCTGCCTGATCAAATCCAGGTGCTATGATTATCTCAACAAAGAGGTTCAGAATCTCTTTTGCAGTTGCTTCGTCAACCTGCCTGTTCAGAGAGATGACTCCTCCGAAAGCTGATACAGGGTCAGTCTCAAAGGCTTTCTTGTATGCCACATGAAGCGTGTCAGCCGTTGCCACGCCACAGGGATTGTTGTGTTTGCAGATAACAGCTGCCGGACTGTCATTAAACTCCTTAGCCAGATCAATGACCGCACTTGAGTCAAGGTAATTGTTGTATGACATCGCTTTGCCCTGAATTATTTTCGCGTCAACAAGGGACAGGCCGGTGTAAAGCGGTTCTTTGTAAATAGCGGCTTTCATGTGGGGGTTCTCACCGTAGCGGAGGCTGTTGACAAGGCTGAAGCTCATATTGAGCGTCGGCTGAAAAGGGTTATCCGGCTCAGCCTGTCTGTTGAGGTAATTCGATATAGTGGTGTCATATTTGGCAGTATGGGCAAAGACTTTTCTGGCAAGATAATATCTGGTTTCATATGTTGTTTCTCCATTACCGGATTTTAATTCGTCAAGCACTTTCCCATAATCGGCTGGATCAACAATAACAGTTACATCCTTGAAATTCTTTGATGCCGCCCGAATCATCGTAGGGCCGCCTATATCAATATTCTCAATTGCCTCATCAAAAGCAACATCCGGTTTTGAGACCGTCTGTTCAAAGGGATAGAGGTTAACAACAACGAGATCAATAGAGCCAATACCGTGCTTCTCCGTCTCAGCCCTGTCTGCGGAATTATCTCTTCTCCAGAGAAGACCTCCATGTATTTTAGGATGCAGAGTCTTCAGCCTCCCATCCATCATTTCAGGAAAGCCGGTGTAATCAGCAACATCCGTCACATTCAGCCCTGCATCCTTCAAGGCTTTTGCTGTGCCTCCGGTAGACAGTATCTCAATACCAAGTTTGCTTAACTCTCCGGCAAACTCTGCAATTCCTGTTTTGTCAGAGACGCTTATAAGTGCCCGTTCTGCTTTTGCCATCACTCCTCCTTGGTTTATTGTTCAAAATATATGAAAGACGTTCAAAAATAAACTTACTTGATAACGCACATTACAGCAGTGGAGATACCCGGCAACATGAATAGCTGAGCGGTTACACCGCCCCATTAATCCCGATTGAAAAGGACCAGGTAAGACATTTTAGACTATTTGCACAAAAAAATCATTCGACCAAACTTATGCTATATTTTACAATGAGTTGCGTCATGCCGGAAATCAGCTGATAAAGCCTTTTTCCATCATGCTCATATACCTTCCATCAGAAATAATTATATGATCCAGAACAGCTATCCCCACAACTTTCCCTGTCTCAACCAGTCTGTGCGTTATCTGGATGTCATCTTTGCTTGGACTCGGGTCCCCGCTGGGATGGTTATGCATCAATAAAAGGGAAACCGCGGCCTCTTTTATCGCGTACCTGAATACTTCTCGCGGATGGACAAGAGATGATGTCAGCGTACCATCCGATACAGTGATCTCCTTGAAGACCCGGTTTTTTGTATCAAGCAGCAGGCAGAGAACTTTCTCTTTTTTGCTGCCGAAAAATCTCGGCTGGTAGTACTCATATACTTCACTGCTGTTCTTAAATGAGGGATTGTGAAAAGACCCGTCCCCTGAACTCTGGACAAGACGCTTGCCAAGTTCAAAGGCTGCCCTGAGCTCAGCCACTTTGGCGCTGCCAACGCCCTTGATATCGGAGTATTCGGCCAGAGATGCGTCATCAATCTCCTGGAGGCTGCCGAATTTGAGAAGAATTTCCCGGGCCAGATCAATGGCGCTCTTGTTTTTACTTCCCACTCTCAATATAATGGCCATCAACTGGGCAGTGCTCATGACCGCCGGTCCTGCTCTGAGCAGTCTTTCCCGGGGCCTTTCGCACTCCGGCCACCTGTTTATGCTTTTGTATTTCATGTCCCCCAGCCCAAAAAAAAAGAAAATCCCGTTAAGAATAGGTCCCCGGGAAAGCAGGATGCAAGACGCCTATTCTCCCAGCACTGATTTCTGCACAGCGATAATCTCCCTGATACCCGATTCCGCGTGATCGAGCATTTTCTGAAGATTTGCCCTGTCAAAGGGCTCTGTCTCGGCAGTACCCTGCACTTCGATGAACTTTCCCGATGCGGTCATCACAACATTCATATCAACTTCAGCAGTAGAATCCTCGGCATAGGAAAGATCAAGCCTTGGTTCACCGTCTACAATTCCGACGCTTATAGCTGCAAGGTAATCCCTCACTGGCTGTCTCTCGATTAGCCTGTTTTCAAGGGCAACATTTACCGCGCATTTGAGAGCCACAAAAGCGCCGGTTATTGCGGCTGTTCTTGTTCCGCCGTCAGCCTGTATCACATCGCAGTCAAGCCATATTGTTCTCTCCCCAAGGGCTTCAAGGTCCACAACAGACCGGATCGCTCTTCCAATCAGTCTCTGTATTTCATGGGTTCTTCCTCCAACCCGTCCGCTTGCAGATTCTCTCTTTGTCCTGGTGTGAGTGGACCTGGGAAGCATGGAATATTCACCCGTGACCCATCCTTTATTCTGGTCCTTTAAAAAAAAAGGCACCTTGTCTTCAATCGATGCCGTACATATGACTTTTGTATCACCCATCTCTATGAGGACTGACCCTTCCGCGTTTCTTATATAATCTTTAATCAGCTTGATATTTCTCAGTTGATCAGGCTGTCTTCCGTCTGGACGCATTCCATACCCTCCCTGCATGTTTCACTCATAGAGAAAAACAATTTTAATATTCATAAAGAGATAAATTCTAAAGGTATCATGTACATTCTGTCAAACCTGAACAGGGACAGCCTGTCTTCAGGGAATGAACTGCTCGAGACTGACCCTCGATATGTTTGTGATCGCCTGTTCCAGAAATCTCTCGCCAACCCCGGCAAATTTATGAGGTGCATCAGTGACATAAAATTCTCGAGATCCCTGCCCGCGCCTGCCGCACAGTGTCTCACTCTGTTCAAGCACCCTCCTGATCTCCTTTGCAGTTTCCACAGCCGAATCTATCAAGGGAGCAGAGACAATACCGCCGATTATATGTTTGATCATCGGGTAATGAGTACACCCCAGCACAAGAGCATCCATTCCGTTGTTTTTTACTGATTCAAGATATTTTTTTGCGGTAAGAGTCACCACATCGCCATCAAGCCACCCCTCTTCAATGAGCGGCACAAAAAGTGGGCAGGCAAAACCGGCAACTTCAACTGATTTGTCAATCGCTTTTATTGCTGTTTCATATGACCCGCTCTGGATAGTCGTTTCTGTTCCGATAACAGCAATCTTTTTTGATTTCGTTACCTGAACCGCGGCCCGGGCACCGGGCTCAACAACGCCCACAACAGGAACAGGGAAATTATCCCTTAACGCCTGAAGACTCACGGCTGATGATGTGTTACAGGCGACTACAAGTAATTTTATGCCTTTTGACATCAGAAACTGGCCATTCTCAAGAGAATATCGCAAAACCGTCTCAGACGACCTGACACCATAGGGAACCCTGGCGGTATCTCCCAGATAGATCACATTCTCCGCCGGGAGTTGTTTGATCACCTCTTTCATCACCGTAAGACCGCCTACACCGGAATCAAAAATTCCGATAGGCAGTTCAGTCGACATGTTCTCCAATTTCATCTCCTATGGCCCTTGATATATCAATGTGGCCGCCAAGACTGTCCGCCTCCCTGCTGTCTATCAGTATCTTAAGGGAAGTCAATCCTGGAACAGCTGATTTTATTTTTTTATAGAGGGTGGCAATGAGACTCAGCTCTTCATAAGCATCACCTTTAAAGTTTTTGGTTATTTCACTTCCAACATCAATATACATCCTGCCTCTCCTGTCAAAGTACAAATCCAGTAAACGTGTTTTGAGCGGTGTAAAGTGCTTTCGAATAATATTTTCCGCTACACCCAGTGACTCGTCCTTTCTTGAAATCACGTTGTCCTGAACTGTTTCCTCACCGTTGTTCGGTTCATAGAGCCGCTGAGATTCATCGCCTGCAGCCCCTCGCTCAATTCCAGCCTGTCTTGACTCCATATCCGTGATAAACGCTGATTCAATTTCGAACATTTTCTCAAAATAAAGGTAACTTACTCCTGCGCTGACCAGCAAGGTCGCAAGGAGGAAAGAAATATAGAGCCAGGGCAGACCTTTCTTTTTTCTCGCGCCCGGGTTCTTTTTACCTTTGCTTGGTTTCTTCATAAAAGTACAGTCCTTTGTACAAAGTATTTGCCATTTCTGTTCTGAGGTCTTCGATATAATAGGCGTCATCAAATGAAGGGAGTTCAATCATTAGTGCGGCAGCCTCTACTTGAGACAGCAGGCTGTATGGCAGGGGTTTGACCGTGACCATACCGTATCCAAAATCAGCAACCAGGGCTTTCTTCATCTGATTCATCAATGTTACTGTTTCGCCCATGTATTCACGCTGCCCCTTATTGTACAGATAAGGTTGAATATCACCAGGTGTACGTTCAGTTACTACGGGCACATAGATGACCACGCCGCTGTGGTTGCCGATATGAATGCTGAGATAAATGTCAGCCCCCCTGGATTTGGTAAAATCAGCCCTCTCCTTCTGAGTCAATATGCGGTCACTGCCTCTGGTGAGGTAACTCCGGGATGATCCTCTGTTAATAAGTGCGCTCAATTTCTGTGATATATCAAGGACAATATTTTTCTCTATATATTCGTCTTTAACCAGGCCGTATTCGTAACCCCCGTGACCAGGGTCTAATATAACTGTTCTGATTTTCACAGGATCAGGTTTTGGCCTGTCATCACGGGAAGGCCTTTGCGGGGCTGGGATGTTCTTCTGCCGTAAATATACATCAATGACAAGGCGTGTCGGGCTTTTCAAGGTAAAAACTTTAAGTCCCCTGAAATCACCAGGATTAAAAAGGACGGTATGCCTGTCGTGCTTACTGACGGTCAAAGGCAGATCTTCAGTGATTACTGAAAATTCAGTGTCCGGAAAATTAACAAGAATATTGGGGCCCTTCTGATATACAAGGGCTTTTGATATGACTGAATCCTGCCCTTCCAGCACTACCCTGAGGTAACCGGGATGATGGCTGGCCCTCATCTTCAAATAGTTTACTTCTCCCGCTGAAATAACCGGTATTAACAACAGAGAAATGAGACATACCACGATTTTTTTCATATGAAAATAGTAGCATTTCCAAGATGAGATATTCCAATCCTGCTTAAAGTTGTTCAGGATATTGTCCGGCCGTCGGATATAGTTATGGAGAAACAGAGGGGTTCGGTAGACCTTATTTTTTCCTGTGGGACTCGAACAGGATCTCTTCGACCATCTGACAGATCACATGGCCAAGAGTAATATGGGTCTCCTGCACCCTCGCTGTATTCGTGGAGTTAACAGCAAAAGGGAAGTCACATTTGGCAATCAGTTTATCTCCTTTCGAGCTCGTCAGCGCAACTGTTTTCAGCTTTTTTCTTCGTGCAACATCAATTGCTTTCAAGACATTCGGAGAGGTCCCGCTCGTACTTATTGCCATGACAACGTCCCCGTCCTGGGCAAGAGCCTTGAGCTGGCGCGCAAAGATATTCGCATAATCATAATCATTTGCTATGGAAGTGACAACAGCCATATCAGTATTCAGGGCAATCGCGGGGAATGCCGGCCGCTCTCTCTTGAACCTGTTCACAAATTCAGCTGCGATATGAGAAGCATCACAGGCACTGCCGCCGTTGCCAAAGAGCAGAAGCTTGCTTCCTTTGCTAAAGGTATCAGCAATCAATTTTGATACTTCAATGATGGCATCTACATTCTCTTCAACAAATTTCTGTTTTATTGATATACTGTCGCTGAACGCCTTAAGCACTTTTTCTTTCATTTCGTCTCCGTGGAAAGAGTTATTTCTTCTGAACGCGGGCTTTCCATTGCATTAACAGCTGTCACCCGGTATCGGTATATACGGTTATTTTCAATGTCCCTGTCAGTAAACACAGGAGTTACGGGTTCCCCGATAAGGGTATAGACTTCACCTTCCAGGCGGTACACTCTGTACAGCGTGACATCCTGCCCGATAATTTCATCCCAGGTTAATAATATGCCAGCCTGCATGTACACCCCTCTTAGTGATGATGGCGCTTCGGGTCGGGCTTTTTCCTTTTCCGGCTCCTCAGTCTCCTGAACTTTGTCCGGAGTCACTTCAGGAATGACATTCTCCTTGTCCATCACTTCTATGGCAACCGGTTCTCTCTCAAAGGGAGACAGCGGCATTGGATCGCCTCTCCTGCCGCAGGCTGTAAAAGACAACAAGCATACGCAAAGGAACGCTGCAGGGAATAAGCCGGAAAAAGACTGAAGGGAATTAATTGTATCATGATCCCCTCTTTTCATTTCTTGCTTTTTATTTTCCTGATTCTCTGAAGCACAACTTTTTTTGACGTTCCGCCATAGGAGGTCCTCCTGCTGACAGAATCTGCAACTGAAATACGGCCAACAATCTCCTTTGAAATCAGTTTTGAATATTTCTTCAGTTCCACCAGGGTTAATTGCTCCAGGGTTTTGCCTTTATCAATACAGTATTTGACGATTTCACCGGTGATACGGTGAGCATCCCTGAAAGGAAGGCCCTTTTCTACAAGGTATTCAGCAATATCCGTTGCAGTTAAAAAACCTGCCTCAGTTGCCTTAAACATCTCTGTTTTATTAAAACGGATCTTCGGCAGCATCGCGGAAAGAACAGTGAGACACGACCTAAGTGTGTCAACCGTATCAAACAGGGGCTCCTTATCTTCCTGCATGTCCCTGTTGTACGCAAGGGGAAGCCCCTTCATCACCGTCAGCAGGGACATAAGGCTGCCATATACCCTGCCGGTTTTACCTCGGGTCAGTTCGAGCAGATCAGGGTTCTTCTTCTGCGGCATAATGCTTGAACCGGTTGTGTACGCATCAGGCAGATCAACAAACCTGAACTCTTCACTGTTCCAGATGATAAGTTCTTCTGAAAACCGCGACAGATGGGTCATAATCAGGGCTGAGGCTGAAATAAATTCAATGACAAAATCCCTGTCAGAAACAGTGTCAATGCTGTTTTCAGAAACAGCCGGAAATTTTAAAAGCCTGGCAACATACTTTCTGTCAATAGGCAGAGTTGACCCTGCCAGGGCCGCTGCCCCGAGGGGCATCACATTGACCCTCACAAGACAGTCTCCAAGTCGTTCTCTGTCACGCCCGAGCATTTCATAATAGGCCAGAAGGTGGTGAGCCAGCAGCACCGGCTGGGCCCTCTGGAGATGGGTATATCCGGGCATGATAATATCGATATTTTTTTCAGCCAGAGAGACCAGTATTTTCTGTATCCTCTGAATAAGCTTTATAACTGCCTTGATCTCATCCCTCAGGTACAGCCTGATATCAAGAGATACCTGATCATTCCTGCTTCGTGCAGTATGGACTTTTCCTCCTGCTGGTCCGATTTTCCTGATGAGTGCATGCTCGATGTTCATATGCACATCTTCCAGACTCTCATGAAACCTGAATTTTCCGTTCTGAATTTCACAACTGATCTCTTTCAGTCCCTTAATGATAAGATTACAGTCTTTTGACGAGATAATCTTCTGTCTGCCAAGCATCTTCACATGCGCAATACTGCCCTCAATGTCCTGTTTCCAGAGGCGCGCATCAAACGATACTGACTCTGTGAAGCTCTCAACAGAAGATTCTGTCCTCTCTTTAAACCGTCCACCCCAAAGCTTTTTCATGAAAGTAAGAATAAAACGAAGCATTATGACTAGTCAAGTTTCAGGGTTTGTTGCTGACAGCTCTATCATATTGAGGTATCATTATATCCATGAATGTTTCCGGTCTTGGACAATGCTCATTTGACAATATTTTCATAACTGACTCCTTTCCCGCACCGGATACAAAAAAAGAGATACTTGACTGGACAACTGCCGGGGGAGGACCTGTTGCAACCGCCCTCGTCAGCCTTGCCCGGCTCGGAGTCACCTGCAGGTTCTTTGGAATTGTCGGCGATGATGAGAACGGCACGAAAATAAGGGAATCACTCATGTCAGAAAATATCAGTGCCAGGGGGCTGATCAGACGGGAAGGAAGCGGTTCGCAGGTCGCCTTTATTGCTGTGGAAAAGAATAGCGGAAAACGGACCATTTTCTGGAAAAGACCATCCGCCCCTCCCTTGAGACCCGAAGAGCTTCCCGACACATTTCTCGATAATACGGATTTCCTCCTCCTTGACGGGCTTATGCCTGAAGTTTCTCTGTACGCGGCTGAGAAAGCAAGAGAACGGAATATCCCGGTTATGCTGGACGCGGGAAGAGTTCGCGACGGTATGATGGAACTTGCACGGATGAGCGACTATGTTGTTGCCTCAGAAGAGTTTGCCAGGGAGTTCAGCCCCGAAAAACCGTTCTCTCCGGAGCTGGCTGTTCGTAAAATGAAGACATTCAATGCGAAGGCCGCAACGATCACGCTCGGTGATAAAGGAAGCATTACCTCCTGCAACAATGAGATATTTTCTACTCCAGCCTACCCGGTCGACACGGTGGACACTACCGGAGCAGGGGATGTATTTCATGGTGGATATATTTACGGCCTTCTCCAGAAATGGGACATCAAGAATATCCTGTCCTTTGCTTCCGCCTTCGCCGCCTTAAAGTGCCGAAAACTGGGAGGACGGGCTGGAATCCCTGATTTAAATGAAGTTGAGCATTTTCTGAAAAACCACAAATAAGCAGTTTATGCCTGTAGTAATGAACATACCTTAGGCACACTGCAACCACAGAGACACGGAGTCACAGAGAAATACATAACCTGAGCCTTTGTCCCTTTGTCCCTTTGTCCCTCTTTCCCTCTTCTTTTTCTTGCACTTGTGCTTTGACATTTGATGTATTTGCGGTATTATAATCTTTATGTATTTCCTCCCCATATCTCTGGCAATTTTTTTCTCTTTCTCTTTCTCATCCCCTTTTTCATCTTTATGCTTCCCGCAGTCGCTTTTGCCAAGCTGGGGATTAACCCCTTTGCCGGTCTTCTATTTTTCTGGTTCTGCCTGATGGAAAGCTTTATTAATATCCCGGTGTACAGAAAGGAGCTGACATTATGAAAGAAATCGACCGTAACGAGGCATTTGAACTGGCCTCTCCATTCCCCTATACGCTTGCAGTCACCATTGACAACAGGGAGCGACCGAATATAACAGGGCTCTCATGGTGGACATTCACTTCATGGGACCCATTCATGATTGCCATCTCTGTCGGAAAAACACGGTATTCCCATGAATGTCTCATGCACCACAAGGAGTTCAGTCTCTGCTTTCCTTCCGAGGGCCAGGAAAAAGATGCCTGGCTCTGCGGCACAAAAAGCGGGAGGGACATTGACAAATTTCAGGAGACCGCCTTTAAGCCCGTTCAATCAGAAAAGATCAAACCACCATTAATTGAAGACTCTACCGTGGCCTATGAATGCAGGATTGTAAAACATCTGGATACGGGAGACCATATGCTGCACGCAGCAGAAGTTGTCGCGATTCATGGCAGCCCGGAGAAAGTGAACCATCTCTATTCAATCCACTATTCAAAGCTGATAAGTTTAGGTTCAAAGGGCAGATGAACGGCTGTGACAATTATTCGGAAAGGTGAGTCCCCCTCCGACGCAGTATAACTGTACACTATCTTTTACTTCTGAAGTCCTCTTTCAACTGCTTGACCAAGCGTCCCCTTTTATTGGAAAGCCTCGAAAGAGGACGACTCTTCGCTCGGTTGAGAGCATAACTTGTCATAAAGGGCAGCATCAAGCTGCAGTCCCCATAGGACACAACCGTTCCGGACAGCGCTGCGGGATCAATTTTCCCCCATGAAACCGCTTCTGAAGGCGTTGCCCCGCTCAGCCCCCCTGTATCAGGGCGTGCGTCAGTAAACTGTATAAAATAATCATGTCCGGCCTCAGGAAGCCCAAGCACTTCCTGTATATGCGGCTCTGTCTGCAATACAAAGTTCTTGGGACTGCCTCCCCCAATAAGCAGGACCGCGCTCTTGCCGCCTCTTTTCTTGATATCATACACGTACCCGGTCACTTCATTAATGTCCTGATGAGTATCCATATGTATAGTCTCATCGTCAAGCATCAGAGCGGCAATGTTCATGCCGATACTTGAATCAGCCGGAGAAGATGTATGGATCGGAACACCCGCTTCATACGCCACGGCAAGCAGACTGCTGTCCTTTACGTCAGGCCTTATAGTAATGATTTCCTTTCCCAGTAAGGCATGAATATCAGCACTGGAACATGGTTGTGGAATGCCGGCCCGTTCTCTCCTGAGCAGATCGCGTATAAACCTGTCCGTATCAAGGAGCGCGTCGTATGAAAGATAAATATCATAAATCCGGATGATGCCCTCTTCCCTAAGCTTTTCATCATCGACCGATGCCCTGCCTTCATGAAATTCATGTCCAAGCACATAATGGAGATCGTGATAGAGGTTTGCCCCTGTTGAAACGATCCAGTCAATCATCCCGGCTTTTATCAGGGGAATTAAACAGCTCCGGCCAATGCCTGCCGGGACAAGCGCCCCTGCGAGAGACATGCCGATCCGCACATTTTTTCTGACACAATGATTGGCAAAGAGCTCGCATGCCTTCCTGAATGCCCCTGCGTTAAAAGAAAACATGGAGCTGTCGATAACCTGGTCAACAGTCATTCCCTTGACCAGAGGCATCGGGTTCTGCCGCACATGCCCTTCAAGGCAGTTCTTTTTATTTTTTTTACATTTCATCGTTCAAAACATTATTTGAGCATAAATACAGACAGATATTCTTATGTACCGGCATGGAGTGAAGAGAAATGACCGCAGCATCCCTTTTTGACTTACTGCTTTCCTCTGGGCTTTTCGCTTGCAACTACCGAGATCCCCGAAGAGTCAGTTGTTGTCCGGAAAAAGGGAACCTCACTATCGTGTCCGATCTGAACGTCCTCATCGATAACATTGTAGGAATCAATGATCGCCCTGTTTATCATGCATCCCTTTTTAAGGAATACGTGGTCCATCACAATGGAGTCCCTGATCTCCACTCCGTCTTCAATTACAACGCCCCGACGGACCACAGAGTTAATTATTTTGGCCCTCTTTATGTCCGTACCCTCGGCAACTATGCTGTTGGTGATTTCTCCTCCCATTATTTTTGTTGCCGGCAGGTCATTGTTTGACGCACGGATCGGCCATTTATCATTATTGATATCAAAGAGAGGTTCTTCACCGAGCATGTCCTGATGAGCACTCCAGAAGGATTCAATAGTACCCACATCACGCCAGTATCCTGACTCTTCATAGGGTTTTACCCCCGGAATTATATTTCTCGAAAAGTCATAGGCAAAAATCCGTTCGCCTTCTTTCAGGAGATTCGGGATGACATGTTTACCAAAATCATACTCTTTGTTTCGCTCCGCCTGAATCAATCCTGTGACAAGCATTTCAGTGTTAAAAACGTAATTTCCCATCGAGCAGTACGATCTGGTGGGATCACCGGGCATTGGTGGAGGGTTTTCAGGTTTTTCAATAAACTCCTTGATTCTGCCATTCTGTTCGGCGTCTATGATGCCGAAGGAACTGGCCTTTTCAATCGGTACAGGCATGGCAGCTACAGTACACTGAGCATTGCTTTCGAGATGAAAATCTATCATCTGACGTATATTCATCCTGTAAATGTGGTCAGCCCCAAAGACAATTACCAGGTCAGGTTTGTGCTGGCGAATAAGGTTCATGTTCTGGAATACGGCATTTGCCGTTCCCTGGAACCAGTCCTTGCCATACATCATCTGCGGCGGAACGACAGTGACAAAATGATTCCTGATCAGAGCTGAAAGCCCCCAGTTCTCCCTCACATACTCAATAAGCGACTGGGACTTGTACTGAACAAGGAGATAAATGGAATATATCTGAGAATTAATGAGATTGCTGAGAACGAAATCTACTATGCGGTACCGACCGCCGAACGGAACAGAAGGTTTTGACCTTTCAAAGGTGAGAGGAAAGAGTCTTTCCCCCTTACCACCGGCCATGATCATCGCAAGGACTTTTGGATATGCCATACTATGTTCCTATCACAATATGAGAGATTGTCAATAATAATTTCCGCGTGCAAATAAGCTTTGATCAGTTAAGATAATAAAAACACTCAGAAATTGCAATAAAAAGGATATTTTTCTGAAAAGGCGGCTGTCTGAATGGGCTATACACAGGCTTAATGAGGCTCTTATTTGGTTTTCATTGTACGGATGCGCGCAATCTCTTCCTGATACCCGTAAATATGACCACCTGAGCTGTAGGCATAGAGCGGGCCGCTCCTGAGACCGCATTCCTCTGCAACATACTGCTTGAGAAGTTCCAGCCCCCCAAGGTTTGATGGAAATCCGGCCCACAAGTCCCAGGACCGGAAATAGCAGCTCAAGGTGAGGACAAAATCAGCGCCCTCAGGCACGGCTTTAAAATCCAGGAGCCGCAGGCAGGGTGGGTCAAGCTTTCCATCTTCCCCATAGCAGATATCATAGTCTTCAGGGGTGCCGATCTCAACGACCGCCTGGTTTGTCAGGGGCGTTTCCTTAAGCATCTTTATGGCACGTTCCAACTGGGTACCGCCCTCTGGCATTGGATAATGAATCCTGCTGGAATACCGGTATGTTTCATTTTGGGAGAGCTCCGGGTTCATCAGGTAATTCGCGAAATAGTCCTCAATATAGTCCATATCTGTGGGAGAGGGAATGCCCAGGGCAGGAGGTATCACAGGGACTATGTCCTGCTCAGGATGTTCAATAAAAACAGCCAGCCCCGGGTACTGAAGCCTGTACTGCTCTTTTTCAAAAGAACCCCTCTGAATTTCCTGCCGGTAGGAATTGTCAAAAATATTATAGATTATCTGAAACCATGCATCAGAGATTGTCTTGGCTTTTAAGAAAAATGGCAGCATGCTGAAGTCGCACTCCTGTTTTTTAGATTGAGCTATCATAACATCTCGTGAGATTCATTTAAAGTGCCCGTAGGGGCGAGGCGCTGCCTCGCCCTCGTGATCAGTAAAAGAACATAACAGGACTGAAATTTGCCTGAATTGTTTATGCATAACTAAAAAGGAATGTGATGAAAACCGCAAGCACAGGAATTAACATTTTGCCGGATTAAAAAAGGGCCAGGCAACGCCTAGCCCCTACATATTTACACCAATAATTGGTGGAGGCGCCGGGATTCGAACCCGGGTCCGGAAGTACTACTTCCAAGCGTCTACATGCTTATTTTGCCTATTTAGTTTTCAGAATCAGGTTTGCCGGCAAAATAGGCCTTCCAGACTCCAATCCCTCTTGATCTTACCTGAAAGTCAAGGGCAGCTCTTTCAGGCCAGCCTGCTAGTCGACGCCTCGTCCGGGTAGCAGACTTTCCCGGGGAAGCGCGTCGCTTATTTAAGCGGCGAGTGCCAGTTCGTTATTGGCGTTTGTGTTTTTTTCTGCCTTTTTACGTGGTGACAGAGCCACGGCATGCAACTTGAACCTCGTAACCCCCGTCGAGGCCTGTCGCCCCCTTAATATCTTATTTCTATTATAACACATCTGTGGCCTGATTTTGCTCCCTTAAGCATACTCCCAAGTTTCTTCTTAGCTGCGGAATAGCCACTATACAGCAGATATTTTTTGTAGTAAAATTAATAAAATGAGTCAAATCAACGATCATTCTTCTCTGCGAACAAATCATTCCCCCTGTTCATACTAATCCATGGATGATAAAGAATTCTCAAAAGATCAGCAAATCAAAGAGCTGCAAGAATCGGAACATCAGTTTCAGGACCTGTATGACAAGGCCCCTGATATGTTTGCATCAGTTGATGCGAAGACATCAAAAATTATTCGCTGTAACGAAACTACAGCAAAAGCACTTGGCTATAGCAAGAAAGAGATCGTTGGCCGCCCCATTTTTGACCTCTATCCAGATGAAACTCTTGAACATATTAAAGATACTGTTATTCAGAAGTTCAGGGAAACCGGGGAAATACGGAACGCTGAACTCAAGTTGAAGAGAAAAGACGGAAGTACGATTGACGTCATGTTGAATGCATCTTCAGTTCTGGACGACCACGGCAACATTCTCTACAGCAGATCAATCTGGCGCGATATCTCAGAAAACAAAAAAATTGAACATGAACTGCGCCAATACCGGAGAAACCTTGAGAAGCTGGTGGAAGAACGAACCTCAGAGCTTTCGCAGAAGAAAGCCCAGCTTGAAAATGAGATAGAGGAGAGAAAAAGGGCTGAAGCGATAATCATCAGAGAAAAAGAAGAATGGGAGAGAACCTTTGACACAATTACTGATCTCATCACCATTATTGATGCAGATAAGAAAATCCTGAAAGCAAACCGTGCGGTGTCAAAAAAACTTGGAATTAAAAGAGAAGATCTAATTGGCAAGCCCTGCTATGAAGTCTTTCATGGAGTAGATGCCCCTCCCTCTTACTGCCCCCATACAAAAACCCAGAATGACGGACTCGCTCACCAGGATGAGATATTTGAACCCTACCTCAACAGACATTTCATATTCAGCAGTGACCCTCTGTTTGACAGCAACGGGAATTTTCAGGGTGTTGTAGAGGTCGCCCATGACATCACAGACCGCAAGAAAGCTGAAGAAGCCCTGGAGCGCAGTGAAAAGCGTTTTCGTGATATTGCGGAATATGCTCTCGAATGGATATGGGAAGTGGACATTCGCGGAAAATATACCTATGTAAGTCCGATCGTGGAAAAGATCCTGGGTTATAAACCTCAGGAAGTGCTGGGAAAATACTTTTACGATTTCTTCCACCCTGACGACCGGGATGAGCTGAAACAAGCAGCCCTTGAGGCCTTCGAAGAAAAAAAACCCTTCCGGAACTTCCTCAACAGGAATGTTCATAAAGACGGGAACATTGTCTGGCTTTTGACAACCGGACTCCCCATTACAGATGATAAGGGCACCCTCACCGGTTACCGGGGAACTGATACTGATATTACCGAGAGCAAACAGGCCCAGGAAGCCTTAAAGGAGTCTGAACGTTTTGCCTATTCAACGATTGACTCGCTTTCAGCTCATATAGCTGTACTCGATACCAATGGAAAGATCATCGCAGTAAACCAGGCCTGGTGCCATTTTGCGGATGCCAACCCTCCGGTACCGCCCCATTACGGAGTAGGATTAAACTATCTCAGTCTTTCTGAAACTGCCCCGGGGGAGTCGGGTGAAGAGGGGCCTGATTTCGCGCAGGCTATCAGGGAAGTCATCCGGGGGGAGCGTGAGAGCTTCTCGATGGAATATCCCTGCCACTCATCAGAGGAGCAGCGGTGGTTCATCGGCCGTATCACCCCTTTCCTGACCGGTGGAGTTGTTGTGGCCCATGAAAATATAACTGACCGGAAGAAAACGGAAGCCCAGATCAACAGAGCGCTGCTGGAGCTTGAACGTTCAAACCAGGAGCTTGAGAGGTTCGCCTATATTGCGTCTCATGATCTCAAGGAACCGCTGCGAACGATCTCAGGCTTTGCAAGCCTGCTCCAGGCACGATATAAAGATAAGCTTGACGGGACCGCAGATGAATTCATCGACTTTATCATGAGCGGGACCAGCCGTATGGGTCAGCTTATTGATGATCTCCTGGCCTACTCCCGGATCACCGCCGGCACAGAAAAGTTCGAGTCCGTTGATTTGAACAAAATACTCGTGCGGTCAATCTCAAACCTTACTGTTGTTATTGAGTCGACGAAAGCAAAGATCACTCATGATCCGTTGCCGACGCTGATTGCCAGGGACATTCAAATGGAACAGTTATTTCAGAACCTGATAAGCAATGGCATTAAATTTCATGGCGAGAGCCCTCCCCATGTTCATATCTCTTCGCAGAAGAGCAAAAGAAAATGGGTGATCTCCTTTCAAGATAATGGAATTGGCATATCAGATGAGGACAGGCCAAAAATATTTGAAATGTTTTACCGCCTCCACGGGAGAAGCGATTACAGCGGAACAGGAATCGGTCTGGCCATATGCAGGAAAATCGTAGAGATGCATGAAGGGGAAATCTGGGTGGAGTCACGTCCCGGCAAGGGTTCTGTATTTTATTTTTCAATACCTGATAAAATGAAAGGACAAATTGAAAAGGCTCAAGAAATTAAGAATATTACTCGTTGATGACGACCCGGGAGATGTCCGCTACATGAAGGAGGTTTTCGCAGAGTGCGGACTGTCCAGCGACCTGCTGATAGCTGCTTCCGGCATCGAGGCAATGGACATTTTGTGCCGCAATGGCATACATGAAAATACAGTGTTGCCGGAGCTAATCCTCCTTGATTTGAATATGCCGGGAAAAGACGGGTTCAGCGTGCTGAAAGATATTAAGTCAGACAAGAGATTCAACTATATACCCGTTATTGTCCTGAGCTCATCAAACGCAAAAAAAGATATATTACGGGCATATGATGGTAATGCCAACTGCTATATCACCAAACCCAATGACCTGAAGAGTTACATGTCCGTTGTTCAATCAATTCAGAACTTCTGGGCCAATACTGTACGCATCCCGAAACGATAATGAGTAAGAGCGCTTTGCACATATTGATTGTGGAAGATAACCCGGCTGATGTACGGCTTATTCAGGAAATGCTGAATGAGTCCAGGGGGAATGCGTTACGGTTTGAGCATGCTGCAGCGCTCTCCGACGCACTGGCCCTGCTTGATAATTCACCGGCAGATGTTATTTTGCTTGACCTGAGCCTGCCGGACAGCAGAGGCATCGAGACTCTTGCGAAAATTCAGGAAAAAGCACCTCACACGCCCATTATTGTTCTTACGGGAATGGAAGATCAATCTCTGGCAATGCAGGCTGTACAGACAGGTGCGCAGGACTACCTTATAAAGGGAGAGGTGGTCTCTGTACTGCTCTCCCGTTCCATTCAGTATGCGATTGAACGAAAACAGATTGAGCTGTCAATAAAGGAAAATGAAGAAAAAGCCCGTGCAATTTCTGATTCTTCGATAGACGCGATTATCATGATAGATGGAAAAGGAACCGTGTCCTATATCAACAAGTCGGCAGAGCGTATGTTCGGGTATGACGAGAGTGAAATTATCGGCAAAAAGCTGCATTCAATGATTGTTTCTGATGAAGCACGAAAAATGTATAATCTGAAGCTTCCCGCTTTTGAGAAAACAGGCAAATGTGATGTTGTTGGAAAGCGGCTGGAAGTCATGGCATCAAAAAAAGATGGAACACGGTTCCCCGTAGAAATATCGATTTCCTGTTTTGAGATAAATGGAGAGTGGCACTCCGTGGGCACTGTTCATGACATCACTGAACGCAGAAAAACAATAAAAGAGCTTGAGAAGCTTACCCGGGCCGTTGAACAGAGCCCGGCATCGGTCATTATCACTGATACCATAGGCAACATTGAATACGTAAACCCGAAGTTCACAGAAATGACAGGCTTCTCCTTTAAGGAAGCTGTCGGGCAAAATCCCAGGATGTTGAAGTCCGGAGAACACCCTCCTGAATATTACGCTCAACTCTGGGAAACAATTCTCTCCGGTCAGGAATGGAGAGGCGAGTTTCTCAACAAGAAGAAAAACAACACCCTGTACTGGGAACAGGCATCCATATCTCCGATAAAAAATGAGAGGGGAGAGATTGCGCATTTTGTTGCTGTCAAGGAGGATGTTACAGGGCGCAAGAACATGGAGAAACAGCTCAAAGAGGCCGCCATAACAGATGAACTGACAGGACTTTATAACAGACGCGGATTTTTTACACTGTCAGAAAAGCAGTCCAGCCTTGCTGACAGGACCGGGAAGCAGATGTCTCTGCTCTACATTGACCTTGATAACATGAAATCAATTAACGACAAGCATGGCCATGAAGAAGGTGACCGTGCGCTCGTTGATGTAGCCAATATACTGAAAAAATCATTCCGGAAATCAGACATCATCAGCCGTATCGGGGGCGACGAGTTTGCCGTACTGCTGACAGAACACAGTTTCGATGATATTGAACAAACCGTGCTGATAAATCTTAACAACAACCTTTCAGCCCACAACGCCGAAGCCGGACGTCCCGATCAACTGTCGTTGAGCATGGGGATGTCACACTTTGACCCGAAGAAACCCTGTTCTATCGGCGACCTTCTCTCACAGGCAGATGCTCTTATGTATCAGCATAAAAAGAAAAAGGGGAGATAGGATATTCAAAAAGACTGTATACCTCTTTTTTTCTAGCCGTGACGCGCTGCCCGAAAACCGCAGGATGTATATTTGACAAATCCCTGGTTATCAGTTAATTTCTCCCTAAATGATTCCCTATAAAGATGACAACCCTACTCGCAGAATTCCCTATGTCACTATCACACTGATAGTAATCAACTCCATTGTTCTCATCATGCAGGCACTAAACACATCAGATCCGGGAAGGACCGCCTATGCCTATGGCGCCATACCCCACTCACTGCTCTCTCTGCAGAGTATTCAGCCGATCCATCCGGTGCTCACCGTTTTTACATCAATGTTTATGCATGGAGGCCTTCTTCATTTCGGCTCTAATATGCTCTATCTCTGGATATTCGGCGATAATATTGAGGACAGGCTTGGATACGGGAAGTTTATACTGTTTTATATTATTTCGGGCACTGTAGCTGCATACAGTCACGCACTGGCATATCCCGGATCATATGTCCCCATGATCGGCGCAAGCGGTGCTGTCTCCGGTGTTTTGGGCGCTTACCTTATTCTGTTCCCTCAGGCCCGTGTACACACCCTTATCATCCTCGGCTTTTTTTATCAGGTTGTCCGGCTGCCCGCAGTTCTCGTAATCGGCTTCTGGATAGTTTTACAGTTCATCAACGGCCTTCTAAGCAAAGGTGCCGCAGGCCAGGCTGGAGTTGCCTGGTTCGCCCACATTGGAGGGTTTATTGCGGGGATCGTGCTTATTAAGTTTTTCTTCAGGGAAAGGGCTTAGCAGGCGAGAACATCACCTGTCTGCCCCTCCCTTGCCATGAACAGCCACAAAATCCCGGGCATTTCCAGAGTAACTACCTGTCGAAACAAAGAAAAACAACGCAATCACCGCTTAATGAAAAACAGGAAGTTCAGGTCTTCTCAACAACCCGTTTCTGACCGGATCTGAATCGAATTGTATAATTTTTTGTAATTGTGAGTAATAAGGTATTATTTGGTTATATTTAATTATAATCACCCACTATATGCTATTTTTCGCCAGATAAGAGCCTTGTTTTAGAATTTGAGAAATATTATATTAGCACTCGCCTTGATAGAGTGCTAAAAGGCGGGAGAAATCAGCCTTAAAATACCTGATTAAAAACAGTATTCAAATCAATCAAAAACAATGAAAGGAGAATAAAACATGAATTTCAAGCCATTGAGAGACAGACTTTTGGTTAAATATTCTGATGAGCCAGAAAAAAGTTCCGGAGGAATCATCATTCCTGATTCTGCAAAGGAAAAGCCCCAAAAGGGAGAGGTTGTTGCATCCGGCCCCGGCAGAATAACAGATGATGGAAAACTTCAGGCTATGGAAGTAAAAGTTGGAAATGTTGTGCTCTTTGAAAAGTATGCAGGATCCAAAATCAATATGGACGAAGGCGAATTCCTTATCATCAGGGAAGATGACGTCCTCGGTACAGTTGAAAAATAAATAAAAAGAACAGTCATGTTCATAAGGAGGATTAAATGGCAAAGCAATTAAAATTTGATGAAGAGGCGAGACAAGCTATTCTCAAAGGCATCACAGTGTTGACTAATGCTGTGAAGGCCACTCTCGGCCCTAAAGGGAGAAACGCTCTCCTTGATAAAAAATTCGGCGCACCTACAATAACCAAAGATGGTGTTACCGTGGCAAAAGAGATCGAGCTGAATGACCCCTACGAAAATATGGGAGCCCAGCTCGTGAGGGAAGTAGCCAGCAAAACTTCCGATACCGCAGGTGACGGAACTACGACTGCAACAGTCCTTGCATATGCTATTTACAGAGAAGGAATGAAATATGTAGTAGCAGGCGCCAACCCGATGGAGATAAAAAGAGGAATTGAGCAGGCTGTAACCGCTATAGTGGAAAATCTTCAGTCCCAGAGCAAAGCTGTGCAGGACAAAAAAGAGATTGCCCAGGTCGGAACAATTTCCGCAAACAGTGACGCCACAATTGGAGATCTGATCGCAGAAGCAATGGATAAAGTCGGGAAAGACGGTGTTATTACTGTTGAAGAAGCAAAGAGCATGCAGACCACGCTTGATGTTGTTGAGGGAATGCAGTTTGACAGAGGCTACACTTCGCCTTATTTTGTTACAGACCCTGACAGGATGGAGTGCACTCTGGATGATGCATTAATCCTGATCAATGAAAAGAAGATCAGTTCTATGAAGGACCTGCTCCCGATTCTTGAGCAGACCGCCAAGATGGGAAAGCCGCTCATGATCATCGCGGAAGAGGTAGAGGGTGAAGCCCTTGCAACGCTGGTTGTCAACAAGCTCCGCGGAACTCTTCAGGTTTGCGCTGTTAAAGCTCCTGGTTTTGGCGAAAGAAGAAAGGCCATGCTGGAAGACATCGCAACTCTCACAGGCGGAACACTTATAACTGAAGACATCGGCATCAAGCTTGAGAACATAACAGTTGATGATCTTGGTAAGGCCAAGAAAATAACTATCGACAAGGAAAATACCACAATCGTTGAAGGTGCTGGAGACAGTGAAAAGATCAAAGGCCGCGTAAAGCAGATCAAGGCCCAGATTGATGAGTCCACTTCTGATTACGACAAAGAAAAGCTGCAGGAGCGTCTTGCCAAGATCGTTGGCGGGGTAGCAGTAATCAATGTAGGAGCTGCAACTGAAATTGAGATGAAAGAGAAAAAGGCCAGAGTTGAAGATGCACTGCACGCAACACGGGCAGCTGTTGAAGAAGGCATTGTCCCTGGCGGTGGAGTTGCCCTGATCAGAGCGATTTCTGCCCTTGACAGTCTCAAGCTTGCTGACCACGACCAGCAGATCGGTGTCGACATCATAAAGAAAGCCCTTGAAGAGCCGATCAGACAGATCGTAACAAATGCCGGCCTTGAAGGTTCTGTAATCGTTGACAAGGTCAAGGCTAATGAAAAAGCCTCCTTTGGCTTTGATGCGAACAAGGAAGAATATGTTGACATGATCGAAGCAGGTATCATTGACCCGACAAAGGTTACGAGATCAGCTCTTCAGAATGCATCTTCTGTTGCATCCCTCATGCTGACAACCAGCGTCATGGTAACAGACCTCCCCGAAGAAAAGGGAGCTGACATGCCAGGTGGAATGCCAGGTGGAATGCCAGGCGGAATGGGCGGAATGGGCGGAATGGGCGGAATGTACTAAAATACGTTCGGTCATTTCTATGAAACTTCAAAGGGGTGGAATTTTTCCACCCCTTTTTTTTATCGAAAACAGATATTTCCTTGATATCCTACGCTTCCGGCGGTCCCATCCATTCCCCAGAAAATTACTTGCATTTGTAACCAAAAGGTATATAATATGATTAAAAAAGAGACGTAATTTATTTAGGAAAAGACCATATACCAAAAATGAAAAATATATATTTTATAGAGGCAAAATCCCCGGGAGCACATATTTTCAGCAGGACCTCCCTGCCACGCCTGGGCTCAATTCTGTTAGGTACAATATTCAAAAACAAAGGGTATAACACAAAAGTGTTTATAGAGGATATAGCCCCTCCCGCCTGGAGCCTGCTGGATGATGCTGACTTTGTCTGTATATCGTCAATTACATCAACAGCTAACCGTGCTTTCCAGATAGCAGAGAAATTTAAAAATCGCGGAATTCCGGTTGCAATGGGCGGTCCCCATTCCACTTTTTTGCCGGATGAAAGTCTTAACTATGCGGATTACGTGGTCAGGGGAGAAGGAGAGGAGACTCTTGAGGAGCTCTTTGACCACCTTGAAAATAATAAATCGCTGGATACGATCAAAGGGCTGTCTTATAAAAACGCTAACCAGGAGATAGTGCACAATCCTGACCGGGCCCTTATCAATGACCTTGATGAGGCGCCTATTCCTGACTTCAGCATTGTGTATAAGTGGGAGAAAGCCAAGGTAGTGCCGGTGGCTACTTCGAGAGGGTGTCCCTTTGGGTGCAAATTTTGCTCAGTGATCCCGATGTTCGGCAGAAAGTACCGTTTCAAGTCAATTGACAGAGTGATTGAAGAGATCAAAACAACAGCCCCCAAAAGAGGACATGTTTTTTTCATAGATGACAATTTTGCGGCCGATAAAAGAAGGACCAAAGAGTTATTAAGAACAATTATCGAAAACAATATCAAATTTGAGTGGAGCGCCCAGGTGCGTACTGATGTAGTAAAAGACACGGAACTGATTGAGCTCATGGAAAAAGCGGGATGCTTCGCGGTATTTATTGGTTTCGAATCGATCAATCCAAAGACACTTTCGCTCTACAATAAAGGCCAGGGACTTGCAGATATTGAAGACGCAATTAAAATTGTAAAAAAACATAATATCAACATCCACGGAATGTTTGTGCTCGGCTCAGATACAGATGATATACAGACAATTCGCAATACAGCAAAATTCGCGAAAAAGCTTGATATAGAATCCATTCAGTTTATGGTGCTGACACCTCTTCCGGGGACACCTGTTTTTGACGATCTGAAAAACTCAGGCCGGCTCATACACACGGATTGGAGCAAGTACGACGCGCACCATGCGGTATTTGAACCAAAACTGATGACCGCATTTGAACTTCATGTGGAAACATTAAAAGCAATGTCCAGGTTTTATTCATGGTCAGGAGTTATCCGAAACCTCTGGCAATTTGATTTCTTCTATGCGATTGTAGGCATTTATGGTATACGGTCTGTTAAAAAGGCCCTCAGCGGCGCGAAGAGCTATGTGGAGTACCTGACTGAGCTCATAACCTCTGAATTTGACAATAAAACAGACAGGCTCAGGCAGTTTTTCCAGAAAACGCAGGGCACGTCAAAAAATATCATCTTAAATACAGCTGCCCTTGAGAATGAGGAGTCAAGGTTTTTTTCAACCTTCCTCAGCAATCTTGATAAAAAACTGGTCATCAGCAAAGAGGATTTCACGGTGAATCAAAACGCTCTGGCAATCACTCCTCTTGTTGAGCATATTAAAAGCAAACACCAGCAGGGCATGCAGCAGCTGTCAGACATCTATGCTAAACACAGGGAAAAACTTGACTCAATGAAAGTAATCAATATGGAGTCGATTTCCCTATATAAAGCCTGCGTGAACATAGGACTGCTGCTGAATGTTAACTCGAGAAAAATCCGGAAAGCGTATGAGCAGGCGCTTAAAAGCATCGGCGGCAATGAATTTGAGTGCAATCACGTTCTTGTGATGGTGTCTCAATAGAATTTCATCAGCCACAGATCTTTACATACGGCTCCACGCAACGGGAAAGGAGTTTTTTATTTCTTGTTCATCTTCGAGTAATATTCTATTTCAAGAAGCCGCACTTTATTATTTATTCCCGCGGAATAACCGCCAAGTGAACCATCAGACTCAATGACACGGTGGCATGGAATTACGATGGGTACGGGGTTCTTGGATAGCGCCTGACCAACTGCCCTGACCGCTGCCGGTCTGCCGATATGCTCCGCAACCCACTTATAAGACCTGGTCTCTCCATAGGGAATTTTCCTGAGCGCTTTCCAGACCTCGATTTCGAAGTCAGTCCCACTGAGAAAATTCATTTTTTGTGTGAACCTGGTGTTCTCGCCCCGGAAGTATGAATTTAATTCTTTTATGAACTCTGGAGGAGCGCTGCTTTTTTTAAACTGGATATTAGATGGTTTATCAAATGAGAGCCCACAGAGGTACTTGCCTGAAAAAACCAGATATAGTATATCCAGGGGACTTTTATATGCATCAAAAAACAGAAAGGCTTTTTCCCCTGTTTTTTTCATGCCTGCACTCTTCTGACCTCTATCACTCCGCTGATTTGATACATCTTTTTCATTGTCTCATCAAGCTGTTTTCTGTCCCTGATCTCGAGAATAAAATTAAACAGTGCCTGCTTCTCATGAGTGGTCGATGCTTCAAGGTGACTGATATTCACATTAAATGTCGATAATACAGCACTGAGTTCAGCAAGCAGCCCCCGCTTATCAACGGTAAGCACCTGGACTTTAACTGAATAGGTGGCCTCACCATCGCCCGCCCATTCGACATCCACAAGCCTGTCAGCGTCTATGGTATGCGTATCAAGGGTAGAGCAGTTTACAGTATGGATCGAAACACCTCTTCCTCTTGTTACAAAACCGGTTACCTTGTCTCCGGGAAGAGGGTAACAGCACTTTGAGCGGTGAAACATTATATTGTCAACACCCATGATCTTGATGCCTTTGCTGTCCTCAGCCTGTTTTTTCTCCTTCTTAGCTGTTACGAGGTCTTCCTCAGCAGTCTCGGAATCCGGGAGCAGACTGTTTATCAGCTTGTGCACAGACAGCCGCCCATATCCAATGGCAACATGAAGGTCATCGTGGTTTCGTATTCTGAACGGCTTTGCTGCCTCGAGTATTTCTTTTGATTTCGCGAGCAGGGGGCTGAGGTTGTTTTTTCTCAGCGCTCTTTCGAGGAGCTCCTGTCCAAGGGCCAGACCTTTCTTTCTCTCTTCAATCTTGAGCCATTGCTTTATCCTTGCTTTTGCCCGCTGGGTTTTTACAAATTTGAGCCAGTCTCTGCTGGGTGTATGGCCATGTGATGTAATTATTTCAATAGTATCACCGTTCTGAAGTTTATACCGTAACGGAACAATGCGCCTGTTGACCTTGGCCCCTGTACACTGGTGCCCCACTTCAGTATGGATACTGTAGGCAAAATCAACGGGAGTGGCCCCAAGGGGTAATTCTACGATATCTCCCTCCGGAGTAAACACATAAACAACAACCGGGGCGATATTTCCTTTTACCGCTTCAAGAAATTCTATCGCGTCAGGCGTGTCTTTCTGAGACTTCACAAACTCTCTCAACCAGGAAAAATATTTGTCATCTATTTTTTCACCGCGGCCCTTCTCTTTGTACTTCCAGTGAGCGGCAATCCCTTCTTCCGCAATTCTATCCATTTCATCCGTTCTTATCTGAAACTCAACTCTCTCACCCTTCGGTCCTATGATAGTGGAGTGGAGAGACTGGTAGAGGTTTGATTTTGGCGCCCCGACAAAGTCTTTAAATCTTCCGGGGACCGGTGTCCAGAGCGAATGAATCAAGCCGAGAACAGCATAACAGTTGCCCGGCGTGTCCGTTATTATCCTTATCGCGATTACATCATATACCAGTTCAAAAGATATTTTCTGCTTCTGCATTTTCTGGTAAATACCGTAGAAGTGCTTGACTCTGCCGAAGACCCTTCCCGGAATAGACGCGGCCTTGAGATGTGCCTCAACAATTTTCAGGACCTCAAAGAGGTACCCCTCCTGCTCATCTCTCTTCTTCGCGACCTTCTGCTCAAGTTCACGGTATGTTTCAGGCATGATAAATTTAAAACTGAGGTCTTCGAATTCTGATTTGAGCCAGCCTATTCCAAGCCTGTTTGCAAGGGGGGCATAGATGTCCATTGTTTCGCGGGCGATCTTTTTTCTCCGTGACTCCGGCAGGTACTCCAGCGTTCTCATGTTGTGCAGTCTGTCAGCGAACTTGATGAGAATGACCCTCATATCCTCTGCCATGGCAAGGAACATTCTCCTGAAGTTCTCTGCCTGCGCGTCCTCGGTTGTCTTAAATTCCATCCTCGACAGCTTTGTCATACTGTCAACAAGAAACGCGATGTCTTCACCAAAAAGACCCTTGATATCTTCTGCTGTTGTTCCGGTGTCCTCCACTGTGTCATGAAGAAGTCCGGCAGCAATCGAGTTGGTGTCCATTTTCATGTCGCAGAGTATTCCGGCAACTGCAAGGGGATGTTCTATATAGGGATTCCCCCCTTTTCTTCTCTGTTTGAAGTGTGCTTCATTTGAATAGGCATAGGCCCTTCTCAGGAGGTCTGTGTTGGCTTCAGAGTTATAGGAAAAGACCCTGTCTATGAGGGCATCAACCGTGTTTATGTCTCTCAGGACGACCATAATTTAATTATACACGTAACAGCATAAGAAGACAGTAGTTAGTATTTAGGAGTCAGGAGTTAGGGAAATGACTACGGCACGAACTACGAGCTACTATCTACTAACTACCAGCTTCACATGCTTTACCTGCCCGGCCTCATCGCTTTCAGGTTAAGCTGAAGGTTTCTCGTCCCGTTCCACTCGTTAATGGCCGGAACATAGGCAACATCCAGTGATGCTGTCTGCAGTGCGGTGGTTAGCTGGTCGCCCATGCTGAATCCGATTGAATCAAAATTGAGCCCTTGCTGCTTTAGCTGCATCTTAAGGTGGTTCTTGCCGACAATCCGGTGATTTGCGATTGTTATCTCCTTTGTTCCGAACATCGGCTCACTGTTTGAATTTCCAAACGGCTCCAGCAGGCTCAACTCCCTGATCAGGTTGAAGTTCAGGTCAGTAAAATTCAGAGTAGCGTCAATCTCAAGTACTGGCACCATATCCTCCGCGCTCAGATTTTTTTCCACTGCTGCGTTCATGCTCTTCCTGAACTCCTGCATATGGGCGAGAGCGAGCTTGATTCCCGCAGCCTGACGATGCCCTCCAAAGGCAAGGAGCAGCTCAGACTGTTCTGAAATAGCCTGATAGAGGTGAAAGGGAGGGATACTCCGCGCTGAGCCCTTGGCTACATCACCCTCCTCTGCAAAGAGAAACACCGGTCTGTAGAACATATCTACAAGCCTTGACGCGACGATCCCGATTACACCGGGATGCCAGTCAGGAGATGAGAGAACGATGGCGCTGTCGATCCGTTCAGGGTCTAACATTCCAGTTGCAGATTTCAGGACGTCGGCCTCAATTTTCTGCCTCTTTCTGTTCTGCTCATCAAGAAGGCCTGCTATTCCTCTGGCAATACCTGTATCCTCAGTCATTAAGAGCCTGACAACCTCGCTTGCGTCACCAAGCCTCCCAGCGGCATTTATTCGCGGGATAAGCGAGTAAGCAAGATGGGTTGAGCTGAGAGGTTTGTCAAACCTGGCAGCTTCTTTCATAGCCTGAAGGCCTGTTCTGCAGGTCATAGTGTTTATTGCCCTCAGTCCATGGGCGACAAATACTCTATTTTCGCCGATGAGGGGAACTGAGTCAGCGATCGTTCCAAGGGCCACAATGTCCAGGAGCTCCTCTGCATTTATTGTTACGGAGGAGCTGCCGTGGGCCGCTGTGAGGGCCTGTATTAATTTAAAGGCAACTCCGACACCGGCAAGATACTCAAAGGGGTAGACAGAATCAACCCTGCGGGGGTTAATAACAGCGGCTGCCCGGGGCAGCACCTCAGGCGGCTCATGGTGGTCAGTGATAATAACGTCCATACCCATTGACCCGGCCGTCACAACTTCTTCTACCGAGGTAATCCCACAGTCAACAGTTATGATAAGAGATGCGCCGGAATCCTTTGCCTTCTGAATGCCGGAATTGCTGAGCCCATACCCATCAACAATTCTGTTTGGAATATGGTAAGAGGTAGTTAATCCAAATGCTTTGAGCGTCAAAAGCAGAATTGCTGTTGCAGTCAGGCCGTCCGCGTCATAGTCACCATGTACAAAAACTTTCTCATCCCTGTCAATAGCAGACTTGATTCTTTCAACAGCCTTGTCCATATCAGGCAGCAGAAAGGGATCATGAAGGTCATCCAGTTTCGGGTCAAGAAACCCCTGTATTGAATGTTCATCCTTTATTCCGCGGTTTACGAGTATCTGGGCGAGCACAGGCGAAATGGATGCCTTACCTGCGAGGTATGCAAGAAATTCCGGATTGGTCCTGTTTACACGCCAGTTACGATGCATATGTTTATATCAACCACTGCCCGCAAAGGTTTCATGAAGGCCTGCTATAGTTCAAACACAACAGAGAATCTGCCTGGTGTCCCACCGGAATAATGGGAATAGAGATTATTTCCTTTTCCTGCCTTTTTTGTCATCACCCAGCAAAAGAACAATCGGGCTGGCAACAAACATGGATGAATAGGTACCTACAGCTATGCCAAGCATAATGGCAAGAGCAAAGTCATGAATTACTTCGCCACCCAGGAGAAAGAGGGCAAAAGCCGCAAAAAAGGTGGTAAGTGAAGTTATAATTGTTCTCGAGAGCACTTCGTTCAGGCTCTGGTTTACAATCTCTACGGTAGATTTTTTTCTTGTAAATTTCAGGTTTTCCCGTATCCTGTCAAAAACAACAACAGAGTCTGTGAGTGAATACCCCGCTATCATCAGAAGCGCGCTGACCACAATCAGGTTTATCTCTTTCCCTGTTACATAAAAAATACCGAGAACAGCCAGCACATCATGAAATGTGGCAACCGTGGCACCGACACTGAACTTGAACTGAAACCGAAAGGTAATATAAATCAGAATTCCCACTATTGCGGCAACAATCGCCCACATGGCATCTTTTCTTAATCTCGCACCGACCTTTGGCCCTATCTCGGTTGAAGAATCAACAACGATATTGTTTTCTGAGAAGCTCCGGGAGAGTACGGCGATGATCTCCCTGGAAAGGTTCCCGAGAGTATCCTGGTCTTTCTTTGTCCTGATAAGAACCTTGTTTTCAGTAGGAAGGTCCTGAAGATCAAAATCTGTTATCCCGCCATCTGTCAGTGCCTGGCGTATTTCCTCCAGAGGAACTGTCTCATTAAATTTTATCTGTACAGCCGTACCTCCGGCAAAGTCAATACCAAGGTTAGCAGTGCCTCTTGAAACCTGTACGATGGTGATCAG
This sequence comes from Thermodesulfovibrionia bacterium, assembly GCA_947259645.1. Classification (GTDB taxonomy): domain Bacteria; phylum Nitrospirota; class Thermodesulfovibrionia; order UBA6902; family UBA6902; genus Glo-13. The sequence goes on along the minus strand of CAMYND010000010.1, from coordinate 8,261 downwards.
ACCAATTAACATTAATACCGCTGAAACAGCAAAGGCGATATTCCTTTTACCCATGAAATCAATGTTTGTTGCTTTCAGCAGTTGAATCATATGCTCAGCCTCTTTACTTCGCGGGTTGATGTTATGAGATCAAAAACGGTTTTTGTGCCGATAAGCGCCGTAAAAAGGTTTATAAAGACACCAAGACCGAGGGTCACAGCAAATCCCTTTATCGGCCCTGTCCCGAACTGGAAGAGAACAACAGCCGTTATAAGCGTCGTAACATGTGAGTCAAAAATTGTCCAGAATGCCTTGTCATACCCTGCATCGATAGCAGCCCGCGGCGTCTTGCCCACGCGCAACTCCTCCCTGATCCTTTCAAACATCAGAACATTGCTGTCAACAGCCATGCCAATGGCTAGTATTATCCCCGCAATGCCGGGAAGGGTCAGTGTCGCGCTGAATGCGGACAGCGCACCGATAAGAAATACAATGTTCAGAACCAGGGCAAAGTCCGCTATAATTCCTGACATTTTGTAGTACACGATCATGAACAAAATAACCAGAATAGCGCCGATAATCCCTGCGTTCACACCGGCCTCTATGGAATCTCTGCCAAGCGAGGGACCTACCGTGATATTCTGGAGCATTTTTAAAGGAGCGGGCAGAGAACCTGACCTGAGAACAATCGCAAGGTCCTTTGCTCCCTGCATGGTAAATGAACCGGTTATCTGGGCGCTTCCTCCGGAAATCCTGTCCTGGATCACCGGCGCGGAATAGACATTGTTGTCCAGTATAATTGCCAGGCGTTTCTGTACGTTATTCCCGGTGATCTGATCAAAGAGTTTTGCCCCTTCAGAGTTAAAAACAATGGAAACATAGGGCTCATTATACCTCTGATCAATATTGACCCGCGCTTCGGTAAGGTATACGCCTGTCATCAGGGACTGCTTTTTCATCAGATACACTGTCTTTGATTCAATCCCTGTCTCCTTGTCCTGGATTCTCCCGAAAAGGATTTCATCATCCTCCGGAATCTCACCGCCAAACTCAGCCAGCAGATCCTCTTCGCCATCAGATTCGATTCTCTGGGGCAGCTGCGCCGCTACCGGTGATTCTTCATCAAGAAGCTTGAACTCAAGTATTGCTGTCTTTCCCACCAGTTCAATTGCGCGTTCAGTGTCTTTAACCCCGGGCAGCTGAATGACGATTTCATTTGTCCCCTGACGGTGTATTGTCGGCTCGGAAACACCAAAGGCATCAACCCTGTTTCTTATTGTCTCCAGGGCCTGATCAACAGCAAACTCCTTTATCCTTTCCGTCTCCTCTTCATTCAGTCTGAAGACAGTGTTCCCTTCAGACGCCTTGTATCTTGTAAGGTTAGGGAACTCTTTCGCAACTATTCCCGGAACACTCTCATCAGCAGATATTACGATGATATCCATATCCTTTTTCTCAGCTTTGCCTTCAACCTTCTGGTCAATGAATGTATTTGTCAGGCTTGAGGCAATCCTGTCCAGAGTTATAGCCACTGCTTCGTCACCTTCAACTTCATAAACAAGGTGAACACCGCCCTGAAGGTCCAGTCCAAGCACAACACCGTACTTCTGAAGCCACTCAGGCAGAGAAGGATGTAATGATGTTGAAGGCAAATAAAAAATTATCGACAGTAGTGTCGCCGCCACAATTATTGAAATACGCCACGTAAAATTCTTTTTCACCCGAGACCTACTCCTTTGTCCTCATTCCCGCGATGTAATTGCGGTCCACTTTAATCTTTACGTCACCGCCGATGCCAACCTTGAGCGTCACAACGTTAGCTTCAATATCATCAATGATACCGTAGATGCCGCCGTTCGTCATGACCTTGTCACCTTTTTTCAGGTTCTCGAGCAGCTGCTTATGCTCTTTTGCTTTCTTGGACTGAGGCCTGATAAGAAGAAAATAAAAAATCACAAAAATAATTATCAACGGGAAAAACGATTTGATCATATCTTCAAATCCCGGTGACCCGCCCTGGCCATTCCCCGGAGGGGCCGACATTGCAGAAGCAACAGATGCAAATCCTGCGATAAGGACAGAGATGATCAAAACCCCATATATAATGTATCGCAGGTCTTTGTTTACCCGCCATTTTACATTTTTCAGAGAAGACGCTAAATTACATTTTGCTTCATAGGGAACAGACATATTGTATCCTCCAATAAGTGAATCCTGAGTTTAAGGCATCTATTTATCTGCTTAAAATCAAATTCAGCTACTATAACGTTTCGGCCTTTTTTTATCAAGAGCCGGTCTTCTCAATTGCTTCTTAATTCAGTTTGCTAAACAGGCACAACAAGAGAAAATAAAAGGATTATAGGGATCTTGTTGCAAGCAACACAATCCATATTCACCTCCTGATGGGAACCTGTGACCGCGCCCATGAGGCATGATTGAATCAACCTTTAATAACTGCCGATATGTAATAATAAAACGAGCAGGGTACCTCACGGTGTTCAGGTATCAGGTTATTGAGCATGATCACCCAAGAAAATAGCAGGCCACATATGGGCAGATAAGGAATGGAATTAATTCACCGGCTGTTTTACCAGAATCTGGACGTAGTATTTTTTATTTATGGCGTTTCCTTTATAACCATGGGGGTGACCATTCTCGTCCAGCCCAAGCGGGGGAGCGAATTTCAAATTGCAAATATTTTCTGGCTCCTCGCAGCTTTCGGCATAATTCACGGCACAAATGAACTTTTTGATATGTGGGCGATCATCAAGGGAAGAAACGAGGCCCTGGACACCTTTCGCTGGCTGATCCTCGCGGTGTCCTATCTGTTTCTTTTTGAATTCGGCAGACGGCTCTTCCTTTTGCCATCTCAATCACCTCCATGGCAGAGAATACTATCCTCTTGCCTTCAATGGTGGCTTCTTCCGCTCATTGTGATTTTTGTCAGTGTCATGGGCATTCTGTCTGATGACTTGTGGACTGCCGGAAGCATATGGTCACGGTACCTTCTGGGACTACCCGGCGGCCTGCTTATCGGTCTGGGGTTTCGCCTCTATTATTATCATGAGGAAACGTACCTGGCACCACTCAAGGTAAAAAAATATTTCCTCTTTGGCGGGATTGCCTTCGCCATGTACGGAATTCTGGGCGGGATCATAGTACCCAAAGAAGACTTTTTTCCTGCCAGCTGGCTTAATACTGAGTCCTTTCTCTTATACGTGAAAGTTCCTGTCCAGGCCTTCCGTACGGCCTGTGCAGTAACTGCCACATGGGCAATTGGCGGAATGCTCACGATTTTCAACTGGGAAATCAGGAACAAGCTTCAGACAAACCAGGTACTGTTAAAACAGCAGTTAAGGAAGTCAGAAGAGAGATATATGGAGATCGTAAAGTTCTCCACTGACATCATCTACTCGATAGATATAGATGGCTACATTATCAGTACAAACAAGCAGGGCTACACCCTCCTTAACTACGAGCAGCAGAATCTCATTGCCAAGCTCTTCAAGGATATATCAACAAAGGAAACGTTCAAAAAACTTGAGAGAGGCCATGAAAAAATAAAGCGTGAAGGATCAGTTTTCCTGGGGGACGGGCAACTGATCAAAGCGAATGGAGATATCCTGGATGTGACAATGCATTCCATAGCAATGGTTGACAATGATAATACTTTTCTCGGAATGCGGCTGATAATCAGGGATATTACAGAGCAAAGGAAAATGGAAGACGAGATCCAGAAAATTGAAAAGCTGGAGTCAATAGGAATGATTGCCGGGGGAATTGCCCATGATTTCAATAATACACTGACTACTATTGCCGGCAACATCTCACTTGCTGCTGCATCTGCAACGGATGACAACAACCTGTCTGAAATTCTAATGGACGCGAAGAAAGCATGTTATCACGCAAAGAGATTAACAAACCAGCTTCTCACATTTTCGATGGGAGGGTCTCCCATAAAAAAAGTTTCTGACATAAGAAGTCTGATAGGAGATTCAGCCAAATTCGTACTGCGCGGGACTCCTGTGGTTTGTCAAGTCTCAATCGATGAGGATCTTAAGCCCGTTGAAATTGATGAGGGACAGTTTATCCAGGTCATTCACAATCTTGTACTGAACGCTCATCAGTCCATGCCAAAGGGCGGCACCGTTGAGATCAGGGCAAGAAACACCACTGTTGAAACTGGCGGTTCACGGCACCTGGACGCGCAGAATCAGGTGTTGCTTTCAGTAACAGATAATGGACAGGGCATACCCGAAAAAATTATTAATAAAGTCTTTGATCCATTCTTTACAACGAAAGAAAACGGCAGCGGACTTGGTCTCGCATGCACATACTCAATTATAAAAAATCATGGCGGTCACATTGAGGTATTTTCAGAGGTCGGAGCAGGAACTACATTTAATGTATACCTGCCCACAGCACAGAAACCAGCAGCATCGGCTCAGAAAAGCAACGCAAACGGTCAGAAATCAGGGCTCATTCTCCTCATGGATGATGAAGTAAATGTCAGGAAAAGTGTCCAGAAAATGCTCACCTACCTTGGCTATGAGACCAGGACAGCAAAAAACGGCGAAGAAGCTATAGAACTGTACAAAAAAGCAAAGGATTCGGAACACCCCTTTGACGCGGTAATCATTGACCTGACCATACGAGAAGGAATGGGTGGGAAAGATGCGATAGAGCATCTGGCAGCGTTAGATCCCAGCGTAAAAGGCATTGTATCAAGCGGCTATTTCAATGATCCGATCATGGCAGAGTACCGGCAGCATGGTTTTATCGGGGTAATACCAAAGCCCTATGAAATGGATGCGCTCAGTGAACTGCTGCACAAGGTAATCAACAGCTAACTCCGGAATGCGCTTCCCAATATATGCACCGGTCAGAATTCTTATAACTCCCTAATCTTAATCTCCGTGTCTCTGTGCCTCAGTGTTCAACAAAAATCGATCTGCTCAATCAAATTTACCACACATCGAAAAGATTGAGTACCTCGTGCAAAATTAAACAGTAGGTCATTTTCAGATCACATCTTCATCATCTTCTTTCTCAAACTCATCGAGCACTTTCTTGACCTCATTGTCTGTTTTTTTCAATTTTGCCTTGCAGTATTTAATAAGCTCAGATGCCCGCTTCACTTTCGCGGCCAGAACATCAACATCAACAGACTCGCTCTCAATTTCCTCCACGATTTCTTCGATTTCTTCAACCGCTTCTTTATATCGGGGAGCATTTTTCATAATGGCCTCCTTGTTTTCTTCTTTTTCTCCAGTCTGCTCGTGAACTCACCTTCGTGAAGAATTGTTCTCAGGCTGTCGCCTTCAGTAATTCCTTCTATGGTCTTAAGAACCGCCTTGTTATGGAGGGTGATGCTATACCCTCTTTTCAGGACATTGGCGGGGTCCAGATATTTCACACTGCTCTCCCGGGCCTTGAGGGCCTGTTTTTCATTTTTGAGAAGTTTCAGTGAATAGTGCAACCCTTTAAGCAACGCTTCAAGACGGTAAACACCTTCAAGGAGTATATTCCTTGATCCGCTTTCAAGCCGTTGAGATAATGATGAAAGGTCCTGCGTCCGGCCCACAGTCATGGTGCGGACCCCATGGGCCATGCTATGCGCAAGAGCATCAACCCTGTCTTCAAACTCCTTCACTGCCGAAATAATCATATCAGCCGCGGCTGTAGGCGTCTTTGCTATCTTTGCTGATACAGCGTCAACAACAGTTACGTCTCTCTGGTGCCCGATACCGGCTATCACCGGAAGGGGTAAAAGAGCTATGGCCCTGCCGATCTCATAGCTGTCAAAACAGTGCAGGTCAACCTGCCCTCCTCCCCCCCGTACGATTACGACAACATCCAGAAGCGCACTGTCTGAAGCACACTGCTTCAGGGCCTGGACAACAGAAGCTTCTGCTTTATCGCCCTGCATTACAGCTTCATACAATCTGGTCTTAAATGAGTACCCGTAGACATTGTGCATTAAATGATTCATAAGGTCTTCATACCCCGCCGCAGTTGAGGAGGAGACTATCCCGATTCTTTGGGGAACCAGCGGAAAGAACAGCTGCCTGTTTTTGTCAATCAATTCCTCCCTGGCAAGTCTTTCCAGTGTTTCTTTCCGCTTGACAGCCAGTTCACCCACAGTATAGGAAGGATCAATATTATGTATTGTCAGCTTCAGGCCATATCGCTCGTGAAAGGTGACAGTAGCCTGAAAAAGTATCTTTATTCCCTTTGCCAGTTTTGTCCCTGTGGCCTCTTCAAAAACAGGGGCAATAACCCGGTATCTTCCTGCCCATATAGCAGCCCTTATTTCAGCCCGTATGGTATCGTTTTGTTTATCAACTAAGGTGAGGTAACAGTGATTCTTAACATCACAGGATGCGATTTCAGCAGTGACGGTAAATGTATCGGGAAAGGCTGTTTCGATAGTTGTCCTGACAAGGCTGTTCAGTTCATATAATGACAAGATTTCCTGCATATTCCCTCGGTGATTCGGTCAGATTACATTAAACACTTTCTATAATACCCCCTTTAACCGCAGGGGGCAAGATACGGGTGAAGCAGGTACAGGGAAACGCGGGCATCGCAAGCAGTCCTCTTTAGTCCTGGGAATGGCTATTTTTCACTGAATGCGGTACGGGGAATTCAGGCAGGGGAAGATTGTGAGGGAAGCATGGCACGTGCTCGGACCATACTTCCCTCAGGTCTATTATTGCAGTTTTATAACGACACTTGATATCTCCGCTGTTACACGCCGGTTCCGTTCCCTGCCCTGCCTGCTTGAGTTATCAGCAATTGGTCTGGACTCACCGTAGCCAACAGCGCTTAACCTCCCGGGGTCTATTCCACTGTCAATCATATGCTTCATTACACTCCGGGCGCGTCTCCGGGAAAGATTCATGTTGTATTCCTCGGTCCCGATATTACAGGTGTGGCCTTCCACCACAGCATTGATATCAGGGTATGACTTTAAGAATGCAACAACCTGGTCAATATGATTATGGTAGCCACTCTTGACAACAGCACTGTCAAAATCAAACTGCACATTCAAATCAATGGAAACTTTTTCCTCAAGGGGAAGAGGGCAGCCCGTACTGTCAACCTTTATCCCGCGCGGGGTATCAGGACATCTGTCCAGGCTGTCATAGACACCATCTCCGTCACTGTCCAGGGGGCAGCCTGATTTGTCAACGGCAATACCCGCGGGAGTACCCGGGCATTTGTCCATGTAATTATAGACTCCATCTCTGTCACTGTCTTCGGGACAGCCCTCACTATTGACCGTGATACCCGCAGGAGTGCCCGGGCATTTGTCCTTGTGGTCATAGACACCATCTCCGTCACTGTCCAGGGGACAGCCGTCACTGTCTACAGGAATACCGGGAGGGGTATCAGGACACTTATCTAGATCATCATGAACACCATCTCCGTCCGTGTCAACGGGAAGAGATTTTACCTCCTCACGTGCACCGAACATATAATTTATTCCGGCAGTGTATGAAACGTTACTGAGAGAATCGTCAAGGTCAATAATGTGGCGGACATCACCTCTCAGGAGCAGGGACCGGGAAAGGGAAAACTTAAAGCCTGCCCCGTAATTAGCAAGGCTGTTCGTATCGCTTCCACTCGGGTCATTCAGAGTAAGAGCTCCGATGCCGGCTGCAAGATACGGTACAAGCTTTTTTTTGGGGAAAAAATGATACAGTCCATCCAGATGATATACATATGCCCTGACATTGTTGTCAGATTCTTCCATATCAGTATATACGTACTTGAACGCTCCCTCAACGCCAAACCGTTCGGTATAGTTATACCCAAGGGATACCCCGTACACAGGAGCATTGCGGATGTTTTGCTCTCCGTCAAAGACGTATGCGCCAACACTCGGGCTCAGGGTAAATGTTCCGGGCACTATTTCAGCCAAAACAGTCTGAGATGATAACCCCGCAAATACTAAAAGAACAGCAGCAAAAATGATAATCAGTTTTTTCATGAAATCCTCCGTTTTCTTATCTAAATTATATCTATAAATAAAGCAGTTATCTGAAAGCAGGTCATGTGGTCACTTCAGTGCAACGCCATACAAATGAGCATAAAACACTGGCAATCCCCTGGGCAGCTGGTACCTGAGAGCCGCTGCTATTATCTGAATATCATAAGCAAGGAACAGCTATTTTTCAAGAAAAAAAGCATCTTCCCTCCCGGACAGATCTGAGCAGAGGCTGGAACTCATGGGATCCAGAGCCCTGATTCAACAAAAATTACCTGTTGCAAAAATG
>CAMYND010000009.1 GCA_947259645.1 Thermodesulfovibrionia bacterium | reverse complement strand
AGCCCGGGGAAAGAACGAGCACAGTGGACTTTTATAGAATTTGTGTTCGAAAATAGTGATACACAGTTATGAAGCCTGCACAAAAAGAAGATCACAGGGTAACATTCCACGATGAATCTCTCTGCCCCTATTTTCGTGACAATCGAATCAACAGAACAGAGATCGTGATTGCCGGCGAGAAAGAGTCAGAAACATATCATGAATTTCTGTCAGGCGGCTACCGGCGCATCGGACAGGTTTATTACAGAAATGTGTGTGAAGGATGTTCAGAGTGTCTTCCCCTCAGGCTTGAGGTGCAGCAGTTCCGGATGAGCAAAAGCCAGAAGAGAACAGCACGAATGAACCGTGACATCAGTATCAAGGTATTGTCGGGACCTTCCGTTTCAGTTGAGAATCTTGCCCTGTATCAGAAATATACCGCCTCCAAACATCCAGAGAATCAGGACAGTGAGACGGCCGATCCAGCGGAAATCCTTCTCAGCATACACTATGGATATGCTCATACGGTACAGATGAACTATTACCTGGACAGTATATTAATCGGGGTAGGAATTGTCGACAAGGCCGCAGATGGACTCTCCTCGAATTATTTTTATTATGATACTGACTACCTCAACCGAAGGCCCGGTATCTTCAGCATCCTCAAGGAAATTGAGCTGGCTAAATCAATGGGCAAGAAATACTATTACCTTGGTTTCTGTATTATGGAAAATCCCAAAATGTCATACAAAAAAGATTTTCGCCCCAATCAGGTCCTGCGTGATGGGACGTGGAAGGGATTTTCAGTTTGATTTCCATGAAGAATGTAGACACCTTCCAGGCCTCGGTGTTTGTTCTTCTCTATTCTGTGGGGAGTGCAGAGAGTAGCCACTCTATTTTAGCCTGAAGCATCTACTCTCAACTCTTTCAGGCTCTGGTCGTTCAGTCTTGTCCCCTTGTCCATTTTTTTAGCGCTCTCAATCTTGTACTGGGATACCATCGATTCAAGATTCGCTGTCAGAGATTCAAGCTTACTGCTGGTGTCAGCAATTGTTTGGGCATTTTCAGCAGCTTCAGTAGATATGCCGGCGACAGTCTCGATATCTGCGCTTATCTGGCCGGCAGCTGAAGACTGTTCTTCTGTAGCCGCGGCTATCTCCTGGATTAAGACCGTTACACCCTCTACCTCCATGACAATCTCCTGAAGAGCATTGTCTGCCTGATCGGCAAGTTTTACCCCTGCACCTACTGCAGCAACTTCATTATCCATAGCCTTCATAGCCTTATCAGTATCATCCTGTATGCCCTGTATCATCTCACCTATCTTTTTGGTAGCAATAGTTGTGTTCTCTGCAAGTTTCCTTACTTCATCAGCAACGACTGCAAACCCCCTGCCCTGCTCACCAGCTCTTGCCGCCTCGATTGCTGCATTGAGCGCAAGCAGGTTTGTCTGGCCAGCAATATCATCTATAACACTTATGATTTCGCCGATTTCCTTCGACCTGTCCCCGAGAGTTGAGATTATGTTGCCCGTACCCTTTGTCGTATCAGAAATACCATTCATGCTCTGTATCGTATCTGATACAATTCTTCCACCTTTTACTGCCATCTCATTCGCCCTGAGTGAAGTCTCAGAAGCGCCTGAAGTATTTTTCGCAACATCTACAAAAGTTGAGCTCATCTCATGTGATGCCGTTGCCACCTGTAAGGCTCTTTCACTCTGTTCTTTGGAGCCCGCAATAATATCTGATGCAATGGCTGACAGATCTCTGGATGTAGAAACAAGCTCACCTGCCAAAGACTTGAAGCTGATTATAACTCCATGAAACTTTCCAAGAAGCGAATTGAAGGCTTCAGAAAGCTCGCCCACAATATCATTTGAGGTAACTTCAAGTTTTTTTGTAAGGTCTTTCTCACCCTCGAATACTTCTAACATTTGATCGCGCAGCCTGTTCAGAGGATTAAGGAGTCTTGTCATGTGAAGCCAACCCCCTAAAATCATCAATAGAAGTATTACACTGGTTGCTGCGATTGACCGGTTCTTTAAGCTGTAAAGTGGTGAAAGTATCTCATTAGCGCTCTCCTCAACCACAATTGTCCACTCCGAGTCATAGAAGGGCATTGAGGCTCCGAGCTTGAGATCGCCCTCGGCGCCATAATAGAAACCCATAGCCTCTCTTGCACCAGTAGAAACGTTTGCATTTGTTACATATTTCCCGCTTCCTCCATTAAGTGTGCGGTCCCAGGGGAATTCACTCCCCTTCTGTCTGAGAAATGCATTATCAAAAACCCTTGATTCGGTAATAATAATATTTTCGCGATTGGTAATGTAGTAATCAAGCGTCTTACCCACACCTGCTAGGTAAAATGCGCCCATAGTACCGGCAAGGTTCCCGATCTCTCCATTGACTATGTTTGTCAGCATCCGTGCATCGGCATGAACGTATATTGTCCCTCCTTCTTCACTCCTGGAAGCAAACGTAAGAAAAGGTCTTCCGTCATGCATATAGGGATCGGTATAACCGTATGAAGGCACATCTTTCGAGAAACTCTTTCCCAGCCTCCCGCTGCTGGATGACGAGACTATTTCACCGTTTATCACATAATCTATGTCGTGGTAAACGGCAAAGGTGGCTATTTTACGTGTTCCGGAATCTATCTCACTCTTAAAGGAATGTTCTGAAAGCTGAAACACATCGGTCTCAATAATTTTCTTAAAATAAGCCGAAAGGTCTTCAGTTGTCAGCTTCCCGGGCAGACTGGCAAGCTGTTTCGAGTGCTTCATGTTCTGGTCAAGAAACCTGATCACCCCCTGCTGTTTGGCGTCTACAAAATTCATCAGCCCGCTTGCCGAATCAATTACCATTTCCCGTTTAACACCTGTATAGACATACCACATCATACATATTATCAGCGTCGAAATTACAATTAATGCCGGTACAATAATTTTTGTTTTTAACGATAAGCTAACCTTGTCTTTCATGGCCATTTTCCTTACTCCTCTTTCCCTCATTTCCAAACCACTTTCAAACTATATATTTAGCCAATACAACTATTGCCTTTCCAGCTTTGATAATCCCAGTACTACTACATATATCGAATATTTTAATTAATATCTTAAGTTTACAGAGTTACAATCAATTCCAACGGTTATTAATGGTAATGAGTTAAGCTACCTGAAATAAAGAGAAAGCTTCGAAAGAGGTGGCCGGTTTTGCTTGTGCGTGGTGTCAGGTCTGCAGGTTTCCGGTATCCCCAGATGAATGTAGACCGGATACCACCCATTATATTATTTTCATTGGATTTAAAAGCAACGAAATTTAGTAATGGAGAGAGTATTTACTTTGGGGAACAGCACATCGTGCCATTCTTTGAACTTAGCGGGAGCGGAACCAGGGTCAGGTCAGTGCACTCACCGAGAAAACACTGACGCGTTTCCCCGAACCAAGAAAGGGGCGTGCCAATTTAGCGACACGCCCCTTCATGATGTCTCAAGTTTACTTCTATTTAATGTATGACTCCACAACCTCATATGTCTGATACCAGCCATTGGTCACATGCCACTGTGTTTTCCATTTTTTGTCCGGCTCTGCAGTTTCAATCTTTCTTACAACTTTCAGGTTCTTCATGTCTATGCAATACACAGCATCTTCACTGTTATTGTTTACGAAGGCCTTTTTGTTGTCCGGGGTAAACGCGATCCACTGAACACCTTTTCCGGTGCCAATGGGGAGTTCCTTCACTACTTCATGTTTCTGAGCGTCGATAAAGGTCAGAACATTCCCCCCATATTGCCCAACAACAACATATTTCCCGTCCGGACTCATAAAGGGGTGGCCCACTCCCTTCCCGCCTCCTGTCAGGTTTGCTACAAGTTTTTTCGTTTTAATGTCGAAAACATTAATACTCGTTCCAACATTGCCGGTGCCATTATTTGCTGCATAGGCAAATTTGCCGTCACGGGTAAAGGCGGTATGATGGCCATTCTGCGGTTCTCCATCTTTGACCGCCAGGCAGAAGCTGGTCTTGGGAGTCTTGACAGACGATGAGGACAGCATTGCATCAATGTCAAAAACAGCTATCTGACCGCAGCCAACTTTTTTTCCTGCTGCGTCCTCTACTGCATCCACTGTTACCCATAGCTCCTTGTTGTCCTGAGTTGTATTAAATTGATGGGGATTTCCTTCGAGCTGAAGCCGTGTCACTTCTTTGCCTTCCTCTGCATTGATTACATGGACAACGTTGTCGGCCCAGTTGGGAACAAGAAGATGCTTTCCGTCTCTCAGCCAGCCGTTGTGGGGGTTGACAACACCCCTGTATTGATCGTTTTCAATATCTATCATTAAGCGGTGCTTCACCATATTTGAATAGGTATCAATAATAGCGATGACTACACTCCCATTTTCAGAAAATTTATGGGCCACGCCTACAAATTTCCCGTCACTACTCACATATGCGTGAGCTGGACGTGGTCCGGTCGGAAGGTTTTTAATAAGTTTCCGCTTCTCAATATCTATAATTGAAGTGGTATACTGACCCGGTGATGTATTGGCAACATAAAGGGTTTTCCCATCAGGAGTCACAGCCCCCATTGAACCGCCGTACTCTCCAGTTACGACCCTGTCAACTATTTTTTCTGTTACGTCATCAATAAATACAACAGACCCGTCCCCCCTCATCGCTATGATCGTGCCCGCTGTTGCTGTCACGGCAAAAAGAAGAACTACACAAAATATTGCAAAAAACGTTTTCTTCATTCTATTCCCTCCCATTAAGATTGATAATCATCAATCTTAATAGTCATGCGGGGAGATAGCAAGATGGGAATTCCTCTATTAATGTTTTTTATAAAAAGAGGTGTCGGTCAGCGGGTCCAAAAAGGCTTTTGATGAATATGTTAAAACGCCGTGTTAAACAGTAAAGCCAATGTCAAAAACATTGTGGCAGGAGGGACAGATAAAAAGCCACCTGGTTATATCATCCTCCCGCCTGAACATGGAATGAAAACCATCCTCATATCCGCATGATGGACAGACTTTAAACTCTTCCTTCATTGTTACGCTCTTAACTTTATAGTCCATATCATTCTCCTCTTCAACCAAGAATTCCCTGATATCAGGTGCATTATCCTTTTCATAGTATTATAGTTTAATCCTTCAGAATTGCAGCTATTCTTCTATAGCGACAGCAGACACATTGCCCCTCACTGCATCTTGACATAATTTCAAACATATGTTTTAATCAAACGTATGAATAAAACGTCAGAAACACAGCAGGACACAAAGGAACGCATTCTTGATGCTGCTGAATATCTCTTTGCGCGGGAAGGATACCGCGGCACATCCCTCCGTTCAATCACCTCCCGGGCAAAGGTAAATCTTGCTGCAGTAAATTATCATTTCGGTACCAAGAAAAATCTTGTTGAAGATGTCATCAAAAGGAGAATTTTGCCCCTGAATGCCATACGGAATGAAAAAATTGATCAGGTCATTTCTGCTGCTGAAGGTAAGGGAAAAAGGCCCGACATTAAGGCGGTGATGGCCGCTTTTATCGAACCAACCCTGCTTTTCAGGGAGTCAGGCCCCGGGGCTGAGCATTTCTTCACCTTCATCGGAAGATCATTCACTGATCCCGACAATACGGTACGGCAGGTTTTCCTCAAATACATCATGCCGTTGTTCAACAAGCTTTTGGAAACAGCTTCGGATGCCCTGCCCAATCACCCGCAAGACATTCTTTTCTGGAGGCTCCATTTTACACTAGGAGCGCTCTTTCATACGCTTCATGTATGCAGTAATGTTAAAAACGAGTTTCAGGGCATGACTGATAAAATGGATGGCAATAAGATCATTAATCTGATCCTTCCCTACGTAACCGCAGGGATGAAGGCAAAATGAAAAAAGCCCTTGTATACATTGGGCTTCTTGTCCTCGGGCTGTCAGTCTCAGGATGTGTCCATCATACATCTATGATTGATAAACCAATGCTGTCAGTGCCTGATGCGTACTCTACTCATGATACCACCCCCTCTCCTCCCATCGGCAGATGGTGGGAACAGTTTGAGGATGAAGAACTCAATCTGCTGATAGAGAGCGCTTTTCAGCACAACTTTGATATTGCCCAGGCATATGAACGTCTCCTTCAGTCAGACGCAGTGTTTCGCAAAACAAAGGCTGCGAGGGGCTTATCACTTACCATTGAAGGTTCAGGCAACAGGTCACGACAATCAGGGTTCTTTCGGGGGTCGAGCGAGGGGGGCTTCGGGGCAACCACCTTTAACAGCTATACCCTCTCCGGTGCTGCCCGCTATGAACTTGACCTCTGGGGAAAACTGAAATCAAATGCCGAGGCCTCACGCTCTGATCTTCGTGCATCCGAGCATGATCTGAAAGCGGTGATGGTCAGTATATCCGCTCAACTTGCGGACCTCTATTACCTGGCAGCAGAGCAGCGGGCCCAGATAGAGCTCTCTGATCAGAGCATCGCTTCCTTTAAAGATACCCTTGAACGCGTAGAGCAGCGGTACCGGGGAGGACTGGTACCCGCGATTGATGTCTACCAGGCACGGCAGAATCTCTCTGCGGCAAAGGCGCAGAAACCTGTTTTTGAATCGGCCCTGGCTGTGACGCGAAACTCCCTCGCGGTCCTTGCCGGAAAGTTTCCAAACCAGGAGACCGGTGGAAGCACAACAGAACTGGACCGTGTTCCCCGGCTCAATGAAGGGATACCCTCCCAGCTTCTGACGAGGCGCCCTGATATTGCCGCGTCACTTGAACGACTCCGTGCAAGCGACGAAAGGGTCGGTGCTGCCATAGCGGACAGGTTTCCCTCTTTTAACCTGAGCGGGAACTACGGAGGTACCAGTGATGAACTGAACAACATTCTCGATTCACCAAACATATTCTGGAATATCCTGCTTCAAATCACCCAGCCCGTAATTGACTGGGGGAGGCGAAAGGCAGAAGTGAGCAGGACAGAAGCTGTCTCAAGAGAGCATCTGGCCGCTTATCATAAAACAGTATTAAACGCATTTAAAGAGGTGGAAGATGCCCTTGCAAAAATCAGTGCCTCAGATGACCGCATACAATTTCTGAGGGAGCAGGTGGATTCATCGGACAGCGCCCTCGCCCTTTCCCTTGACAACTACCTTCAGGGATTAACCGACTATCTTCCGGTCCTGACAGAACAGCTGCGCAATGTTACGGCCAAGAGTAATCTATTGACCTCCCGTCGCCAGTTTATATCAGACCGTATCCAGCTTGCCAGGGCACTGGGCGGCTCCTGGGCAGATGATCTGATCAGAGAGAACAATGAATACACAATAAGCGAATTAACTACAGAGGAAAAAGAGCGATGAGCAAGAAAACAACAATCATGAAAATCATCATTCCCCTTGTCCTGATAGTTTTCGGGATATTGATAATGAAAGCCCTTACTATCAGGCGCGCTGAGCCTGAAAAAGAGGTGCGGCCATCAACAGGAAGACTTGTCACTGTATCTGATGTATTCCAGAAGGATGCTGAAATAACGGTTAACGCTACCGGAACGGTTGCTGCTGCCAGAGAGATCTCTCTGGCACCTCAGGTAGAAGGTCGAATCACCTACATATCACCAAACATGGTCACAGGAGGTTTTTTCAAACAGGGTGATATCCTCTTTGAAATAGAAGACGATGACTACAGGCTCGCCATGGAAAGAACCATGGCCTCTAAGGCAAACGCTGAATTCGAACGTTCATCCATGGAGAGCAGGGCCAGAATTGCCCGTTCAGAATGGGACAGAATGAATATTAAAGGGAAATCTGACCCGAACCCCCTGGTACTGTATGAGCCCCAGGTAAAAAATGCACAGGCAGCAGTCGCTTCTGCCAATGCCGCTGTTGAGCAGGCAAAACTTAATCTTGAGCGGACGAAAGTGACAGCACCGTTCAATGTAAAGGTAAGTTCAGAGAGTATAGATGTTGGACAATATATCAAGTCCGGAAATACTGTGGCAATGCTCTCAGGAACAGATTCTGCCGAGGTGATCGTACCCCTTCCGCTTGATGAGCTTCACTGGATTGATATACCCCGTGACGGCAGATCCAGGGGGAGCGCGGCAACCGTCAGCTTTACAACAGGCACGATTGAACATCAGTGGCACGGCCATGTTGTCCGTTCCACCGGTGAAGTGGACCCCCGGAGCAGGATGATACAGATCATAATCGAGGTAATGGATCCCTACGGACTGAAAAGCAAAAACAGGAACCCGGGTCCGCCCCTCTCAATAGGGACCTTCGTAAACGTCCAGATTAAAGGGACCACGTTAAAAAGGGTGGTCACAATTCCAAGGACCGCCTATCGAAGCGACTCAACTGTCTGGCTTATCGACGGTGAAGAGAGGCTGCAGATCAGAGAGGTCACGCCTGTTTATTTTACTAAGGATTCGGCCATTATCAGCAAAGGACTCTCTGAGGGAGACAGGATTGTTTTAACAAATATATCAGGAGCTGCAAACGGCATGAAACTGAGGGCATCTGAACAATAATATAAAAAAAGAATACAGGGAGCATTGAATATTTTAAGGACAGGAAGTGGAATTTCAAGAAATATGTTTTCGTGAAATAGATTGTTCTTCTCTGTGCCTCTGTGTCTCCGTAATTAATGCAAATATGAACAAAGAAAGAGTCGATAAATGAAAGGCGCTATAAAATGGATGACCCACAACCACGTGGCAGCCAACCTGCTGATGATGATTTTTATCTTCGGCGGAATTGTCCTGGGCTTTTCGATCAAACAGGAGGTCTTCCCTGAAATAGAGCTTGACCTGATCCAGGTAAAGGTTGCCTATCCGGGGGCCGGCCCTGAGGAAGTGGAAGAGGGAATCATACTTAAAATTGAAGAAAATCTCAGCAGCATAACAGGCATTAAGGAGATTAAGTCAGTCGCTGCAGAGGGGTTCGGAAGTGTAAACGCTGAAGTGATGGAAGGGGAAGATGCGGAACTTGTCCTGCAGGATGTAAAGGCTGAAGTTGACCGGATAGATACCTTTCCTGAAGACGCTGAAAAGCCGGTCATTACCAAACTGACAAACAGGCAGGAAGTTGTATCAATAGTTGTCTATGGAAATGCCCCGGAGCGCAGTCTCCGTGAACAGGCGGAATCCATCAGGGATGACCTGCTGGCATTGCCGGAAATTACCCAGGTAGATCTGAAAAGCGTGAGGCCTTACGAAATATCCATTGAGGTCAGCGAGGAAAATATGCGCAGTTATAATCTTACCCTGGGGGAGATCGCGGAGAGGGTCAAAAAGGCATCAGTTGATCTTCCGGGAGGCTCGGTAAAGTCCCGGGGAGGTGAAATTCTTATCCGGACAAAGGAAAAGCGCTATACTGGAACAGAATATGAGAAGATCACCATACTCCAGAACAGCGACGGCACAGAGTTAAAGCTGGGGGACATCGCTCAGGTCCGGGACTCCTTTGAACAGACTGACCAATACGCCCGTTTTGACGGACAGCCGGCAGCAATGGTTGCGGTCTTTCGTGTCGGTAATCAGAAACCCATTGCAATTTCGGATATCGTCAATGACTATGTCATACAGAAGAGCCAGTCCCTTCCTGATTCCATTCAGACCGCGGTATGGAATGACACAACTGACTATTTAAAAAGCAGGAGGAATCTTCTCCTTAAAAACGCATTCCTGGGCCTGATTCTCGTCTTTCTCGTGCTGGGTCTCTTTCTCAGGATACGACTTGCCCTCTGGGTCATGCTTGGCATCCCCATATCATTTCTCGGAGCAATGCTTATGATGCCCTCCCTTGATGTCTCGATAAATATGCTTTCCCTCTTCGCCTTTATTCTTGCCCTCGGAATCGTTGTAGATGACGCGATCGTCGTGGGAGAAAATGTGTACAGCCACAGGAGCATGGGCAAGCCCTTTTTGACTGCATCTGTTGAAGGGACGATCGAGGTGGCCCGCCCGGTCATTTTTTCCATACTGACGACAGTAGCCGCATTTTCACCGCTCATTTTTGTTACAGGGACAATGGGAAAGTTTATCAGGGTCATCCCTTTCGTTGTAATCCCTATTCTTCTTGTGTCACTCGTTGAATCCCTGCTCATCCTCCCTGCTCACCTCAGCCTGGGGCAGCCCGGGAGCAGAAAGAAGGGCGTTTCCGGATTTGTAACAAAGATACGAGAGAGGTTCGGTAATGGTCTTGAGAATTTTGTGGCAGGTCCGTATAAAAGGTTCTTAAAGAACTCTTTGAACTACCGCTACACGACCCTTGCTGCAGGTATCGCCATGCTCCTGATTACGGCCGGTATTGTTAAGGGAGGAATTATCAAGTTTCAGTTTATGCCTGAAGTTGACGGAGATCTCATTACAGCATCACTGAAAATGCCGGTGGGAACCGCTGTTGAAGATACAGAAGAGGCCCAGAAGCATATCGTTCAGAAAGCACTCGAGGCTGTGCAGGAGTATGATAAAGCCCTTCCCGACGGGAAAAAGGTAATTAAACATATTTACTCTACTGTGGGGAGCACCCTCGCATTTGATGTCCACGGTTCAGGCACCTCATCCGGATCACACCTTTCGGACATGGCACTAATGCTTCTGAAAAGCGAGAAACGGGGTATCCCTTCCAGTGATATAGCCGCACAATGGCGTGAAAAAACAGGCAGTGTCGCCGGGGCTGATTCAGTCACCTTTGTTTCCAACCTTGTCCGGTTCGGAGCAAACATTGATATCCGTCTCGCCCACACAGATTTTAAGATCCTTGAAAAAGCAACTGCCCGTGTTAAAGACGCACTCAGGGAGTATAAAGGGGTAGATGACATATCCGATAATTTTTCCCGGGGAAAACGGGAGTTAAAGCTGAAGCTTACGCCGGAAGCACGCGCCCTTGGCATTACGGAAGAAGAGCTTGGCCGCCAGGTGAGAGGAGCGTTTTACGGGGCTGAAGCGCTCAGGATTCAAAGGGGCCGGAATGAAGTCAAGGTCATGGTCAGATACCCGGAACGAGACAGACAGAGCCTTGGCGACATAAAGACAATGCGTATACGATCAAAGGACGGGGGAGAGATATCTTTTGATCAGGCAGCTGATGTGGAAGAAGGGAGGGGATTCAGCCAGATAAACCGAACTGACAGAAAGAGGGTCATCAATATTACAGCCCGCGTTGACAACAAGAAAGCCAATGCAGAGGAAATCCTCCGAAAAATGGAGGAGACCGTTCTGAATGACCTGACTCTGGACTATTCCGGGCTTTCCTATGATCTCGAGGGAGAGGAAAAGGAGAGGAAAGACTCCATGACCAGCATGGCAAAGGGTTTTATGATGGCGCTTTTCATCATTTACACACTCCTGGCAGTCCCCTTCAGGAGCTACTTACAGCCCTTTATCATTATGGCATCAATTCCATTCGGCATTGTCGGCGCAATCCTTGGTCACCTGTTGATGGGATTTAACCTGAGCATTCTCAGCGTATTCGGCATTGTTGCGCTGACAGGTGTAGTTGTGAATGATTCTTTATTACTCATAGATTTTATCAATCAAAACAGAAAAAATGGAGTTAATGTATTTGACGCAGTTGAAGTGGCAGCGCAACGCAGGTTTCGCCCCATCGTCCTTACATCCCTCACAACATCCCTCGGCCTGACACCGATCATTCTTGAGAAAAGCGTTCAGGCACAGTTCCTTATCCCTATGGCAATAAGCCTTGGGTTTGGCATTCTCTTTGCAACGCTCATAACCCTCCTCCTTGTTCCCGCATTGTATCTGATTCTTGAGGATTTCATGAAACTCCTTAAAGTCAGGAAGATAGAGAATCTCGAAAGCTCAGCAGCAGGAAAGTAATGTGATAGAATATTCCTATGCAGAGCACTGATAAAACAACATCTCCCTCTTTTATTATCAAGGCCCTTCAATGGATAATCGTGCTTCTTACTGTTTATACACTTGCAGGATTTCTCATTGTATCGCCTGTTATTAAATCAATTCTTACAAAAGAACTCTCTGCGCTGCTCAATCGTGAAGTCAGTATCGCCAGTACAAATTTCAATCCGTACGTGCTATCCCTGTATGTCAATAATTTCACCGTTCAAAAGCGTGACAAGTCAGGGCCGCTCTTCTCATTTACCGGGTTTTCAACAAACGTCCAGGCGGCTTCATTGAAGGAAAAGGGTCTGATCCTGAAGGAAGCACGCCTGTATCAACCCTATATAAATATTGTCCGCAATGATGACGGATCATACAGTGTGTCAGATTTACTTGAGGGAGGCAATAAGAAGCCTGCTTCAGAATCTCCCCCTTTGAGATTTTCAGTAAATAATATAGAGGTGGTAAAAGGAAACATTGATTTTTTTGACGGCCCGAAAAAAACTCGGCATACTGTCCGGGACATCACTGTCAGGATTCCGATGATATCAAATTTACCCTATAATATTGATACCTATGTCCAGCCTCTTTTCAGGGCGGATATTAACAAAACTCCCGTCTCCATTCAAGGAAAAACAAAGCCATTTCATGATTCTCTGCAGACTGATATTGATCTGGATATAAAGGCGGTCAATATTCCCCACTACCTTGAATACGTGCCTCTGCAGATGAACTTCAAAGTCCTCACAGGGATGATAGACAGTAAAGCACGGATCTCGTTCAGGCAATATAATGAGAAAGAAAATACACTGACCCTTTCTGGAGACATTTCCTTGCATGATCTGGATGTTGTCGACAACGATGGTAATCCAATGGTAAACATACCGCTCTATTCTCTGGAAAAGGTAGTCGTAGATTTCAGCAATCAGAAACTGACAATCGGTGAAATGAATTCAGAGAAAGGCACGATCGTAGTGAGACGTAATAAAGACGGCGCATTAAACATGGAAAGACCTCTGCCTAAAGTAGCAAAAGAACTGGAACAAGCAGCCAAAGAAAAGAAAGAAGAGCCATGGGATGTCCTGATCAATAACGTTGTTCACGATGATTACGCGATACAGTTTGAAGACCGCGCGCCAGCTGTTCCTGTCAGCCTTACAGCAGGCAAGATAAAACTGAGGGCCGAGAATATCTCCTTGAGCAGGGACAGCCGGGCCTCGCTCTCTTATTCCTTTGACTTCAATAAGAAGGGCACGGTTTCCGCTAAGAGTTCCTTTGGGATTAACCCCATTGCAGGAGATATGGATCTCAGCATAGAAAACCTCAATATTACCCCCCTGCAACCGTATATCTCGGAGAACCTGAATATCATGGTTACTGACGGAAATATCTCGGCTGATGGGAAGATCAGTTACGATACAGAGAAAGATGGCGAATTATCAATGAATTTTAAGGGGAAGGTCTCCCTGACAAATTTCGTGTCAATAGATAAAGCCTCAGCAGAAGATTTTCTTAAATGGAACTCTCTTTTCGTTAACGGTATTGATTATGCAACTAATCCCGCCTTCCTGAATATACAGGAGATTGCCCTTTCTGATTTTTATTCCCGTCTCATCGTAAATTCAGACGGGACTCTCAACGTACAGAAAATCAAGAAAGAGAAAGATGGAGAAACTCCCGCTCTCACTGAACCTCCTGATGAGCCTGCAGACACGGAAGAGGGAGGTCAGAAGGCAAAGGTAATAATTAATGCTGTCACACTCCAGGGAGGGACAGTAAACTTTTCAGACAAACAGATAAAACCCGGATATTCTGCGAGCCTTCTGGAAATCGGCGGGAGAATATCAGGCCTTTCATCTGAAGAGGGGAGCAGGGCTGATGTTGATCTGAAGGGAAAACTAGAGAGCTCAGCCCTATTGGAAATCACCGGCGCAATCAATCCTCTGGGAGATGAACTGTTCGTTGACCTTAAAATTGATTTTAACAATATGGACCTGAGCCCCTTAACTCCGTATGCACATAAATATGTCGGGCACACCATTCAAAAGGGGAAATTAGACCTTGATCTGAAGTACCTGATCGATAAGAAGAAACTTCAATCGCAAAACAATGTATTTCTTGACCAATTCACCTTTGGGAAACGCGTAGAAAGCCCGGATGCCACAAAACTTCCGGTCAAGCTTGCTGTTGCCCTCCTGAAAAACAGAAAGGGCGAGATTACGCTGGACCTCCCGGTGTCAGGAAAAACAGATGATCCGGAATTCAGTATAGGAAGTGTGATTATTAAATTGCTCCTGAATATTCTCGTAAAGGCCGCTACTTCTCCCTTTGCTTTGCTGGGCGCTATCGTCGGGGGCGGAGAAGAACTGAGTTATATAGAATTTGACTATGCCAGTGCCTTTATCAGGGAGCAGGAACAGGATAAACTGAACAAGCTTGTGACCGCGCTTTCTGACCGGCCTTCTTTGAAGATTGATATTGAGGGCTATGTGGACCTTGAAAATGACAAGGAAGGTCTGAGGCAATATCTATTCAGAAAAAAACTGAAGGCCCAGAAACTGAAAGCAACGGCTCTGCAGAAGGGCCATTCAACTGTGCCCGTGGATGAGATAAAGATAGAACCGGAGGAATATGAGAAATATCTGATCATGGCCTATGAAGAAGATACGTTTCCGAAACCTAAAAACAGTTCAGGAACAGACAAAAAACTGCCAGCCGGGGAGATGGAAAAATTGATGCTCACGCATATAGTAGTCTCTGATGATGACCTGCGGAAACTTGCATCGGAACGGGCAACAGAGGTAACGGGCTTTTTCCTGAAATCCGGTAAGATCGACCCTAAACGGGTTTTTTTGATAGAACCTGAATCACTGAGTCCAGAGAAAAAGGACAATTTAAAGAACAGTCGAGTTGATTTTAGGTTGAAATAAAATACGTTCTTTTCCTGCATTCCCTGGCTCTTCCCGCACCCTCTACAGAAATGTAACGTCTTTTATAGCAGACGTGATAACATAAATTTCTTCATTGTTGCTTTGCAGGTCACCCGGAATAAGAGAAAAACCGGGCCGATTTACATCAAAATGCATTGTGTAGCCGGTTATAAACTCTCCATCAGTAAACTCCACCTGGACTTTTTTGCCGTCCCAGATCCTCACATCTTTATACTCTTTTTTATGTTCCCTGTTTCCATCAAAATCTTTGACAAAAAATATCGCCTTCAAATCAGTTATTTTAAGAATAAAGATGCCCCCATCTATTGATTTCATATGAAATGATGCTTTTGTTGAAGAAAAATCACGGGAAGTACCCTTAATTATCGATCCGTCCTTGAATTTTGCAATCATCTTTCTTTGTTCCATAGACCCTTCCTTTTTCCTTAGATGCAACATGTCGCAGATGGAGTTAACTTGTCCCCAACCGGCAATAGTCAGTGCCATGCGACAGAATCAATCTTTTATTAATACTAATCAGCTCATACTGAAGATCCTCACCGGACCTTCTTTACATTGTCAATGACCGTATGATAGAATCAGCTCCGCTTCTGAGATGAGGCGAGGCGAGGCGCATCTAAACTATATTTTACCGGCCATGTGACATTGAACGCTCCACCATCTGCTTAATATACTGGATATTACCTTTATTTTAAAGCAAAAAATACAGTGGTGGCTCTAAAGTTCATAACAGGTTATCCCGTATAGGTAAAAACGGAAGGCAACTTGAATATATGCATGGTTAAAGGAGACGTTATGAAAGTCAAAAAAAAGATGAAACCGCGAAGCAGCGGGACCCCAAAAAAGGTCGAAAAAAAACCAGTGCCTAAAGCGGCCACAAGTATCAAAAAAAAGAGCACGGAAAAATCAGCGCCACAAGCAGCTACAGGCATCAAAAAACAGTACTTAAAATCCAATGGCACCTGCAATGTTACCTTCAAATTGCCGAAAGAGGCAGCACAGAATGCCAGGATAGTAACGATAGTCGGCGATTTCAATAACTGGAACAGAACAGAATCAGAGATGCAGAAACTGAAAAGCGGGGATTTCAAAATAACCCTGAAATTGCCCGCGAGCAAAGAATACAGGTTCAGGTACCTCATTGATTCCATACGGTGGGAAAATGACTGGCATGCTGATAACTATGTTGCAAATGAGTTTGGCTGTGAAGATTCATTAGTAATTGTTTAGGAAATGCGGTGTTGGAGTAAGGGCACGGCATGCCGTGCCCCTACAGTAAATTTTGTAATGTGAATAAATATTGATCAGCCAGCACTGATCGCCTCTTTCGTTATCTGCTCGGCCAGAGTGAAAACAGCTTTCTTTTCATCCTCTGTCCTTGCTTCGATATAAAATCTCACTTTCGGCTCTGTACCTGATGGTCTTATCATTAACCATGAACCATCATCAAAGACAATTTTTGTTCCGTCAACAGTAATTACATCTTTAATAGTCCTGAGATTCCCGTTGATGGTGACATCAGTTCCTTTTTTGTACTTCTCTTTGATGACTGAAAGCCGCTGCTTCAGTTCCTCACCTGCGAGAGACCGGTCTACTTCAATTCCTGAGCGGTCAGGGTAGTAATAGCCAAATTCATCCATTATGTCTATCAGGTAATCACCGAGGTTCTTGCCGGTAACAGCCATCATCTCGATTGCCAGCAGAATACCGAATAACGCGTCTTTTTCCAGGGTGTGGTTAAATCCTGAGATACCGTCTGACTCTTCGAAGCAGACAATGGCTCTTTCCCGGGCCTGACGGATCATATAGGGACGAAAATTTTTAAATCCGACCTGTGTTTCCCTTATCGGTACATTTAGTTTTTCGGCGATGGCATTTACGAGATTGCTTGTCCCTACTGATTTTGCCGCAACTCCGGTGAATCCTTTATGTACCTTAAGAAAATGCAGAGCCATTGCTCCAAAATAGTTCATTGCTATCTTCATGGTGCCGTCAGCATGGCGGATCCTGTCACCATCAGGGTCGAGAATCACACCAAGTTTGAATTTGGCGCTGCTATCCCTGAGCATCCTGGCAAGATTTTCCATATTCCGATCTGAAGGTTCAGGAGCCACTCCCCCGAAGAGATAGTCATCATCAGTTCTCAGATAATGTATTTTCCCGCTGTCACCTATAATTTTTTGAATCCGTCCCCGTGTAGAGCCATGGACATTGTCTATACAAATTATACAGTCCTCGCTCTCAATAAATTTCTTTATCTTATCGAGATCAATGGTTTTTCTTTCATTGAGGTACCGTATATACAGCTCTGTCAGGTCTACTCGTTCAACGTCCCGGGGCTCTGCCGGGGGGAGGACCACTGACTCGTTCATCATACGGTTAGCACCCTCTTCTATTTTTTTTGTTATCTCAGGCCCTGCCGGACCTCCGTCAGAGGGATTAAATTTATAACCGCCATAGTTGGCCGGATTATGAGAAGGGGTCAGGTTAATGCAGCATGCAGCATTCAACATTTCGATTCCTGCTGAGAATTCCGGTGTGGGCGACTCTCCTGCGTACCATACCTTGATTCCGGCGTTCTGGAGCAGACCGATCACCTCTCCGGCAAAGTCAGCGCCGAGAAAACGGTTGTCATGCCCTACAATCACGCCTCTTTGCTGTATTTCCTCAAAGTCCGATACTCCCATCGCCCTTATAACTTCGGGATCAGAGGACTTAAACATGGAGATGATGGCTGAAGTCACCACCCGCACATTATTGAATGTATAGTCAGTGCCGATTTCTCCTCTCCACCCTGACGTACCAAACACAATCTCTGCCGGCTCAGTATTTTCCCGCGCAAACTTCTCGATATATGTTAAAACCTCTGTGTTTGAAACATCAGCCAGCACTGCTTTCCAGCACTCAGACGCGTTTGCAAAATCCTTTTTCATTCTCACAACCTCTCATTCAGTAATTTTAAGTAACATAATATCATAGTCAGTCCCATTCTGCTTCAGGTGAATCTACAGAGCAAGATAATGCCAATTGTGTGAAATTGATCAGATGAATGAAGAATAGACTCTGACGCCTTTCTCGATGGTGTGAAGAGACTGTCAGGACAGGAAAGGTTACCACAGCGACTATCTTTAGCAGCAAAATTCATCAGACAGGCGCAAACATGCTTTGATAGTCGCAAAGAATAACAATTGAAAGTGTCTAATTTTAAAGACTTTAAAGACCTTGCGCAATTGTAATCCCTGATTAGTTGAGGTAATATAACTTCATGATCATTTCAGTTATAGGCGCGGCCTCCTGCAGTGATGAACTATATGGTTTAGCAGAGGAAGTCGGCAGGCTCGTGGCTCAAAAAGGGGCTGTGCTGATGACAGGAGGGCTCGGAGGAGTAATGGAGGCAGCGTCGAAAGGGACAAAAGAGGCTGGCGGAACAGCGGTCGGCATACTTCCCGGCTTCAGCAAAAAAGAGGCGAATGCCTACGTCACAGTGCCTGTCACTACCGGGTTGAGTCATGCAAGAAACACCATTATCGTGCGCTCAGCAGACGCGGTAATTGCCGTCTCAGGAGAATACGGGACCCTCTCGGAAATCGCCATCGCCCTGAAGCTGGGGAAACCGGTAATCGGTATTCAAACCTGGAAGGACATCCCCGGTGTCGTGCATCTGAATTCAGCGGAAGAAGCGGTTGTTAAAGCCTGGGAACTGGCACAGGAGAGGAACAATGAAGAATAAACATCGCAGTGATGTCACAACGCATAGGAATAGTCATTGTACGCCATCAGTGTCAGAATAGTAGAGATCCGTACCCTCCTGTGGAACACCTTCGGTATTATTTTCAAGATAAACTTTGACCGTTCCCAATTAGAAGAAATCAGGAGAGTACAGAGCCTGAAGGCAAAGAGAAGGCGGTATTTAAGCTTTATCGGATCAACTTCATTGGAGTGCTTCCAGAAATCTATGTCCAAGTAATAGTTCAGTTTTTTATACAGGGAGTCAAATGAGTAGAGCTCTCTCATGACCTTCCTGTGCCCCGCGAGCAGTTCATCAGTCGTCAGCAGGGAGGGACGGAACACTACATGTTTTGCATCATATTTACTCCAGTCCTTGTGTAAAATCCGGTCCTCACGTTCAAGGCGCTTAAAGAGCTTTGTGCCGGGAAAGGGCGTCAGGATATTAATGGCCGGCATCAGCAGGTTTGCCTCATTGATAAAATGAATCAGTTCATCAAAAGAGTCCTTCGTGTCAAAATCATACCCCAGTATAAATGAACTGTGGACCAGAATCCCGTAGGACTGGATCTTTTCGATCGCTCCTATATAGTCATGCCTGAGATTCACCCCCTTGCCCATGCTCGAGAGGTTATCTTCTGACACAGACTCAAACCCAATCAAGATGGCACCGCATCCGCTCTCCTTCATCAGCCTGAGCAGTTCCTCTTCCTTTGAGACATTGATAGAGGCCTGGCACGACCAGTTGAGATTGAAGGGCTTCAGGGCGGTAAAAAGTTCTCCGGCAAATTTTTTGTTTGCGATAATGTTGTCGTCAGCAAAGAAAATCGATTTCTTCTTGTATCCGGAACTTGCACCAACGATTCCCCTTATCTCGGTTAGCACCTGGTCAACTGTTTTGTTTCGTATCTTCTGGCCGTCAAAGGCATGAACTGAGCAGAACTCGCATTTGAACGGACATCCTTTGGTCGTTTGAACAATATCTGAGAAGTACATATTTCTTGAGAGACAGGATCTTTGCGGAGCAGGAAAAGAGGTAAGGTCAGCCGGCTCTTCAGCCTGATAGGTCCTCTTCAAACCCCCATTTTGAGCATCATTCAAGAGACTGCTCCAGACATGCTCTGCCTCGCCTATGACCACTGAATCAGAATGCTCGAGGGCCTCGTCAGGGCACATTGACGGATGGATTCCGCCCATTACCGTCATAACGCCCTTTTTCCGGAACCTGTCGCCTAGTTCATATGCTCTTCGGGCAAAGAGGGTCCGTACACTTATCGCGGCAAGGTCAGCTCCCCACTCATAGTCCACAGCTTCAATATTTTCATCAAATACCCTGATCTCATGCTCAGGCGGAGTCAATGATGCCAGCGTGGGAACCGCGAGAAGGTAGGAAAAGTATTTATGAGAGAAGAGAAATTTGGATAAAAACTCGAAATCGTAAAAGCTTTTTTCTTTTTCAGAACTGTTCCTGGGTATAATCAGCGCTATTTTCATAATCTATTCTCGTTCAGATTTTATGCATAAAAAAAGGGCCGGGAGCGAAACTGAGCCCCCGGCATACATATTTTTCACAAACACTACTTCTTTGCTCACTTACCTGTCATATCCTGCAAATACTTAAAGAACGCACCTTTTGTGGAGAGTATGAGCCAGTCTTTTTCTGACAGCGTAGTCTTATAGGTTTCCATTGTTTTCAGAAAGCGATAGAACTCTTGCGACTCAGTGCTCTTGTTATAGGCAGCAGCATAAATCTTTGTTGCCTCTCCATCGGCTTTACCGATAATCTCCTGTGAAGTCTTGTACGCGCCTGATTCTATTTTTTTCAATTCTCTCTCTTTATCTCCGAGTATCCTGGAGGCAAGACCCTGACCCTCTGAACGGAATTTATCCGCTATCCTTTTCCGCTCGGTAATCATCCTCTCATAAATCTTCTTCTGAACCTCTTCAACATAGTTAATCCGCTTCAGTCGCAGATCAAGAAGCTCGATGCCGAGTTCAAGAGTCCGCGGCGCAGCAGCTATAATAATAGACCGGGTAATTTCCTCTCTTCCGATTTTTATTTCCTGTAATTTTTCTGCCAGCTCCCCTTCTGGCGAGCCTTCGGGCAGCTGAGGTTGGCGGTTCGTCGAGCGCACTATCTCAACGAGAAGGTGTTTTGCAATAGCATTCCTGGTCTCACCATCAAGCATATCATCAAGTCTTGATTGAGCACCCCGTTCATCTCTAACGCGCTGAAAAAACAGGAGAGGGTCTTTGATTCTCCACCGGGCATACGTATCGACCCAGATAAACCTCTTGTCTTTTGTCGGGACCTGATTGGGATCTCCATCCCACTCAAGAAACCGTTTGTCAAAGAAATTAGCCTGCTGGACAACAGGAATCTTGAAATGTATGCCTGGGTCTACAATCGGCTCTCCAATAGGTTTACCAAACTGCGTAATGATCACCTGTTCTGTCTCGCGAACAATATAGGCTGATGAAACAACAACAAACAATATGAGCAAAACTGCGCCTGCAATAATAATGGGTTTTGCTTTATCCATTATTTCACCTCCTTCTTGTCAAACTGAAATAACGGCAATATTCCAGATGCAGTCTCATCGGTTATCAGTTTCCGCCCGACATTCTGCATAACATCGTTCATCGTTTCCAGGTAAATGCGCTGTCGAGTCACATCTTTTGCCTTTATGTATTCCGCATAAATAGAGTCAAATTTCGAAGCTTCCCCTCGCGCCCTGTTTACCCTTTCCAGGGCATATCCCTTGGCTTCCTCAATGGTTTTTTCCGCTATACCGCGCGCTCTGGGAATAAACTTGTTATATTCCGACTTTGCCTGATTTATCAATTTTTCCTTTTCCTGCTCAGCTTCGTTGACTTCGTTAAAGGCCGGCTGTACCGGGCCCGGAGCGTTCGCGTCCTGCAGTACTACCTGGTCCACCTTGATCCCCAGTTCATACTGATCACACAGCTCCTGTATCTTTACACTGACAGCATCCGCTACTTCCTGTCGTCCAAACGTTATTACTTCATCAACGGTGCGGTCACCTACGATCCCGCGCATGATAGCCTCATTGATGTCCCTGAAGGTCTGCTCAGCGTTCCTCACTCTAAACAAGTACTGAAAGGGGTCTTTAATACGGTACTGAACAATCCATTCAACCTCTGCGGCATTGAGGTCTCCGGTAAGAAGCAGGGACTCTTCCTGGAATTTAGTGTTTGCATAACTTGTTCTGACGCCGGGCACCGATGACCTGAAGCCAAATTCAAGCTTTAACTGCCTTTCTACGGGCACCTTGATTACCTCCTCAATCCCGAACGGCAGTTTAAAGTTCAGTCCGGGGTTTACGGTCCGGGTATACTTGCCAAATTGTAAAACAATGCCCACCTCTTCAGGCTCAACAGTAAACCACAACGATGATACAAAGCTCAAAATCAGTACGATAACGACAATAGCAGATAATGCCTTGGGATTAAGCTGAGGCACTTTAACGTTTTTTAAATCAAATGGTTGTTGATCCATGTCCTTCCTCCTTCATTAAGATAGTGAAATAGTAATAAATATACAGTTAAATTACAACTGTCACTGAAAAAAGCCATGAAAGCGTCTGAAGACAGAAGACCTCTGGAAATAATCAGCCGGAGACACTGTATCGATGATAACCTGTCTTGACTTCTTTCCTGACTTTCCATTAACTTGGATAGATTCGCTGTTATTATACACTGAACACCGGAGGAATAGTTGGCAAGAAATAAAACCTACCTGTATGGTAAAAATTCAGTTACTGAGCGGCTGAAAGCAGACCCGAAGAGCATTCGGCAGGTCTTTATCCAGGATAACTTCAATGCCCCCCAGATAATCGACTTGATAAAGTCAAAAAAAATCCCTTTAAAAACTCTCAATGAAAGCAGTCTCCTCAAAGTCAAGAAGGCGGACCGTCTGCAGGGAATTGTCGCGGAAACAGACAGCTATCAGTATATACCATTGGAGAAAATGCTGAGAAAAGGTCTGGATGAACAGCTTTCTTTAGTTTTTCTGGACAGTTTGAATGACCCTCATAATCTTGGCTCAATCATGCGCACTGCAGCCTGTTTCAGCAAGTTTGGGCTGGTCATACCTGAGCATGGTTCCTGCTCGGTCAATGACACGGTAATTCATGTCGCATCAGGCGGTGAAAACTTTGTACCCGTGTCCATGGTCACGAACATGACGAACGCGTTGCTGAAGGCAAAGACAGCAGGCTACTGGGTCGTGGGGACTGTTGTTGAAGGGGGAGAAAATATAAACAGGCTGTCTCTGCCCTTCCCCCTCTGTCTTGTCCTTGGCACAGAAGGAAAGGGAATACGC
The DNA here is from genome assembly GCA_947259645.1 of Thermodesulfovibrionia bacterium. Taxonomy (GTDB): domain Bacteria; phylum Nitrospirota; class Thermodesulfovibrionia; order UBA6902; family UBA6902; genus Glo-13. The sequence continues at coordinate 116,967 of CAMYND010000009.1, read as the reverse complement.
TATGGCATTCATAAGCATCTTGATCTGAAAACTACACTCCCGATGAAAGGCGTGCAGCTTTCCTTAAATGTGGCAATGGCTTTCGCAATCTTTGCCCATGAAATATCCAGGCAGAAAGGGGGATAACCTGGGAAGACTGTCCCCTTCTATAAGACCGTGCTCTCCACATCCTTGACCATGAGTTTGGTGATAGCGCTTGCAAAGGCAGCGGGGTCCTTGGGTTTGGAGCCTTCCAGGAGAAGGGCCTGATCATAGAGAAGCGTTATGTACTCCTTCAATACAATGCTCTTCTGCTCTTTTTCAAAGAGCCTGTTCATTGCCTCAAAAATCGGATGAGCAGCGTTTATCTCAAGTATCCGCTTGCCCTCGGGGACGTTCTGCCCCATTGCCTTCATCAGCTTTTCCATCTGGGGATCCATATCCCCATCATCGCCAACGAGGCAGCATGCGGTGTCTTTCAGCCTTCCTGAGAGCCTGACGTCCTTGACATCGTCCTTGAGCTGGTCCTTTATGAGCTCTATGATGGCTTTGTATTTCTTCTCCGCGCCTTTCTTTTTCTCAACATCCTCTTTGTCGAGGCTGATTTCTCCCTTTGTCGCTGACTTAAACTTCTTGCCCTTGTAATCGAGACCGCCGACGATAAAATCATCAATTTCATCGAGCATAACGAGCACGTCATACCCCTTTTCCTTAAATGCCTCGAGGTATGGTGATTTTTTCACTTCATCGAAAGATGCCCCTGTAATATAGTAAATTTCCTCCTGACCTTCCTTCATGGCGTCAGTATATTCCTGAAGCGAAACAAAGGTGTCAGCAGCATTATTGGTTGACTGGAACAGGATCAGGTCTGAGATGACTTCTTTTTTTGAAAAATCAAAATGAATGCCTTCCTTCAGGATTCTGCCGAACTCCCTGTAGAAAGACAAGTATTTGTCATACTCATTTTTCTTCATGTCAGCCAGCGTATCGAGAACTTTCTTGGTCACATTTTTATTGATAATTTCTATCTGGCGATTTGACTGGAGGATCTCCCTTGAGACATTCAGGGGAAGGTCTGATGATTCAACAACGCCTTTGACAAACCTCAGGTACCTGGGTATCAGTTCCTCGCAGTGGTCCATAATCTGCACCCTTTTTACATAGAGCGTGGGCCCCATCTTGTATTCCTTGTAAAAAATATCAAAGGGCTGTGTCGCCGGAATATAGAGGAGTGCTGAAAACTCGGATGTGCCTTCCGCCCTGAAATGGATTGTCTTCGCCGGATTCGTGAAATCATGAGAGACGTGCTTGTAGAACTCGTTGTATTCCTCTTCTGAGACCTGTGATTTGTCCTTGAGCCATATCGCTTTCCGGGAATTCAGTATCTCCTCTTCCCTGATCTTTACCTTCTCACCCTTTTGCAGCTCACTCTCTTTTTCCTTTTCAACATCCATAACAACAGGGTGTTCAATGAAGTCCGAATATTTCTTTATGACGCTCCGTATCTCCCACTCTTCGAGATACTTCTTCTCTTCTTCCTTGAGATGGAGGGTAACATCTGTTCCGTTTTTTTCTTTCTCCATCTCCTCGACAGTGAAAAAACCGTCTGCTGTGGATTCCCACTTCACACCGCTCTTACTGTCTGTCCCCGCTTTTCTGGATACAACCGTTACCCTGTCAGCAACCATATAGGAGGAATAAAATCCCACACCAAACTGCCCTATGAGATCAGGGTTTTCCTTGACCTCCTTGGTCTGCAACGCAGCAAGAAACTCCTTGGTCCCGGAGTGGGCGATCGTTCCCAGGGACTGAATAATTTCATCCTTGGTCATTCCGATCCCGCTGTCGCTTACCGTAAGGGTACCGACCTCTTTATCCGCGGTAATTTTTATCTTCCAGTCTCCTTCAACTTCCATCTTGCCGCTGTCAGTCAGTGAATCATATCTCACCTTATCTATGGCATCTGACGCGTTGGAAATAAGCTCTCTCAGGAAAATATCCTTATGGGAATAGAGAGAATGGATCATCAGATCCAAAAGCTGCTTTACCTCTGTTTTGAACTCCAGGTTTGTTTTAGTCATCTTGGCACCTCATATATAATTTTAATTACTGTTAAAAGCCAACTACTTATATAATAGATTTCAAAGCCAAAAGTCAATTATCACTGTATGTTCAGTTTGCAGCAGCGAGATACGGGCATTCACCATCGTCTCGTCGGGGCAGATCGCCGGAATCCTCTCATGCTGTTGAATAATTCACACATTATGTCGCAAAATCAATACGATCCAGCCTTTCCCTCTCCCCCGGAATAAACTGCTCGGTTACGCGTCTTATCCTATACCCCTGTTGCGGTTTTTGCTTCAACCAGCCCTGGACAGCTGCTTTTAAGATAACTCCTCATTTTATCATTAAAAAAACTCTGCTCATTTGTTTAAACAGTCTGCCGATAGTGACGAAACCAGGTCTTAAGTTCCCATTGAAAAGGACACAGACTCTGGCATGAGATATGCTTAAAAGAAGTCAGGAGGAGAAAATGACAGGTCTTTCACAATCTGAAATTATTTCTGAGCTTGAAAAGTTGGGAATTACGTCGCCCCATGAGCAGAGCCTCTACCTCGGAGAATACTATCAATACTTTTCGTATGCCTTTTATATAGCAGAGTAATTTCGTCTGCAGAAATGCTATTTAATAAGGCCTAACATGCGGGTTGCTTCCTGTCCAATCTCAGACCCCGGTTCCAATTCGGCCGCCTCTTTCAGAACCAACTTTGCCTCTTCATTTTTATCAGCTGACATAAGAACGAATCCAAGGCTCAGACGTATCCTCTGAAAGGTGGGCATTTTTTCTATTCCTTTTTTCAGGGTTTCCGCTGCAAGATCAGACTTCCTGACATAGTGGTAGGCCAATCCCAGGTCATTATAGGTGTCTATGTCATCAGGATTGAGCTCCAGAACTTTTTTGTATATTTCAATTGCCTGAGGGAAATTACTGTTTTCAAAATATTTATCTCCCAACAGGGCGAGGGACTGCGGGTCATTCATGTCCCCATCCAGTTCTTCAAGAGGAATAACCTTGTTCAGGTTCGACTCAAGGATGAGGCCGGGAGGAGGAGCAGACCGCTGGGTCGAGGTGCGGGCGCTGTTTTCCGGCTTATAGGGTGAACTTGACATAACCGCAAATATTACGATCAGTGCAAAAAGAATGACAATTCCGCTTACTATCCATTTCTTATAACTTTCTACGGCCATGTATAAAAATACCCTCTTTGCTTCAACAATGTCAAAATACTGATAGCAATGTCAAAATACTGAAGTAAGATGTCTCTTCATATGCTTCTTCGGTAATTTTCTTTTCTTACTTTAGCCCGCCCTTATTTTCAGCATCTCTAACAACTCATCATAGGATATTGTTTTAACACCAAGAGCCCTGGCCTTTGCCAGTTTAGAGCCGGGGGATTCACCGGCCACAAGGTAATCGGTTTTTTTTGAAACAGACCCTGAGGCGCGTCCTCCCAGTCGTTCAATGTCTTCCTCAATTTCCTTTCTCGCTACAGGCATTGTTCCTGTTATTACAAAGGTAATACCCTCCAAGGGAAGTGCTTCCTCTTCCATGCCTTTGAAGTCAGGGTTTGACAGGTTCAGCCCAAATGACTTCAATGTTTCAAACGTCTGCAGATTTTCTTCATCGTTAAAAAATTTCTCCAGTGATGCAGCGATTTTTTCTCCTATCTGCTTGATCGTTATGATCTTTTCTGCTTTTACCCTATACAGATCATCAAGTTTCTCAAAATGTCTTGCAAGAAGCTTCGCGGCATACTCTCCAACATGGATAATTCCCAGTGAATAGAGGAACCTGGCAAGGGTGGTTGATTTGCTTTTATCGATCGCGTTAATGAGGTTTTGAGCTGACTTCTCAGCAAACCGCGGAAGGTTAAGGAGGTCTTCTTTTTTTAATGTGTAAATATCCGAAAAGTGGCCTACCAGTTTTTCCGAAAATAAAAGAGCAACGATCTTTTCCCCGAGGCCTTCAATGTCCATGGCAGACCTTGAGGAATAATGCTTGATACGCTCCTGAACCTGTGCAGCACAGTTCAGCCCAATACACCGGAATGCGACCTCACCTTCCCCCTTCTCAACTGCGGATCCACAGACAGGGCAGTTTTCAGGAGGATGAAAAACTTTCTCCTCCCCGGTTCTTTTGTCCTTGCTTACCGCGATAACATGAGGGATGACATCACCGGCCCTCTCAACAATAACCGTGTCGCCAATGCGAATGTCTTTTCTTTCCAGTTCATCCCAGTTGTGCAGGGTAGAACGCGAAACAGTAACACCACCGATCCGGACCGGTTCAAGAAGGGCCACCGGAGTAATTGTCCCTGTTCGCCCCACGCTGGCAAGAATGTTTTTTATTTGTGTAACCCCCCTGTGGGCAGGGAATTTGTACGCAATTGCCCACCGGGGCTCTCTTGTTTTCATGCCAAGCCTTTTCTGGGTATCAAAACTGTCAACCTTAATTACCGCGCCGTCAGTCTCAAAAGGATATGTATCTCTGCGCTCTTCAATGTTCTGTACCGCTTTGATTACGTTCTCAATTCCCTCTGCCGGCTGCATGCCGGAGGGTGTTGGAAAACGGGCTCCTTTCAGCCACTGAATAAATTCCCTTTGGCTGTTAAATGCACTACCCTGAACAAAGCCAATCCCATAGCAGGCCAGATGCAGCTTTCTGCCCGCTGTAATGGAAGAGTCAAGCTGCCGTATTGAGCCGGCGGCAGCGTTTCTCGGATTTGCAAAGGCAGGGGCGCCCTGCTCCTCCCGCTCCCTGTTCAATGCCTCAAACTCCCTGATGTCAATATATACTTCACCGCGTATATCAATTACCTCGGGCACACTGTCTCCCACTATTTTCAGGGGAACGGCTTTAATGGTCTTTATATTGTCAGTGACGTCCTCGCCGACAGAGCCGTCCCCTCGTGTCGATGCCCTGTGGAGGAGCCCCTTTTTGTAGGTAAGTTCAATGGCTAGCCCGTCATATTTCGGCTCAACAGTATAAAGGATGTTTTCATCAGTTTTAAGATACCGTTTAATTCTCTGCTCAAACTCCCTGACCTCATCATAGGAAAAAGCATTACCCAAAGACAGCATGGGCATTGTATGGTTCACTTTCTCAAACTTTTCAAGGGGCGGAGCTCCAATACGCCGCGTCGGGGAATCAGGCGGGCTGTAACCGGAACGTTCTTCAAGATCTTTCAGCTCTCTGTACAGGAGGTCATACTCACTGTCTGATATCACAGGAGAATCGAGCACATGGTATTGATAACAATGATCGTTAAGGTCTTTGACAAGCCGTTCAATCTGTTGCTTTGTTTTGTCTGAACTCTTCGGCATAGTGATTTAACGTTCCTGTACTGGCCCTTGTTTTTAGTCTTTAAAGAGTTCCAGTATCAGGTTCAACGCCTCATGGGATGCCTCTTCCTTGTTGCTTGTGCGGTCACCCGTGAGCATGAGTTTTTTTGAGATAGTCCTGCCCTCCATACTTGCAGCTATGTATACCTCTCCTTTTTCTTTGCTTTCAAGCACCTCAGGCCCGAGATTGCCTGTTGCTGACACTGAACAGTCTGTTTTCATGAAAAGACGAACTCTTTCCGCCATTTCACATGCGGTCTCCCGGCTCACCACACCATGTTTTCTTATGGTTTCCGGGGAGACGCCAAGCACAGACTCTTTCATTTCCGCTGAATATGCAACAACAGCACCTTTAAAAAACATACTGGCACCGGGACGGTCTGTTATGCAGTGGCTGACAAGACCGCCGGTACATGATTCAGCAGCAGAGAGCGTCAGTCTCTTTGTGCTGAAAAGGTCATGAATATATTTTACGCTGTCAGAAATCGGGTCCATATTATCGTGGGATATTTCACCTCGCTTTTTATGAGTAAGTATACCTTTTCATGATATTTTTTGAGACGGATATCAAGATTGCGGACAGGGGCATAATGGACAGGTCCCGGTGGTTTTTGCACAATTGAAGACTCCATGATAGACTATATAAAGTAAGATGTTTATGTGGGGACTCAGCCCTCTTCCAGGGGCGTTGGATGAAGTGACGGATATGCGTATGATGAACAGGATATCCCAGGATGAATAAATGTTAAGTACAGATTCCCTGGAAACGTCCCGCAACCTCCTGCAGGCCGTATTAAATCATATAGAAGACCCCACGATTATTTTAGACCGTAACTACCAGGTCATTCTCACAAACAAGAAGCATGTTGAGATGGGCGCTAAAATTACATCCAATCCCTTATCTAAAATCTGTTACGAAGTAACCCACAACCGCAAAAGACCCTGTTCAGGAAAGAACATACCCTGCCCTCTTGATAAAGTGCTGAAGACAAAGGCACCGGTTACTCTGAAGCATACTCACTTTGACAGTCTGTACAACAGGGTTTTTGTAGAGATTACAGCATCTCCCATACTGGATCAGCAGGGCGAAGTTCTGTATATCATTGAAACCTATAAAAACATAACCGGGCAGAACAAAATTCAGAGCGCCCTTCAGCGGAGTGAAATGCGGTACCGATCACTCTTTGAGCAATCAGGTGATGCCATTTTTGTGCTTCAGGCAGAGGGCCCGCAAACCGGGAAAATACTCTCTGCCAACAGAGCGGCAAGCCTGATGCATGGATACAGGAAAGAGGAATTTCTCCGCCTCTCCATAGCAGACCTCGACACACCTGAGCATGCTGCAAAGGCCCTGAAACGCATTAAGCGGATTCTTGAGGGGGAAAAACTGCGCATGGAAATATCACATAAAAGAAAAGACGGATCAGTCTTTCCTGTTGAAGTAAGCGCTTCCATGATGGAGTTTGGTGAAAAAAAGTTTATTCTTGCTCTGTACCGGGACATATCAAAGAGAAAGGCGATAGAGGCTGAGCGTGACACTCTTATACAGAAGCTGAAGCACATATCACGGACAGACGGGTTAACAGGCCTCTTAAACAGACAGCACATTGATATACGGCTTAACGAGGAAATGGAGAGGGCACGGCGGTATGGCGACCCCCTGTCACTGATCATGTTTGACATTGACAAGTTTAAGCTGATAAATGATACCTACGGCCACATAGCCGGTGACCAGATCCTCCAGAGAACCTCTATGATCATAAAGGACACCCTGAGGGCTTCAGACATTGCGGGCCGATTCGGAGGCGATGAATTTATCATCATTCTTGTACACACTGACATAGAAGTGGGGATGCAGGTAGCGGAAAGACTGCGTTCCAGAGTCGCTGAAGAAAACGTTCAGATAAATGACAGCCAGTCTACCGGCTATTCCATAAGTGTGGGCATATCCCAGTTCGACAATTCCCTTTCTCTGGCAGAGGACTTTATTGCCAGGGCCGATGCAGCACTCTACGAGGCAAAAAGGAAGAATCGGAATATTGTTGTTCAGTCACCTCCTCATCAGGAGCCTGCCTGTTGATATGCCTGTATAATAACGCCTTTAACCCTTTAATATTAAGCCTCATTTGCTTTTTTAGCGTTTTTCCATTACCCTATAAAAAAAGGACCTTTAATATAGGTTAACAAGGAGGTTTCAAATGGTAACAGTATCAGATATTGCAGCAGAGAAGACAAAAGAGATTCTCACTGCCGAAGGAAAATCAGGATGGGGACTCAGGTTTTATACCGCCGGCAGCAGCTGCTGCGGACCATCTTACGGTATAGATATCGTTGAAAACGCACCTGACGGAGACGATGTCATCGAGAAAAACGGGGTTCAGTTTTTCATTGAGAAAGCCACGTCAGAAAAAATGAATGGTATGGAAATCCATTTCGTTGATGAAGATGGTAAGCAGGGATTTGTTTTGACAGGAGGGGAAGCTCCTTCATGCGGATCTGGTTCCGGATCCGGTTCCGGCTGCGGTTCATCCTGCGGGTAACCGTTACACAAAATAATGTACAAAAGGGGGGTATAGACTTTTCTATATCCCCCTTTTTTTGAACGCGCAACCTGGACGGCTAAGCCGCAGTCTTCAATTCTTTTTCAAATTCAAGTGCTTTAACCGGACAGGCAGCAACACAGGAAGAGCACTTTATACAGTCTCCGTCAGTCATGTAACCGGCTTTGTCCTCATAGGGCTGCAGCTGCATGGGACAGACCTTCGCGCATAGTGCGCAGTCTTTGCAGCTCTCGCCTACATGAAGCGGTTGTTTCCCCGGGGAAATCCAGCTCCCCAGTGTGCCCATGGGACAGATCTGACACCAGGCCCTCGGCTTATATATAAGTCCCAGTATGATGCCAATTATTGTAGTCACGGTCAGGACAGTCACAAAGGCCAGTCCAATGCCGTTGGCACTGCCCCAGGCATACCAGATCTGCACTCCCAGGGCTGTCATGAGAAAAGCAAGTATGAGCGCCCGGAACCAGTTTGTCTTAAACAGGGACGGTATTAAGACTTTCCTGCTTAGCTTCTCAAGATAATAATCATAAAAGCTCCCCCTGGGGCACATCCAGTCACACCAGGCCCGTCCTTTATAAAAGGCGATTCCAACCGCTCCCACCATGCATATCAGCAGTGAGAATCCCAAAGGCGGGTAGAGCCATCCCCCGATGATTACCGCCGGCAGCACCGGCAGTGTGTATTTCTGAAGCTTCGTTCTTTTTTTCCTGAACTCTTTATACATTCTCTTCACTCCTCTCACACAAAGAGCTGAAGGCGCCCAAACAGATAAGACAGCACAACAACTCTCTGATAGCATTCATATAAACATATTTACATACATTGATATGTTTTGTCAAGAATAAAATGCCGTTATGTTAATTTCCTGTAAAATATGATATAAAATAATCATCTTATGTTTAATGAGCCTGGGTTTTCTCTTAACAGGTTCCTGAACTTTTATACAAATAAGCACTAACATGAACAAAGCAGGCTTTATTTATTATGGGTGGACAGGACAATAACTACTTAAACACAGGGAAATACCAGGGAATACTCTCCTGGATTTTATCAACTGATCATAAGCGGATAGGCGTCCTCTATCTGGTGTCAGTTCTCTCCTTTTTTTTGTCAGGGGTCATCCTTGGGTTTCTGATGCGGCTGGAACTCATCGCCCCCGGTCAAACCATTGTTACCGCTCAAACATATAATTCCCTCTTTACCCTCCATGGCATAATCATGATATTTTTCTTTATCATCCCGGGGATAACAGCATCGTTCGGAAACTTTTTCCTCCCCATAATGATCGGGGCCCGGGACGTTGCCTTTCCCCGTCTTAACCTGCTTTCCTGGTGGCTTTATATTATTGCCGCCGTTATTGCACTCTCTACAATATTTCTCCCGGGAGGCCCGCCTGACGGGGGATGGACATTTTATCCTCCCTACAGCATCAAGTCGACAACGAATATCTCCGTTGCTGCCGCGGCCGCATTTGTGGTCGGATTTTCTTCCATACTCACAGGGCTGAACTTTGTTACCACCATTCACCGGCTGAGGGCGCCCGGAATGAAATGGATGCGTATGCCGCTGTTCCCCTGGACACTTTACGCGACTTCCTGGGTCCAGATACTTGCCACTCCGGTGCTCGCAATAACAGTACTTCTCCTGATTCTGGAGCGGTCCCTCGGTATAGGATTTTTCGATCCCGCAAAGGGCGGAGATCCCATCATGTTTCAGCACCTCTTCTGGATCTACTCCCATCCTGCTGTGTATATAATGATTCTGCCTGCCATGGGGGTCATTTCTGAAATCATCCCGGTCTTTTCAAGAAAATCAATATTTGGCTATAAGGCGATCGTGATCTCCACACTCTCTATCGCCGCTGTCGGCTATTTAGTATGGGGACATCACATGTTCACCAGCGGTATGAGTGACACAGCACGCATGATCTTTTCGTTTTTTACTTTTTTTGTCGCTGTTCCAAGCGGAATCAAGGTCTTTAACTGGATATCAACCATGTACAAGGGCTCCATATCTCTCGCTCCGCCCATGGTGTTTGCACTCTTTTTTATCTTTCTCTTTTCAATTGGAGGTCTCACAGGGCTGGCCAACTCGTCGGTCGCGGTAAACATCCATATACATGACACATACTTTATCGTCTCGCATTTTCACTATGTGATGTTTGGAGGGACAGGCTTTGCTTTTTTTGCGGCACTCCACTACTGGTATCCAAAGATCTGCGGCAAAATGTACAACGAGACCCTCGCAACAGTCGCAGGGGTGATCATGTTCGTGGGATTTAATATTCTCTACTTCCCCCAGTTTCTGCTGGGCTGGCAGGGGATGCCGCGGAGATATTATGACTATCCCGCTGAATTCACCACGGGCAACGTCATATCAACTGTCGGCTCCTGGATTCTCATTGCAGGTATTCTGCTCATGGTGTTTAATTTGCTCAGGTCTCTTTTTTCCGGAAAGACAGCTGATAACAATGTGTGGGGAGGAACAACGCTTGAGTGGCAGATCTCTTCTCCTCCGCCCGTTGAAAATTTTCATGAGATACCAGTTATAGATGGGCCCCCATACAGGAGGAAGCCTGAACAGTGATGGAGAGAGCAGCCGCAGCTGATATAAACGCAGCAAACCACAGGGACTACGCCGGGGCAAAACTGGGCATGTGGATATTTCTCTTTACTGAACTGCTCTTTTTTGGCGGTCTCTTTCTTCTCTACGCCGTCTACCGCTCGAAATATCTTGCTGAATTTCAGAATGCCGCAACCGAGCTTAACATCACCATAGGAGCAATCAACACCCTGATTCTTATCACGAGCAGCCTTACCATGGCGCTTTCCCTGTCAGCCCTTAAAAGTGGTAAAAAGGGACATTCGCTTCTGTTTCAGGCCCTGACAATTATATTCGCAAGTGCATTTCTCGTGGTAAAGTATTTTGAATGGACTGCGAAATTCAGCCACGGCATCTGGCCGGGCTCCCCAGAACTTACTTCTCAGGGAGAAATTATTTTTTACAGCCTCTACTTTGTAATGACCGGCCTTCACGGGCTCCATGTCATAATCGGGATAGTCGCGTTTGCCATCATTCTCGCAATGACAAACAAGAATATAATTAATGAGGGAGACTATATCAAACTGGAAAACGGGGGCCTCTACTGGCATTTAGTGGATATTATCTGGATTTATTTATTCCCCCTGATCTATCTCATCCAGTAACAGTATTTTAGATGAAAGAAAAAGAAACCATATCAGATGAAAAAACAGGGTACAGGCCATATCTTGCTGTCTGGGCCGCCCTGCTGGCGCTTACCGGAATAACCGTGTATGTGGCAGGTATTGACCTGGGCAGATACGGCATAATTGTAAATATTCTTATTGCCTCGGTAAAAGCGAGCCTTGTTGTTTATATATTTATGCATCTGAAACATGAATCCAGAATGTTAAAGGCCATGCTCTTTTTTGTGCTTTCTACGCTTACCGTAACTATTGTACTCACATTCATGGACGTCCTGTACCGGTATTAATATGATTACGAATCTGCTGGAAATAGGAGACAGACTTGGGGGCTTTTTAGTCCCTTCAGCACACCTCGAGGACAAGGGTTCCTTTTCGTCCATTCCAGACCTGACGCAAAAAGTAAATGACTCCTTCATGCTGATCTTTGTAATATCAATAGTGCTCCTGGTGCTTGTCACCGCATTCATGGTTTACTTTGTTGTCAGGTACCACCATAAAAGGAACCCCAGGGCCAGTGAGGTAAAAGAACCGCTCCTCCTTGAGATTGCCTGGACAGTTATTCCGACGATACTGGTCTTTATCATGTTTTGGGTGGGGTGGAAAAACTACCTGCCCTTACGGCACGTCCCTGAGAATGCCATGGTAGTGAAGGTAACGGCCCGCATGTGGGGCTGGAAGTTCCAGTATCCAAATGGCACAAAGAGCGATGTTCTGAGAGTGCCTGCCGGTAAGCCGACACAGCTGCTCATGACATCTGATGATGTTCTGCACAGCCTCTTTATCCCTGCCTTAAAATTGAAAGAAGACGTTGTCCCGGGGATGGAAACGACCATGTGGTTTCACTCTGACAAAGAGGGTGAGTATGATATCTACTGAACTGAGTATTGCGGGGTCGGGCACTCAGCAATGAATACGAAAGTGATTGCCATGTCTGCTGAGAATTTCAGCGACTGGTATGCAGTCTCGCGTACTCCGGAAGAACCGGGAAAAGTTATTTCTGTGGAAAACCTTATCAATGACACAGGATGCCTTGACTGCCACAGCCTTGACGGTTCTGAAGCAGTAGGACCAACATTCAAGGGTATGTTCAACCGCCGCCACGTAGTCATTACAGACGGCAAAAAACGCACCATAACAGTTGACGATGAGTACATACGGCGGGCTATTCTCTATCCTGAAGCTGATATTGTTCAAGGATACCCGGAAGTGATGCCTTCCTATAAAGGAGATTTTTCTGAAATGCAACTGAACGCTGTTATTGAGTATCTAAAGAGTGTCCGATAATGTTTCCTCGCAGGTCAACTGAAATCATAAAAGTATTCATAGAGCTATCGAAACTGAGGATTGCCCTGTTTTCAGCCCTATCAGCCTCCACCGGTTTCATCCTCGCCGGCGCGGGCCCGGCAACAGGTCTGCTCACTATTGCATGCGGTGTATTTCTCCTGGCCTGTGGGGCCTGCTCCCTGAACCAGTACCAGGAGAGAGACCATGATCTTAAAATGAACAGGACAAAAATGAGGCCCCTGCCATCAGGCAGGATCAAGCCTGCTCATGGTCTCATCTTTTCTTTGGCACTCATCATGTCAGGTTTTGTGATTCTCTTTCTTCTGGAAAACATTGTCATCTCCGCATTGGGCTTGTTTGCTGTCATCTGGTACAACGGCATCTATACGTTTCTGAAAAAGAAAACAGCCTTCGCCGCGGTACCGGGAGCTGTTACAGGAGCTGTTCCGCCTGTTATGGGATGGATTGCAGGCAACGGTCTGTTTCCCTCATATGAGATAAGTGTGATCGCCTTCTTTTTCTTCATGTGGCAGATCCCCCACTTCTGGCTGATCATGCTCTCTCATGACGGTGATTACGCCAATTCAGGATACCCGTCTCTGCTGCATGTTTTTTCAGAAGTGCAGATAAAAAGAATAACCTGTATCTGGATTGCCGCGGCAGCTGTGAGCGCCCTCTTCCTTCCCCTTTATATACCGTCATCAAATGTGATCATTCCTGCCCTTATCTTACTTTCTGCCTCCTGGCTTGCCTGGAAGGGATCACGCCTTGTAAGCAGAGAGAAGAACATGTATTCCTACATTCAAACGTTCAAGGCGATTAATGCATTCATGCTTGTTACAATGTTTCTTATGAATTTCGAGAAACTCTTAGGGAAGTTGTCCTGATTCTGTAACCTAATGCTGCTTTCTGTCAAAGCAGGCCATACAGGGGTTTCAGATTATGATGGAAGCGGGAAGCACAGAATATGACTCAGGCCGACAGGGCTGGAACTCAATTATAATTAGTGCTCTTCAAGGTTCGAGGCAACAAAAATATCCATATCATCCAGGTCAACCAGCGCTTCATCTTGCTGTTCTTCCAGGTTTCCCCAGATGTATATGCCGTCACCGTCCTGCTCGCCGTTAATCCACTGGCCAATGTTCTGGTCACCATTGCTCCACGTATAGACACCGTCTCCATGCATGATGTCTTCTTGCCATCCACCGGTAAACTCATCACCGTTTTCCCAGAGGTAGGTACCTTCGCCATCCATGAGGTCATTTTCCCATTCACCAATGTACGTATCGCCATTTGCCCACAGGTATGTTCCTTTTCCATTGTCACAGCTGCCCTCTACACACTCAGCAAATGAACTGGCCGTTATCATCATAGTCATTGCAATAAAAATCACAATTGAAAAAAACCGCTTTACCGTCATCTGGCACCTCCTCATGACATCTCAGCCGATATAATAATTTCACTCATCAATTCTGGTCTGATAAATGCAATATTGGTGCCTTCAATGCATACAGGGAACAATCGCTTTAATTCAGACAGTTACGGTGTTTCCAATAAATATTTTCGATCAAAAACCATGGGTGATTTCACTCTATTGTGGAAATAACAGAGTGAAAGTCCTTTGTGCTTTATATCTATGAATCCTTTGAATTGGGAAGCCCTATGAGTATTGATACTCAAAAAGAGGATTGAAATACAAACAGTTCATGAAATGATTTCACTGGCTTGATTTTACAAGAAGGACGTGTTACCTGCAGTCTTAATTTTTCGTTTCTATTGCCTTGATTACTTGTTTGACAATTTTGGGATGTAAGACTTTGCTGGCGTGATAAGGAATTACTATTCGACTTGTCCCTTTTATATAAATCCTGTGACTGCCTTTGCTTCTGGCAAATTCATAACCATCTTTCAAGAGCATCGATTCTGCTTCTTGAGGGGTAAGCCTTGGGAGCTTAGGCAATCTGGACCTCTAACGTCGTCGTTAGAATTTCCTTGCTCGTTGCCTCTTTAATTTCTTCTTTGGTTAACGTCTCCAGATAAAGTTCAATTGCTTCCTTTATATTTGCCATTACCTCATCTATTGTCTCACCCTGAGTCTGACACCCTTCAAGATCCGGAGCATATGCATAATATCCGGCTTCATCTTTTTCAATTACTATGCTTAATTTATATGACATTTTTTATGCCTCCCGCTTTTTTTATATCATAGCAAATTTATTAAATTTTGTACTTTTTATCTTTCAGATAACACAGATACCTACGGCAGTCTGCTACTTCTTTTTTGAATCTATCTCTATTTCAAAATAAATGATACAGAGGTCCTCTTCGCCGGTGTTCTCGATTTCATGAACTTCATCCGGTTCAACAACAGCACAGAGACCTTTTGACATCTGAAATTTCTCATCATCTATCTTTATTATCCCCGTTCCTGACAGCACTAAAAAAACCTCACCCATGTTATCGTGTGCATGGGCTTGAGAAACTTCTCCGGGAGGGATGACAGCCTGGGCAAAACTGAATATGTTTCCCAATTCTCCGGAAGAAAGAAAAACATGCTTTCTGATGTTGGGATTAAAGTAAGCCTTTGTTTCTTCTATGTCGTTAATATTTATGATTTTCATATGTAAAGAGATTATATACTATTGAATTTCAATTTTAAAATGTATCTAGCGTCGTAATAAAAACAGGAAAATAATCCTATCCTGAGACAAATCAATGGATCAATTGCAGGGGGAACTGATTTCAATTGTTGCTCCGCTGTTTATCTGCTATAATGCTATTACAATCCGCTGAACCATTGAGCATATAATCAGTCAAAGGGAGGAATAATAATGACTAACATGAGTACACCTATGAAGTATCTTGACAAGGCATTAAACGCACTCCGCGAACTCGGCCTTGTGCCGGAAAAAACTGAGGAAGCACCTGTAATCGCACTGATCAACCAGATAACTACACTGGATGAAGACAAGGTTGTGGCCATTGCACGCACACTGAGCCAGGCTTCTCTCTTTAACGAAGTGGTAAGGGAGCAGATCACCAGTATGAAAATCGGAGAACGGTATGAGGACATTACCAACTCTTTTAATTCCATCCGTGAAGACGCAAAGGAGATGGTTGAACAGATTGATGACGGAAAAATAAATACCTGGGAGCGGCTTCAGAATATCTGGATGAAGGCCACCAGAGGAGACATTCCCCACCGTTTTGACAAGATCAAATCAGTGTATCTGGAAGTTGCCGATGACTCCAAAGACCAGATAGAGCGTGAGCATCTTATTCTCAATGCCTATCTGGACTTTCGCGGTGCCCTCAAGGAATCTGAAGTCCTGGCCTTTGAGGTCTTAGAAAAGGCGAAAACCCTTCTGGACAAAGCCGGGGATCGACTGAAAGAGGCTGTAAAAAAAGTAGATGCTGCCACAGGACAAGACCCTGCTGAACGTGCAAAACTGGAGCTTTCCCGCGATGAGAGAATACGGGACCTTCAAACAGAAGAACGACGCTACCAGATCTCTAAAGACCTGTCTGATAACCTTACCGTCAGCTACAATACATCTGAAGTCATCATGGCCCGGCTGCTGCAGACGACCACTGCAAAGGAGCGTGTCTATCAGCAGGCCATAAGTTTCTTCGGTACCAATGAGACTGTTCTGACAGCACTGAGCGCTTCCTTCACCGGTATTTTTGGTCTCCATGAAAGTACGGAAACACTGAATGCGATGAAAGAAGGAGTCAGCAAAAGCCTGGAGGACCTGGGAGATATTGGCGGCAAAGTACAGGAAGCAGCGCTCAAGGCCGGATACGGTCCTACCATCCGCGCTGACGCGGTGAAGCGTCTTGTTGATTCGGTTGTAAATTATCAGCAGCGCTCCCGGGAAATTATTAAAGAGATGCGCAAACTGAGCACGGAAAATGCCCGTGAGATTCATGACGTAGTTGAGGAAGGCAAGCAGCGCCTCGCCCGGCTGGTAGAAGAAGGCAAGGCATTACCTCCAGCCCCTGCTGAGCAGGGATAATTAACAGGAGCAGAATGAACGAGCAAAACAGCAAACGTCCGCTGGATGAAGTAATGCTTGCGATGGATGTAGTCGACACGCTGCGGCATCAGGATGTGCTTGTCCAGCGGGAACTCCGTGCTGAAGACCGGGACAGCAAAATGATGGAGCGGCTTCGCAAAATCTATGATTCCCAGGGCATTGATGTTCCTGATCATGTCCTCAAGGAAGGGGTGGCCGCGCTAAAGGAAGAACGATTTCTGTATAGTCCGCCGCCGCGGAGCATCGCTACTTTCCTGGCAGGCATTTACATTTCACGGGGAAAATGGGCAAAAGGCATTGCTATTATTTTTCTCTCGGCTGTCCTGCTGTGGGGCGGATATCAATACTTCATTGTCGGAGCAGAGGAACGGAACATCTCAAAGCTGTCGCGTGAACTTGAAGCTCAGCGTGATGCGGTACTGAAACTGGCACATGTTGAATCCGCGAAGACTACGGCTCAATTGGAGTACGAGAAAGGCATGACCGCTTTGCAGGCCGGTAAATTGAAAAGGGCGGAGACAGCAACTGAATGGCTTCAGGACATTCGTGTCCGACTTGAGCAGGAATATACGATACGGATCGTATCCCGGTCGAATGAGTACAGCGTTGTCTGGCGCATCCCGGACCTGAATCGCTCAGCGCGCAACTACTATGTAATAGTGGAGGCAATAGCACAGGATGGAAAACCCCTGACCCTTCCGATCACGAGCGAGGAAGACGGAAAAATCCGGGAAGTGGACAGGTGGGCCCTCAGGGTAGAGCAGAACGTTTATGAACGTATCTCAGCTGACAAAAAAGATGACGGCATCATCCAGAACAGGCGCTTTGGCAGGAAACAACGGGGATACATGAAGCCCGAATACTTTATGGACACAACGGGCGCAGCGATTACAAAATGGTAGGAGATTGATTGTGTGGACCGGAAGACAGACACTGGGATCTATTGATAACACGTTACAAAAACTCAGGCAGCAGTTTGAACAGATTGACAGTCAGATTCAGGCCACAAGCCGCGAACTGGTGGAGCTTCGGCAGCAGGAAGGGGTCCGATACAAAAGTCTTGCCCGCATCCGTCTTGATCAGCTGATCAGCGGTGAGATCATGAATGGCCTTGACACTGCTGACCGCCGCGTGAATGAGCTGCTTGCTGAACGGGACAGCGCCCTGGCCTCTTTGAAAGAGAATATTGAACAGGCACGGGAACAGGATTCCGTATTAGCGATAAAACGGGAGGAACAGAGCGATCAGGTCGCTGCCGCAGCAGAAGAACTCGATACTGTCGAGGCTGAAGTTCAGGCTGTCCTTGAGCAGGACAGTGCATATAAGGACAGGTTTGAACAGGCAAGTAAATCTGACAGTGTAGCCCGGCACGCTGAAGATAAGACCTCCCGGGCAGAAGAAGACCGGGCTACGAAGGGCCGTCCTTACGAAGAAGACCGGCTCTTTTCCTATCTCTGGAAAGCGGGATACGGAACATCTCAATATTCCGCAAACCCCCTGACCCGTCTTCTTGACCAATGGGTTGCCCGCCTGTGCAGCTATGAAGAAGCGCGCCGGAATTATGCAATGCTTCTGGAAATACCGAAACGCCTTCGCCAGCATGCAGAACGGCTGCGTTCTGAAGCGCATAAGGAATTTGAGCTGCTGAAATCAATGGAAGAAGATGCAGCTGAAAAAGGCGGCATACCCGTTAAACGTGCTGCTCTGGATGAAGCGGAGGAGCGCATTGACGATACAGACAAAGAGATCCGGAACCTCGAGGCCAGGATTCAGGAACTCCTGCAGAAGCGGGCGTCCTTTGCTGAAGGGAAAGATGATTACTTCAGCGACTGCATCACCACCCTGTCCAGCGCCTACGAGCGAGAAAATATCAGCGCATTGCGCCAGTATGCGATGACAACCGCAACAGCAGAAGACGATATGATCGTCTATGAACTTTCAGACCTGAGCGAGAATGAGAAGGAACTTGAAAGCACAATCGCGCAAAACAGGGAGATCTATGAGAGGCAGCTTGCCCGGCTCAAAGAACTTGAAAATGTGCGCGCGCAGTACAAACAGAAGCGATACGATAACATTCACTCTGTATTTCAGAACGGGGACCGACTTGCTGTTCTCCTGGGCCAGTTCATGAGCGGGACAGCCAGTGCTGATGACCTCTGGCGTGCCCTGCAAAGGGAGCATCGTTACCGCAAAATACGCTCAAATCCGGTCTTCGGCAGCGGAGGCTTTGGCCGGGGTGGCATGTGGCGTCTGCCCTTTCCAACTGCAGGGGGATCACTGCCCTTTCCGATTCCAAGGGGCGGCGGCTGGCGCCACGGACCAGGCCGTGGTGGTATGGGTTCCGGCGGTTTTCGCACCGGCGGCGGTGTTTAGCGGTCATTTACAAAAGCTGCGCAGTATAGAGCACCATTCATTTTTTCAATATTTACAAATGCGGACTCAGCACTGCTGGAACTTGTTTATGATCTGTAACAGGCGAGTATTTAAATCCTCAGACTTTCACTCATGCATATACTGATGCAAGAAAATCTGCTCTTATGTACTCTCAAGGCAAAACTGCAGGGGGAAGTTTCCACAGTCTTTCAGCATTGCCATGCGTGAGAGCGTGGCTGACTTCTTCGGGCAACTCCCGTAATGCCTTGCGCCAGACCAAGACCTGGGGAAGGAACTTGCCTTCCCAGTGGAAATTGAACACATTGTCGAAAGCCATGACAAAACGGTCTGGAAAACGAAGAAGCAACTCTTTCCACGCTGGCGCCAGCTGCTCCCCTTTAAACATATTGGTCCACGGAAGTCTCGATGACTTCGCAGTAACCGGGTTACTGTGAGACGTGATGAAAAAAAGATTCGAATATTTCTGCAGAAGTCTCGCTGCGTCTTTTGCTTTCAACTGCCCCATATGAATCATACCGATAGCCATATCCTGGTTGGCAGTCAGGAAGGCTTCAAATTTCTTCATGTAACGGGCTTTCTCAAATCCCATGGCCGAGAACTCGACATGGGCAATAAAAGGCCACCCCTTTTGCCTCGCCATGTTCATCATCAGTTCAATCCGGGGGTCGTCCGGGTTCATGCTTGCCTTTCCGGCCCCAACACCCTTCTTCTCAGCGTGCCACATGATAATTTCCGCCATGGCAATAAATTCAGAGCGCTTGATTTCATCATAAAAATCGTTTGGGAAGCCACCCTTACCTTTCATAAATGCTTTTGTTTTAGTCTTGGCGGCAGGAAAGATCCTGTCCGGGTAACGGGCGGCCAATGAGAGGATATCAGCAGTTGGCTGGCTAAATCGTGTGGACAGAATAACCCTTGACACACCAGCCTCATCAAGCAGGGGAACAATATCAGAGAGATTTGTTTTTTGATCAACCTGGCTATGGGCATCGATGATAGGACCCTGCCAATAAAGCTCATCGCCATACCACAAACCACGATTTTTACCGCCAGCCGCACTTAAATT
Organism: Thermodesulfovibrionia bacterium; assembly: GCA_947259645.1. GTDB lineage: Bacteria > Nitrospirota > Thermodesulfovibrionia > UBA6902 > UBA6902 > Glo-13. The sequence goes on along the minus strand of CAMYND010000009.1, from coordinate 97,016 downwards.
GCCTGCCTTTTTTTCAGGGGAGCTCATAGACTGCGTTCTCTTTTTCCCTCCCCCGCCTGAAAAGCGCTCTCTCAGCTCCTCTACAGTCAAGGATCCGTCTTTATCAGAGTCGATCTGATCAAAGATCTCGGAGGATTTCCGCCATTCATTCCGGCTGATCTTGCCGTCGCCGTTTGCATCGTTCCGCTTGATCACCGTTTCAGGATCTTTTCCATTCTTGGCGCGGGCACTATCTGGCAACGCCATGAATAAGAGGATAAACAATAATAAAACTGAACCAGGCAGGAAGAAACCCCTCAAACGTAACGGTGTACTGGCTGGACTGTTAATGTGCATATGGCTCCCTTCAAACTGATAGAGTAAATGTTAGTTAGTGCTTTCTTTTTAAATCAGTTGATCACACGATCATAATAGCACGCTGCGCATGCTGTTTTTCATTATTTTGTTGCAACGCCTAATCTGAAAACTCTCAGATCTGCACGCCTTCCGCGATAAAAATCACCATATCTCTTTACTTTTTTCTGAAAAGAACAGAAATATCATGATGAATAACATAAAGTGCAGGTGTGAGCAACAGTATGACAAATGTTGAAAATAAAATGCCGTATCCGAGTGAGATAGCCATTGGAATAAGGAATCGGGCCTGCACCGATGTTTCAAATATCATTGGCGCCAGACCGATAAATGTAGTGAACGCGGTCAGCATGATCGGGCGGAATCTGCGGATGCCTGCGTTGATTGCTGATTGAACCGGGTCTTCGCCTTTATCTCTCATTCTGTTGGCAGTCACAGTCAGCACAAGTCCCCCGTTGATAACAATACCGCAGAGGGCGATCATTCCGAATATGCTTATAATGCTCAGATCGTAGCCCATAATAACATGCCCTGCCAGCGCGCTTGCAAGCCCGAAAAGAATGCTGACCATTACAAATATGGTCTGTGTGTAGCTTCTGAACATGACAGCAAGGATAGTGTATATACCGAGCAGTGCAAAGCCAAGTCCGAGCAGTAAGTGTCTGAGCGCCTTGCGTGTTTCCCTCTGCCTTCCCTCAAATGAATACTTAAGACCGGGGTAGCTGGCAAGGATCCGGGGCAGCTGGTTTGTTTTGAGACCGGCCATTATCTTGTGCTCATTGGCAACTCCCGGGATGACATTTGCTGTTACATTAAGAACGCGTTTTCCGTCCACGCGAATGATCTCTGTATATGCCCTTCCGCTCTTTAAATCTGCCGCTCTCGTCAGGGGGATCTCACCGCCCTCAGGTGTCCGTATCATAAGCTGCTCCATATCATAGAGCGATTTCCTCTCTGATTCGGGAAGGCGGACTTTAACCTTTACCTCATCACGGCCTCTCTGCTGTCTGAGCGCCTCTGCACCGTAAAAGGCATGTCTCACCTGTGTTCCCAGGTCACGTGCGGTCAGACCAAGGCTTTTTCCTTCGGAACGTATTTTGAAGTCATACTGGAGTTTGCCCCGCGCAAACCCGTCGTTGATGTCTGTCACGCCATCGTATTCTGCTATTGCTATAGATAGTTCGGTTGCGGCAAGTTCGAGAGTTTCAGGGTCAGGGTGAGTTAATTCAACATTAATGGCAGCTGATCCGCCAGGGCCCACAAGGTAATCAAAAAAAAGACTTTCCAGTCCGGCTATCTCACCCACTTCCTTGCGCCATTGAATACTGAACTTACGTGTTGTAATTTCACGGTCCTTTTGCGGAACAAGGAAAAAATTGACCTCAGCTGTATTGGCCCCGCGTCGTCCAATGTCAGTCATGAAACCTTCCAGTATCTTCATGCCTCCCGCCTTCTCTATGGCCCGGATCCCACCTTCCTCGATAATTTTGGCAATCCTTCTTACATCTTCGATCGGAGCACCGTACGGAAGTGTGACCTCAGCATCGATCCTGTCGGTCTGTATCCTCGGTCTGAATGAAAAGTCAATACGGCCGCTGTCCCAGTATGCATATGCAACAACCAGCACAGCAAGAAATGCAAGCGCTGTGAGGTAGCGGTTTGATACTGCTGCGTTGAGCAGGGGAGAATAACACTTCCTGATAACCCATGCCAGCCCCCTTTCACAAATATGCGGGGCCTTGTTCAGCACTTCCATGAGTCTCCCGCTGTTTTTTTTATAACCGTACGTGAGATGCGCAGGCAGGACAAAAAGACATTCAACGAGTGAGATAAGAAAGACAGCCACAACCACTGCGGGCAGGATCGAAAAGAACTTGCCCGTGGAGCCCGGCACAAAGAGCAGCGGGATGAAGGCAATGATATTCGTCAGAACAGCGAGGGTAACGACTGATGACATTTCCCTGACACCTTCTATTGAGGCCTGAAGGGGAGGCATGCCGCTTTCGCGCTTATAGTAAATATTCTCCCCCACGACTATCGCGTCATCTACTATGATGCCAATAGTGATAATGAACGCAAAAAGCGATATCATATTAATGCTGCCCCCCATGTACTGCAGGATCAGGAATGAGCCGGAGATCGAAATCGGGATGCCCATTGCGACCCAGAAAGCCAGTCGTGCCTCCATGAAAAGGCCGAGCAGCAGCAGGACAAGTACCAGTCCAAAAGTGCCGTTGCGGAGAAGCAGGTCGAGCCGCTGTTTGTACAGGTCCGACCTGTCGTTGGATATACTGAAATTGACTCCTTCAGGCAGCGTCGGGGAAAGTGTACTTATGTATTGCCTGACCGCCTTTGATATCTCTATCGGTGTCTGCTCGCCCGTCCGATAGACAGAGAACAGGGCCGCGCGTTGACCATTGTAGTAGGCTTCACGTTCAGAATCTGCAAACCCGTCGGTTATCCGTGCTATATTTCCTATTTGTACTTCTGTGCCATCAGGCTTGTTCAGTACTGTCAGGCCCGCAAATTCACTGGCATAGTCACGCCGCTCTGATGTCCGGAGCAGGACTTCACCGCCCTCTGCCTTGATACCCCCGGCAGGAACATCTACAGCACTTTTACGTATAATATCCGATATTTCACCAAGTGTCAGACCATATGAGCGTAAGATAGACTGGGGAATTTCAATGCTTATCTCAGGGTCCCGTACGCCCCTTATGTCCACCTGAGTAACGGAAGGAAGCCCGAGGAGTTCTTCCCGGATGTTCTGGGCAAAGTAAAACAATGTTCGTTCCTCAACATCTCCATAGAGCGCAAGCCTCATAACTTCACGACGGCGCGTATGAAGGCTGATAGAAGGACGCTCTGCATCCTCAGGGATGGAGGTAATCCGGTCTATCCTGTTCTTCACGTCCTGAACTATTTTGTCCGGATTTGCATCGGAGAGCAGTTCAACCGTTACCGAAGCCCTGCCCTCAGTCGCTACAGCCGTAATTCGCTCAACATCCTCAAGGTCGCGGATCTCTTCTTCAATCGCAAGGATAATACCTTCCTCAACTTCCTCAGGGCTCGCCCCCGGATAGGAAACACTAACATCCACAATATCAAGCTCAAACTCCGGAAATACCTCCTGCTTGATATCAAACATAACGATCAGCCCGCCAATGACAAGGGCAAGCATAAGAATGTTCGCCGCCACATGGTTCTTCGTCATCCATGCCAGTAAGCCGCTTTCTGTATCAGTGCTTAACATAAATAATGACCTATGATCTCCTCCCCTTTACCTCTTTGTCCCTTTGTCCCTTTACGTCTTTACTCCTTTACCTCTTTACGTCCTTATTCCTTTCCCCCTCCGCCTCTTCCCCCCTTGCCTTCACCCTAACCCCCGGCAACGGCGACTGAAGCCTGCTGATTATTAATTCCTCATTCGGTTTCAGCTCAATGGTTGCAATAACGCTGTCTTTGCGGCGCCAGACCACATCCACCTGCCGTATCTGCAATGTGTCGTCACTGTCTTTTACCCATATCTGGTCGCCTTCCCGCAGCGCCTGCCTGGGGATAGCATATACATTATTAAATGATCCGGCGTTGATCATAACCTTCACATAGCTGCCCAGAAGTACTGTTTCTTTTGTCGGGCCAGTTGTATGAGCGGTATGAAGATTAAGGGGATCATCAATAGCGATCAGCAGGCGGGCCATTCTCCCTTCAGGATCAAGGTCACCCATGATCCTCTGAACATAACCGGAACGAATAATGTCACGGCCACTGACCGTCTCAAATATTATCTTTGCAGATGGGCCATGCTGTCCGGTCTTTGCCGGCAAAGAGATCCGCTGAAGCACTGATACCGGGACTGACACCTGCACACGGAACTGATCAGTACCCACAAGTGTCGCAAGCGGAGTCTGCCTGGTGACCAGCTGACCTGTGTCAATGAACTCTTCAAGCACGAGTGCGTTGAAAGGGGCTTTGATAGTAGTCCTCTTTAATGCCAGTTCTGCCGAAGCCAGCCGGCTCTTTGCTTTGTCTATTTTGGCTTTTGCCAGTCTTAAATGAGGCTCACGAAGAGCGAGGCTTTTCCCGGATTCAGCTGTTTTGATCTCGTTTTCCATTAACGCCCATTCACGCTCCGCAATGATCTGTTTTCCCTTTTCCAGATCGAGTTCAAAATTCGCCTCTTCAAGTTCAGCCCTGTATTCAAGGACTCCCAGCTCATAATCGGCCGGATCGACCTGAAGCAGAACCTCATCCATATTGATCACCCCCCCGGGAATCAGTTCAGGGTTCTGGCTGATTATACGGCCTTCTACCTCTGACTGCAGTGTTATGCTCTTGGCCGGGACGACCGTGCCGAATGCCTCTATAAAAACATCCTCTCTGCCCGGGGATATTTCAACTGTCTCAACCAGTGGGACCGGGCGACTGGGAACAGCCCTCTTTGTTTCTGGGCTTGTCCTGTACAGTCCGACAGCAGCCCCTACAGCCAGAAGAATAATAAGAAAAGAGATAACATATTTCATTTGACAACCCCTTCGGATCTATTAGTTTTTGCGCTCTCAACAGACTCCTTGCGCGCCATGAGCCTTGATCCTCCCAATGATCGGTATAAAAGTATGCGGATTGATATTAACTGTCTCCGGCCTGACAGGATATCCCGTTCAAGACCCTGAAGGGTCTGCAGTGCTGCAAGAACCGGAAGGTAATCAGTCAGGCCCTGCCGGTAACGGTTGCGGGTTTCCCGCAGGTTTGATTGTGCGATGCTTAGCTGCTCCTCAAGCGCCTGAAGCAGGTCAAACTGATACTTTTCCATCCATAGTGCATTTTCCACTTCCTCTATTGCGACCAGGTACGACCCCGAGTATCGGGCCAGCTCTTCCCTGAACATGGCCTCCCGCTTTCTGACTTCAGCGCTCCGCCTGTCCCAGTCAATGACCGGTGCGATTCCCTGCAGCAGAAGGGTCATCAGCCTGTCCTCTGTGGAAAAACCGTTTCTGAATCCGGCGCTGCCGCCAAGCTCGATTTTCGGAAAACGATCTGCCACAGCCTCGGCAACTCGGTAGTCTATCGCGGCCATTTGATTATATATGCGTCTCAGGTCAGGCCTGTTTGTTAAAAGGTTAACCGGGATCCCTGTAAAGGGCAATGCAGGAAGTTCCGGAAAGTCAGCTGAAACTTTCATAGTCAGATCACCGGGTGAACGTCCAAGCTGGACCTGCAACCTGTTCTCCAATGTCCTTAAACGGGACTGAACAACCGGCATTTGCGCTCGTGTTGAAGCAAGCTGCTGCCGCTGCTGGTAAATATCAACAACAGAAGACCCTCCATAAGCAAACCGCAGTTCAATAAGCTCAAGTAATGTTTCACCAGCATGTATCTGCTGATCTAGCAGTAAACGTTGAAGGTTTTGCTCTATTATCTGGAAATATGTTTCAGCGACACTGGCGCTCAGGAGCAGTGCGGCTGCTTCAAGTTCTTCGCGCGTGGCAATTATATCATGGTTCGCGGCCTTTCGTGCCGAAGAGATCCGGCCCCATAAATCTATTTCCCACGAAAGTGACAGGGACGTAGTGTACGTGCTTTCCTCATTATTGTCCGATTCCCAATCTTTTCTCTCCGATGCTTCGGCGCTCAGTTCCGGAAACATGAACGAGGCAGCCTGTTTGTCCGCAGCTATTGTCTGTTCGATCCTTGCATAAATCTGTTTCAGGTTCAGATTGGCAGAGAACGCTTCTTCAATAAGCGCATCCAGAACAGGGTCGTTCAATGCTTCCCACCATCGACTTTGAGACAGAGTGCCCCTGGACAATACTGAATAGGATGCATTCCCAATCACCAGGGGGGTAATATACTTAATTGGTGCATGAGGGTTACAGCTGATGAAAAACAGGAGAAGCAAGACTGCTCTTAATTTAATAACGAGAGAGATCATAGCTTTATTGTCAGTAAATATCATTAATACGGACATATAGTAATTGTACTTTATTTTTGTTTAGTTTTAGTAAGTATGGAGAATATATGTCGAGAATATTGAGTTACATTCTGCCATTCTACCTTTAATAAATGCATGAATGTGTTGCTGCATAAATATATCCTTCTGCATTTTTTCGGACTTTTAGGGGGGGGCAGGCTTTTGAAGCAAAACTAAGCTTGTTTCTTCGATCTAAATATGATTACGTTGTAATGATGAGGATCAAGCAGCTTTCTTACATTCATATGGTTGAATTAATATTTCTTCTGGGATGCCAAGACCCTGATTAAGCTTCCGTATCATATCAACCGACAAGGGTCGTTTTCGATTTAATATTTCAGATACACGAGCACGGCTTCCAATGTATGGTACTAAATCTTTTCGAGTTAAACCATGGCTTTCCATATGATAAAGAATGGCTTCTACAGGGTTTGGTAAAGGAATTTTATAATGTTTTTCTTCATAAGCTTCAACAAGTATCGTCAACACTTCCAGGCGATCAGACTGTGGTGTTTTAGGCTTGGAGTCTAAAAGCTGTTCTATTTCCTTAAGGGCTGCCTGATAATCTGATTTTGTTTTGATTGGTTTAATATTCATGTTTAATTCCTCCTATTAAATTGTGGCAACATCAATCCTGTCATATTCTCTCTGTATCCCGACAAAACGAATGTAAACAATAGAATCTTCATACTGAATAACCACAACTAATCGGTATTTATTTCCTTTGATGCTGAAATTGCCTTTTGTGTTACTTATTCACGTCCACTGGCTGGTTATGTTCCTATGCAAACCTGTCTTCGATAATTAATTCATCAAGATCCAGCTGCCCCGGTCGTGGCCACGCCTCTTTCGTACCCTTACCAATTGCTACAAACATTGCGATTACATAGTCAGCGGGAAGATGAATAAGCTCAGCAACTTTTTCGAAATCGAAACCATCCATTGGGCATGAATCGTAGCCCATTGATTTTGCGGCAAGCATTAATGTTTGTGCTGCTATACCACAGGATCTCATAGCCTCATCTCTCTGAACTTGCTCTTTGCCTCGATAGTAATTGTCGATAGCTGGAAGCATAAACTCCTGGACCTCTTTTGGGGCATTGACCCAGTATCGATTTGGCTGCTTCTCCCATGACTTCATATCCGCACATAGAACAATGAATAAAGAAGCATCTGTCACCTGCGCTTGATCCCAGGCAACTTCCCTGATTTGCTTCCGTAACTCAGGATCTGATACCACAACAAAACGCCAGTTTTGAATGTTGAATGCCGTAGGAGAAAGAATGGCTAGCGACAATAGTTCGTTCACTTCTTCAGGAGTCATGCTATGGTTTGGGTCATAGTGCTTAACAGCCCGACGTGTACTTATTGCTTCCTCTGTCCTCATATCTTCTATCCTCCTTAAACCGTTTTAAAAATAAAAGTTATCTAAAACCAAATCGATATCGCTGGTCTGCATTCACTGCACTCTGTTGTTATCAACTCTTTTTTCATCTTTCGCGAACTTCACGAATTATATCAACTATTTCTTCTGACTTGATATTAACATTGACACCAGCAACATCCAGAGGTGACCGCTTTGAGGAAACAGGTTTAACTACAAACAGAGAACCATCTTTTCGTTTGATAAGTACTTCTCCCTGATCTCTCGCCTGCTCAAGAACAGATGATAATTTCTGACGTGCTTCTGATTTTTACTCCAGCTTTCATGGCTGCCTTCAATAATCCTTCATCAAGTGAAATCAAAGCAGCATTATGTTTTAAGGCACATCCAATCACATATGCATCATAGGCATAAATATTTAAATTGTGAGAAAGCTCAAGAGCTATGCCCAATTCAATATCACTAAACCGAACAGGAATCTGATGATATGCCTCAAGAGCGGCAATCGCCTGTTTAATGCTTATTCTTTTTCGCTTAAACATCGCTGAAAAAGCGTTCCCAATTTCCCAGTGAAGTGATGACGGCGCAATTAAATCAGTTCCCTTGGTTGCCTTGATCAATTGCTTTTTATGCTTTTCGTTTGTTATTACTGCGATGATAATTGAGGTATCTACTATTAAGTTCACATCTCCACCCTATTGTACAATTGTACGTTTAGGATAACTTATATTACTTTAGATTGCAATACATTTAATCTTCTTAATTTTTTCAAATAACGCCAAGGTCATGGATGCGTACCATGTAGCACGTCTACATGCCCTCAAACTAATTTACAGATCTAAAACAAAAAATTGAATTGTAAAAAAATGCACAACAAGTCGCTTCAAGGTATCTATCTGAACTATTAAAGAAAGCAGGCGCAACAAATCAGTGAACCGGATATGGAAAATCTCGGCGGCGCTAACGCGGGCAAGACCGTATGCCAGCCGGTTACCTCCACCGTAACACTTTCAATCGAATATCCTCAATTTCTATCCTTCAGCAAATAATTGATATGTCGGTAAAGTCCTCAAATTTAAGTCTGTCCCTGTTTCATTGATATGAGGGGAAGTTCATAAGAATCCAGACTGATTAAATTTTATTGATAATACAGAGAATCCTTATACATCTTTAAATAAAAAAAGCTCGTCAAAACTTGAGGAAAGTTTCACAATCTGAATCTCATACCTGCCCTTAAAATGGAGTTATTGAATGAATGTTTACTTTATTATTTCATGAGGATTTATTCCATCATAAAACTCATCATTCCCAATAATAATGGCACCAAAAAAAAGACACTAAATAGAGATATAGTCATAAATGATAATATAAATTTTAAAATTCTCATTACATACTCTTTCTGTAAAAATATCTGGATTGGAAGTTTGTATATTATTGGTACACTATGAGCTCTTTACCCGGATAGATATTCCCCCGGGAGTTTACGTTATTCCAACGCAAAAGAGAATCCAGCGAGACATCAAACCTGTCGGCTATTAACGACAGATTGTCGCCCTTTTTTACCGTATAGAGACGAATTCGACTTTCTTCTTCCCACTCAGTGATAAGCTGAGTATAGCGAGCCTGAAATTCATCTGCTGAACCCTTTGGAATAGCAAGGGTGTGCTCTCCTTTGGGCAAATGCTGGCTACGTAGTTCCGGATTAAGATCCCTTATCTGCTTGTAATAGGTAGATGCGGCCTTAGCCACCAGCTGCAGAGGAGTTTGAGTGGAACAAGTCACTGTTACTTTGTCAAATTCCACTGGAGGATACAGATCATCTTCCTGTACATGAAACCCATACCGACCCGGATCAGATAATACCATCTTGGCAGCTACTATTTTAAAAAGATAACGTTGTGTTTCTCGGGGAAGATACAGTTGGTAATAGTCATTCACTTTCTGGACTTCCATTGCCTTGCGCAGCCTGCCTTCACCATAATTGTATGCGGCGCTGGCCAGGCTCCAGGAACCGAACATTTCATGCAAATCTTTAAGATACAGGCTAGCCGCTTTGGTGGAAGAAAAAATATTGCGACGTTCATCCTTGTCTCTGTTGATGGTCAATCCGTATCGCCGGCCCGTACCTTTAATAAACTGCCAGTATCCTGTTGCTCCCTTTGAGGATCTAGCAGTGGCTAACAGGGAACTTTCAATAACAGTTATGTATTTTAAATCATCGGGCAGACCCTGTTCTCTCAAGGTTTTTTCAATTACGGGCATAAACCTTCCAGCCCGCTTGATCCAGAGGATAACCTGGGCCCGGTCCCATAAAGTAAGAAGTAACTCTTTTTCGAGTCGCTCGCGCACCTCCTGGTTATGTAAGGGTACCTCTTCTTCGCAAAAGTATAATGGGCCTTCAATACGCAAGGCGGAAATCAAGGACGGCAAGACTGTTGACTCAGTAATTGGCTCTCGTGGGGGGAGTACGGACACCTCCTCGGCAGATGCAATTGCGGCCGTAATAAAACATATCCACAGAATAATCCACCATCTCATACAGAAATCTCTCCATTCAAGAATAGGTTGTAACGAGAATACGATAAATCCTTATTCTTTTTGTATCGTCCTCTTTTTTTCATCATTTGTCTTCTATTGCAGATGGGAACTGATTATTGGACAGTATTCCCCTGTTATATTTGCAGGCAGTATATAATTTGCAAATTCCATGCTAAAACTGTAACTATCTGACTTAATGTATTTTCATAAATCAAAATTATACCTGCAGTGTAAACTTTTCCAGAAAGTGTAAGGAATACTAATTTTACAAAATCATCTATGCAATTAGCCTAACGTAGCGGTATTCATAGTCAATATGTGATCTAATCATGAATTGAAGATCATAAGGATTGATCTGCTGAATGTGGACTTAATCAACCTTATTGATAACTTCAACTTATAAATGAATTTTCTGCCCGCTATAAAAACTTGATAAGAGGTGATTATAGAGAATATTCATTTTGCAATAATTGTATTGATATCTTAAACAGTCCGGCAATTTCTCAGCAATCCGAAAATTGTTTACTTTCTGTATACAACCAATTCTTGGATAAAGGGGATGTGGGTCGTGAATTTAATTATTTTAAGAAGTTAAGATAATGGTGCCGAAGGCGGGACTCGAACCCGCATAGGTTGCCCCACACGGCCCTCAACCGTGCGTGTCTACCAGTTCCACCACTTCGGCATCTGTATCGGATATGCAACGACAGTAATTATATAACACTCTACAGGCCCAAAACAAGTCTATGGGGAAACCCCTTTAGCGACAGAACAGTCAGAGCAGTTCCCTTCTAGCCCAGAATCGAATATCTGACCAGGTTCAGTAAAAAAGAGGGGAAGACACCCAAAATCAGGACCATGACACAGGTGATCGCAAGGGCGATGCTCATTGAGGGAGAGGTGGTGATGACAATCTCTTCCCCGGGGTCTTTCATGTACATATACATCACTATTCTTAAATAGAAAAATGCTGATATCGCACTGAACACAACAGCGATGACCGCGAGGTAGGTGTAACCTGAATTAATAAGCTCCATAAAGACATAAAACTTACCGACAAACCCTGCTGTAGGCGGTATTCCGGTGAGGGAGAACATGAATATCAGCATTAAGGCCGCTGCCAGGGGATGGCTCTTTGAGAGTCCCTTAAAGTCTTCAATATTTTCACCACGGAAGCCTTCCCTTCTCAGCATTATCACAATTGCAAAGGCACCGATATTCATAAATGTGTAAATCATCAGATAATTAGCCGTACTCGTGAGGCCCTCGGGAGTTCCGGCAATAACTCCGAGAAGCATGTAGCCCGCATGTGCAATCGAGCTGTAGGCAAGCATCCTCTTTATGTTTGTCTGGGAAAGGGCAATAATGCTCCCCAGTGCCATCGTCAGCACAGCCATGGGAATGAGGACCGATGTCCACTGGACCTGCATTCCTCCAAAGGCATCGAATAAAACCCTTCCCAGAACGGCAAATCCCGCTGCCTTGGGCCCGACAGACATGAAAGCAGTAATGGATGTGGGAGCCCCTTCATAGACATCAGGAGCCCACATATGAAAAGGGGCCAGCGCAATCTTGAATCCAAAGGCAACGACGATAAAGATCATACCAAGATACAGTATGGGACTGTCCATCACATTTAATGCGTAAATCGCGTGGGCAATATCTCTAATATTTGTCGTGCCCGTAAGACCAAAGGTCAGTGAAATCCCGTAAAGCAGAAATCCTGATGAGAAGGCTCCAAGGAAAAAGTATTTCAGGGCAGCTTCATTTGAGCGATGCCGTTTCCGGGTGAGACCTGCCAGAATGTATGTAGAAAGGGCCATCAGTTCCAGTCCCAGATAAAGGACTATCAGGTCAGCAGCTGAGGCCATGATCATCATGCCTGAGGTGGCGAATATTAACAATGAATAGTACTCACCGCAGGACGCTTTCTCAATTTCCATGAATTTTACGGATATGCAGATTGTCAGTATCAGGTTCAGATAAAATATCAACTTAAAGAAACTCGAGTACCCATCGAGAACAAACATATCAAAAAAAGCATACTGGGGCTGCGCGTATCCGAACAGTTTATAGGTGGCATACAGTGCGGCAATAGTGCCGGCAACCCCGACAGCGGCTACAATCTCTTTTCTCTTCACAATGAGATCAAGGAGTATAAGGATCAATCCGGCACATAACAAGGTAAGTTCAGGCACAAATGGTCTGATATCCATTATAGTGAGAGTAGTTCCAGCGTCCATTAAAAGATCTCCGATATAAATTTCACTAAGAGGTTTTCCTGACCTGCATACGCGGTCTGATTTACCTGTTCAATTAAATGCGCAACAGATGCATGCATGTACTCGAGAAAGGTGTTCGGGTAAAAGCCTATCCAGAACACAAGCACAAATAAGGGGAGAAGGGTTATGACTTCTCTCATGTTAAGATCAGAAACCGGATGGGCGCCTTTCGCTTCATAATCCGGGTTCGGGTCCTGAAAAAATATTCTCTGATAGAGCCACAGCATGTAGCCTGCGCCAAGGATAATGCCTGTAGCGGCAAGTACACCCATTATCATCTGTGCCTTGAATGCACCGAATATGATGAGAAACTCCCCGATAAAACCGTTCGTGCCCGGAAGCCCTATCGAGGCAAAGGTAAGAATCATGAAAAAACCGGCATACCACGGCACGATTTTAGCAAACCCACCGTAATCAGCAATCACCCGTGTGTGCGTTCTTTCATAAATAATCCCGATCATAAGGAACATGGCGCCGGTAATAATGCCGTGATTCAGCATCTGGAGTATTCCGCCTTCAACTCCCTGGGTGTTCAGGGCAAAGAGCCCGAGCGTTACAAATCCCATATGGCTCACACTCGAGTAGGCAATGAGCCGTTTAAAATCTTTCTGCGCAAAACAGATAAGCGCGCCATAGATAATAGCAATAATAGACAGTATGAGAACCGGCCCGATAAAAAATTTTGTTGCGTCCGGCAGCATCGGCATGGAAAATCGTAAAAAGCCGTATGCGCCCATCTTGATCAGTACTCCTGCCAGAATAACACTGCCGGCCGTAGGGGCCTCTGTGTGGGCGTCAGGAAGCCACGTATGAACCGGAAACATGGGGACCTTTACCGCGAATGCCGCGAAAAAGGCGAGAAAAAGCCAGTACTGGACCTTCAGCGGATAGTTAATCTGACTGAGAGCAAGGATATCGAGTGTCTTCCCCCCGTAAAAATAGAGCACCACAATACCTACCAGCATCAGGAGACTTCCGACAAGGGTGTAGAGAAAAAACTTGATAGAGGCGTAGACCCTGTTCTTGCCGCCAAAGACCCCTATTAAAATAAACATCGGGATCAGCATTGCCTCCCAGAACAGATAGAAAAGAAAGAAATCCAGGGCCACAAAGACACCGAGCATACCGGTTTCAACGGCAAGAATGGCGATATGAAACTCTTTGACCCTATCCTGTACAGAGGTCCATGACACAAGGACGCAGAGCACGCTGAGCAGTGTGGTCAATACAATAAAAAGAATGCTGATGCCATCAATCCCGATAAAATAATGTATTCCCCAGGAAGGTATCCACTCGCTCTTCTCCACGAACTGCATCTTGTGCGTGGACTTGTCAAAATTTGTCAGCAGCGGCAGGGACACAGCAAGGGTAACCAGGGTAAACCCAAGAGCCGTCCACCTGATCGCCCCTGAATTCCTCAGGAACAAAAGCACGAAAATACCGACAACAGGCAGAAACACTGTCCATGAAAGAATTGGGTAACTAAGCTGGTTCAGAATCACATTATCCATAGTTCAACCTTTATTCAACTTTCTGTACTCTGTTCATACAAAAATTAACCTTTCTCTTCTGTTCGATAATGTATCATGTCATGCAATACATTAACCGGAAAATACCATATAGCCGATCAGCATGCAGAGCGCCCCTAATGTCATAACAAGACCATAGTTCGATATAAGGCCGGTCTGAATGCGCCTCAATCCCTGACTGAAACTGTCTATCAGCGCCGGGATTCCATTGACAATACCCTCTATGACGATCGTATCAAAGCCAAGAATGACCTTGTCAGCCAGTTTGAGCGTCGGCTGCACAAAGACTTTGCTGTACAGTTCATCAATCCAGTACTTGTTGTAGAGCAATTTGTGAATTGGCTGATACTTTGCGCCCAGTTGTGCGGGAATCTCCGGCTTTTTTATGTACATCCTGTGAGCTATAAGCCATCCGGCCACCGCGACAAAAATTGATGCCGCAATAACAAAATACTCTTCCGCGTGAGAACCATGGCCCTGCGCATGCCCCAGCACAGGTGCGAGAAACTCCCCGATCCTGTCGCCATGTTCCATGAGTATTGGCGGAATGCCCACCCATCCTGCAGCCACCGCACCAACGGCAAGAAACCATAACGGCACCGTAATAACGGGCGGAGACTCATGCAGGTGGTGCTCCTGCTCATCGGTCCCCCTGAATTTGCCATGAAATGTCATGTAGATCAGCCTCCAGGAATAAAAAGCTGTCAGGAGCGCCGCAGCAGTGCCGAGGAACCAGAGAAATTTACCGAGGTCACCCTGCTGGTAAACTCTCCAGAGTATTTCGTCCTTACTGAAAAAACCTGCCAGAAAGGGAATACCCGTTATGCTCAATGTGGCAATAATGAATACCTTATACGTCTGGGGCATAAATTTTTTCAGCCCTCCCATGTTCCGCATGTCCTGCTCATCTCCCAGGGCGTGAATAACACTCCCTGAACCAAGAAAGAGCAGAGCCTTGAAATACGCATGGGTATAAAGGTGAAAGATGCCGGCAGAATAGGCACCGACGCCAAGGGCAAGAAACATATACCCCAGCTGGCTTACCGTTGAATAGGCAATAACCCGTTTAATATCATTTTGAACAAGCGCGATCGTGGCGGCAAATATCGCGGTAAGCCCGCCTACCACTGCCACGGTGTTCATCGCAGTTGCTGAGAGGTTAAACAGGGGGCTGGTGCGGGCAACCATGAACACACCTGCTGTTACCATTGTTGCGGCATGAATCAATGCGGAGACAGGCGTTGGCCCTTCCATTGCATCGGGCAGCCATACATGGAGCGGCAGCTGCGCTGATTTACCGACTGCACCACAGAACAGGAGAAGGCAGATGACAGTAATAAGGTCAAAGTCGGTTCCCAGGATGTTAATGGTCTGACCGGCTATGCCTCCCGCCCTATTAAATACTTCCATATAGTCAAGACTGCCAAGGGTAAGGAAAATAAGAATCACACCGAGGCCAAATCCGAAATCACCGAACCGGTTTACAATAAATGCCTTTTTACCGGCATCTGCGGCAGACTTCTTGTGAAACCAGAATCCGATAAGAAAATATGAGCACAAACCAACAGCTTCCCATCCAAAATAGAGAAGGAGGAAATTATTGGCCATAACAAGAATGAGCATGGAAAAAACAAAGAGGCTCAGGTACGCAAAAAACCGGTAGTAGCCCGGATCACCATGCATATATCCAACAGAATAGATAAAGATCAGCGTGCTGATCGAGGTAACAACAAGGAGCATGATGGCTGAGAGCTGATCAATAAGAAAACCGAATGAGACGTTAAAATCACCGGACACAATCCAGCTGTAAACATCAATATTAATAACCTGCCCGTTTGCCACGTCGATAAAGGCCGAGACCGCGAGGACAAAAGACCCGAAGACTGCGGGAATAGCCACCCAGTGCGCCTTGTCCCGGATAAAATTCCGGCCAAGGAGGATATTGATGATAAACGCCAGGAACGGCAGTAGTGGTATTAATGTATATTTTATCATTGCATTCACCGTAGGGGCGTATTGCAAAACACCCCTGTCACATCATCCTTTTAACAGGTTAATCTCATCCACTTTGATTGTGGGATTATTTTTATAATAGGCGATCAATATTGCCAGCCCTATCGCTGCCTCTGCAGCTGCAACAGTTATAACAAAAAAGACGAGTATCTGGCCGTTCATGGACTGGAGATAATGGCTAAAGGCGACCAGGCTGACATTTACAGAATTAAGCATCAGCTCCAGGGAAATAAACATTATAATGAGATTGCGCCTCGCCAGAAAACCAAAGACACCGATACTGAACATGACCGCGCTTAACATTATGTACCAGCTTAACGGAACCAACCAACTCCTCCTTCTTATTGCTGACCTTCAGCGGTCAGCTGTTTGTACTTTTCTTTGCCAAAACAATTGCGCCAATAATTGCTACCAGGAGAATAATTGAGGCTATCTCAAATGGCAGCAGGTATTTTGTAAACAGAACTTTCCCAACCGTCATGATGCTTCCTTCTGACCGTATCGCATCTATCGAGTATTCTCCCAGTGCTGGCAGAACAACAATTTTGCTGACAATCATGATAAAAAAAACCGCAAGCACTGCCACGGCCCCTGCGCTGACCGGCCACTGCCTGTGGAACTTCTCTTCTGTCTCCTCCCGCCTCAGGTTTAAGAGCATAATAACGAAGAGAAAGAGAACCATTATCGCCCCGGCATAGACAATGATCTGCACAGCCGCCAGGAATTCAGCGTTCAGGAAAAGATAGAGCGCTGCAATATGGACAAAAAGGACCAGCATGAAGAGCACGCTGTGAACCGGGTTCCGCCTGGTCACTACCAAAAGAGAAATTCCGGTCATCGCGATCGCAAAGTATATGAAAATCAGCTGATGAACCGTCATGACGCCTTCCTCTCTTCAGAACCTGTCTCAGGCCCGTCAGGCAGCTCAAAGTCAGATGATTTCGGCCCCCAGAATTTGTCAAGGTATTCAGCACCCCTGGGGTCAGCCATGTATTTGTCCCAGTTCTCAAGCAACCGTTCTTTTTTGTAGTAAAATTCTTCCCGTGTGTAGCCCGAGTACTCAAAGTGAGGAGACAGCGCGATAGCGCCATAGGGGCAGGCCTCAACGCAGAGGGCACAGTAAACGCACCTCAAAACTTCTATCTCGTACCGGTCTACGACTTTTTTGTGGTCCTCTCCCTCGCTCGTGTAAATATAGATACACTGGGAAGGACACATGGCAGCACAGAGTCCGCAGCCCACACACTTTTCCCGGCCTGTCTCGGGATCTCTCACAAGGGCGTGAAGCCCCCTCGATCCGGGAAATGGTTCCCGCTTCTCTGTTGGATACTGACGCGTTACCGACGGGGTTACCCACGTTTTAAAGGTCAGGGCAAGACCCTGGAGAATCTCGATGAAAAATACTTTTTTTACCAGTTCATTAAACGTCATTGAAATCAAATTTCCTTTTTTCGCTTTTTACCATTTCATTATCACCTTACAGCAGTTTTAACAACGCCGTAAACACAACATTTGCAAGTGCAAGGGGTATAAACAATTTCCACCCGAGACTCATCAGCTGGTCATACCTGTACCTGGGCAGTGTTGCCCGTATCCAGAAATAGAAAAAGATAAATGCATATACCTTTAATATGAACCAGACAAAACCGGGGACCCAGGCCAGTAGCCTGATATCGGGTCCATCCCAGCCGCCAAGGAAGCAGACAACAGCAAGGGCTGACATAATGAACATCCCGGCGTACTCAGCCATAAAGAACAGACCAAACCGTATGCCGCTGTATTCAGTGGCGTAGCCCGCGACAAGCTCTGTTTCAGCTTCAGGAAGGTCAAAGGGCGCCCTGTTTGTCTCCGCGATAATCGCTACAACAAATACAAAGAACGCTGCCGGCTGTGTAAAAATAAACCAGTAGTCAGACTGCGCGTGGACAATATCAGTAAGATTGGCGCTCCCTGAGAGCAGCATAATCCCGACCAGGCTCAGTCCCATGGCGATTTCATAACTTATGACCTGGGCAGCTGAACGCAGTCCGCCCAGAAAAGAGTATTTTGAATTGGACGCCCAGCCGGCAAGGATAATCGAATAGGAACCAACTGACGAGAGGGCCAGTATAAACAGCAGGCCAATGTTGATATTTGCTATTGCAAAGCCATCCCACATCGGTATTACCGCTATAGACCCTATCGCTGCAAGTACACCGATTATGGGCGCGATGTAGAATATCGACTTATCAGCCTGTGACGGCATGATGTCCTCTTTAAAAAACAGTTTTATCGCATCGGCTATGGGCTGAAGCAACCCGTGCCATCCCACGCGCATGGGTCCCATACGGGCCTGCATGTGGCCTATGACCTTGCGTTCGAAATAAACAACATACGAGACATGGAGCATGAGTATGCTAACCACTATCGCTACCTTGATAAATGTCCACAACACTAATGAAAAAGTCATAATCTGTCCTATCGTTTCTCTATCGTGACTCCGCAGCCCTCAATGCCCGGTGCCTTTGTCACAGAGTCGAGCCTGAAGTTGAGTAATCTGCAGGCCCCCCTGTCCTTAAAATTATTGCCCATGTATACCCTGTTATCAGTTATTGAATCATCAACCACAACTACTGTTTCACTGCTTCCTGCCGATGTTGTCACGTTCACCCTGTCGCCGTCAGTCAGGCCCAGTTTTTCTGCTGACGCAGCACTGATCCTGAGAACGGGTTCGGGCATGATCTTTGTAAGAGCCGGGGACCTTCTCGATAATGTTCCTGAATGAAACAGGGGCCTGTCCACCGCAAGATAATAATCAGCTCCATTTCCGGATTGAACCTCTTCTCCAGCAGGAATTTCACTGATCTCCGCGCCCCGAAGAGGCTCGCCATGATAAGGCCAGATACTCTTGCCCCTGTCGATCTCTTTATAGGTAAGGTCACGGTAGAGGGGAGATACCTGTGCCAGTTCATCCATTATATCCTCTGAATCCTTGTATTCCATTTTGTATCCCATTTTTCCCGAGATCTCTGAAATGATTCTCCAGTCTTCCATGCCTGCGGATGTCTCCACCGCCTTTTTCTGGACCTGGATTCTTCTCTCAAGATTAGTAACAGTTCCTGTCCGCTCCGCCCACCCAAGTGCAGGAAGGACAACATCAGCGAGCTCAGCAGTTTCACTGAGGAAGATGTCCTGCACCACCAGAAAATCAAGGGAATCCAGTGCTTCTTTTACATACTTGGCGTCAGGCAGATTAAAGACAGGGTTCTCTCCCATTATGTAGAGTGCCTTGATGTCGCCGGTCCTGGCCCCCTCAATTATTTCCATTAGTGTTTTACCCTTGAAATCAGGAAGACTGTCTTTCCAAAGCATCTCAAATTTCTTTTTAAAGTCCTCTATATGAAGGGGCCTTCCACCCGGAAGCATATCAGGAACGCACCCGGCATCAATTACCCCCTGCTCATTTGCTTTTTCCGACAGGAGATAGAGCCGTGCTTCGAGGAGGTATGTCAGACCTGAGACAGCGAAGAGGGAACGGTGTCCGTCTGATCTCTGGACCAGATCAGTACCGAAAACAATTGAAGTAGAAGGGCTTTCAAGGAGTATCTTTTTCAGATCATCCAATCCTTTGACATCACTCACCGTTGATGTCCCGGCAGCCATATCAGCGATCCCCCTGTCCAGAAACGCGTGTTCTCCCCGTTCTCCTTTAGAGGCAAAGACCTGTGCGAGCAATGACTCAAGAACTGCTGCCTCTTCAAACACCGGCGCAGTTATCTGCAGAGTCTTAAACCGTTCAAGGCCCTTTGCGTTTCCAATAACAGCGATCTGAGCCCCACGCCGCGCAGCCTCTCTAATGGAAAGCCCGAGAATCGGGTTTATTGAAGTTGGATCACCACCAAGAACAACGATGGCCTCAGAATTCTTCAAGCCATCTATTAAGTTTGACGTAATTCCCTGCCCCAGGAGGTCTTCAAAATATTTTTGCGCGGCGCCATATCCTGTCCGGGAAATTGAATCGATATTATTGGTACCGCAGGTCATCCGCATGAATTTCTGAAACAGGTAATTGTCCTCATTCGAGCATCTGGGAGAAGCGATCCCTGCAATTGAGACACCACCGCTTTCCTTCCGTATCCCCTGCAGTTTATCGGCTACTATCTCAAGCGCTTCAGTCCATGTGGCTGGCTCGAGTTTTCCGTTCTTTCTCACCAGAGGCGTTGTCAGCCGATCATCACTACCGATATATTCATACCCAAAGCGTCCTCGTGAACAGAGAAGGCCTTTATTCAGACCTTTCCCCTCTTTGGGGATAACACGCTTTATGGAATCATCTCTCACCTGGACCGTCAGAGAACATCCTACACCGCAGTATGAGCAGACAGTGTCAACTTCACGATCAACCTGCCAGGGCCTGAAACTATGAAGATATAAACGGCTCAATATAGCACCCACCGGGCATACAGTGAGACAGTTCCCGCAGTACTCACAATTGAATGAATCAGCTGAAAAGGGCTCCATGCGAGTATCATTGCCCCTTCCCATCATCGAAATTGCTGATGCTCCCTGTACGTCGCTGCACATTCTCACGCATCTTGTGCAGGCAACACATCGCTCCATGTTTCTGGCGAGAATCTGATCTTTATGACTTTCAGGGACTTTTCTTTTTTCCTCTTTATGCCTGCCCACTGCCGGTCCGTATTTATTCACCAGGTCCTGCAGTTCACATTCCCCTGCCTTGTCACAGTAGGGGCAGTCAAGAGGATGGTTGATAAGCAGAAATTCTAAGATGCCCCGCCTCACTTCAGAGATAGTATCTGACTCGGTCTGAATAACCATACCATCAGCCACCATCAATGTGCAGGCGGTCTGAAGCCTGGGCATTCTCTCCACCTCAACAACGCAGAGCCGGCATCCGCCATAGGGTTTGAGCGCTTCGAAATAACAGAGGGTCGGAATCTTTATGCCCGCCTGTCGTGACGCTTCAAGAACGGTCATCGGTTGTTCCAGAGATATCTCTTTATTGTTAATAGTGAGTGTAATCATAGCAATCTGGAGCAAGGAATCTCTTCGTACGTATAAATGTCATCCTTTCCGCTCCGGTTCATTTTCAAAATGTACACTTTCCTTCTTTTATATGC
The DNA here is from genome assembly GCA_947259645.1 of Thermodesulfovibrionia bacterium. GTDB lineage: Bacteria > Nitrospirota > Thermodesulfovibrionia > UBA6902 > UBA6902 > Glo-13. The sequence continues at coordinate 75,825 of CAMYND010000009.1, read as the reverse complement.
TCTTCAAATTCAGATCTGAAATGTTTTATCATTCCCATAACTACACCGGCCGCTCCATCACCGAGGGGACAGAATGTTTTGCCTGACATAATCCCGGCTACATCAGACAGGAGTTCTATATCTCCTTGCGTGCCCTTGCCATTTTCTATTCGCTCAAGAATTTTTCTGAGCCAGTCCGTGCCCTCCCGGCAGGGCACACATTTACCGCATGATTCATGCTCAAAAAACTTCAGCGCCCTGTAGGTTACCTTCACCATACAGACATCTTCATCCATCACGATTACAGCGCCTGAACCGAGCATGCTTCCGGCCTTTGGCATCGCAACAAAATCCATGGCACAGTCTATTGCGTCGGCAGGAAGCACCGGTGTTGATATACCGCCCGGAATGACTGCCTTGAGCTTCTTGCCATTCCGCATCCCGCCTGCATGGTTATAGATAATATCCTGAAGTGTCGTCCCCATCGGAAGCTCATAAACCCCGGGCTTGTTCACACAGCCGCTCACGCTGAATAGCTTCGGGCCCGGACATTCACTGCTGCCGATTTTAGCGTAATTTTCACCGCCAATCTCGATAATATAGGGCACATTTGAAAGAGTTTCCACATTGTTCACAATCGTGGGCATGCCCCAGGCCCCGACATTCACAGGAAAGGGAGGCTTGTTCCTGGGCTGACCTTTTTTCCCTTCAATAGATTCAATGAGGGCGGTCTCTTCCCCGCAGATATAAGCCCCCGCGCCCATATGCACTGAAAGTTTGAATTTTATGCCTTTGCCCAGGATGTTCTCTCCCAGATAGTTTTTCTCGTTCGCCTGATTTATTGCTGAATTCAGGATATCCCCAGCCTCAGGATACTCGCCCCTGAGATATATGTGACCGTATTCCGCGCCCAGTGCATATCCGGATATTGCCATCCCCTCAATAAGGAGGTGCGGGTTTTTTTCAAGAATCGGCCTGTCCTTAAATGTGCCCGGCTCACCTTCATCAGCATTGCACATTAAATACTTGGGAAATTTAGGATCAGCTGTGGCAAAAGTCCACTTCATCCCTGTCGGGAATCCAGCACCACCGCGCCCCCTCAGGCCTGAAGCCTTGACCTCATCAAGCACGTCCTTCGGCTTTATTCCCAGCGCTTTGGACAGATTCTTATACCCCCCGGCCTGTTCATATTCAGCAATGTCGGCTGAGTTGGGATTATCTATGTTTTTCAGGAGAAAATTTTCCATTTTCTTTAATACATCACATTCAACACTTCACGGGATTTCTATTTGTACTTTTCTAAAATCTCCTCAATTCTCGATTCTGACAGCTCATCATGAAAATCCGTATTAACAAGCATTGCCGGCGCAGTGCCGCAGGCGCCGATACATTCCATTATGACGAGGGAAAACCGTCCATCCTCACTTGTTCCATTAGGGTGAACACCATATTTTGACTTCAGGAAATCAACAAGTTTCTCCGCACCGAGAATCATGCAGGAAACATTGGTGCACAACTGAATAACATTGCGTCCAACAGGGTTGTGTTTGAACATGGAATAAAAAGAAGCCGTTCCCCTGACATCAGCCTCAGGCAGGTTCAGTGCCTTTGCCACACATGACATCGCCTTGAGGCTCAACCAGCCGAATTCCCGCTGGGCAATATAGAGGGAAGGCAGAAGCGCACTCCTGCGGTCAGGGTACTTCTTCCGAATACCATTGATCTCATTTATTACGGTTTCGTTAAACATAATCAGCTCAAAGCGGACAGCCATCAGCTATCAGCATTTTATCTGTCGCATTCTCCTAATACTATGTCTATACTTCCAATATTTGCGATAACATCCGCTATCAGTTCACCTTCACAAATCGTCGGCAACGCGGACACATGGACAAAGGACGGGGACCGTATTCTCATACGATAGGGTTTTCCCTCCCCGTCGCTGACAAAATGAAACCCCAGTTCTCCTTTCGGTACCTCGGTCGGGACATACAGCTCCCCTTCCGGTGCTGTCTGTGGGCCCTTTGTTATCAGAACAAAATGGTGAATCAGATGCTCCATGTCACTTAACACCTTGTCCTTGGCCGGCAGTGTGAACTTGGGTGCGTCAGACATTATCGGGCCATCGGGAATTTGCTCAATGCACTGCTTGATAATCGAATTGGACTGCCGGAACTCATCCATCCTCACCCGGTACCTGTCATATATGTCTCCGTTTTTTGCGGTGCAGACCTCCCACTTGACCTTGTCATAGACACCGTAGGGTTCAATATTCCGCACATCATAGGGAACTCCCGAACCCCTGAGTGTCGGCCCGCTCAATCCCCAGTTAATCGCCTCTTCCGCGGATATGACCCCGATACCTTTCGTCCTGCGCAGCCATATACGGTTCTGGTCAATAAGTGTTTCGTACTGTTCGACTCTCATCGGGAATTCATTGGTAAAAGCATAGAGATCTTCAAGCCACTGAGCATCAACATCATTTTTCAACCCGCCGATTCTCGTGTAAGTCACGGTAAGGCGCGCGCCGCAGAGCCTCTCGAACAAGTCCATTATCTGTTCCCGTTCCCTGAAGCAGTAGAGAAATACTGTCATCGCGCCAATATCAAGGGCATGTGTGGCAAGCCATAACAGGTGGTTTGCAATGCGGGACAGTTCTCCGACAATGGTTCTTATGTACTCTGTTCTTTCAGTTAACGTAATGCCGAAGAGCTTCTCAACAGCGGTGCAATAGCCAATGTTATTGGACATCGATGAAATATAATCAAGGCGGTCGGTGAGCGGCAGGATCTGCATATAATTTCTGTGCTCTGCGAGCTTTTCAACTCCCCGGTGAAGATAACCAACGTAGGGTGTACACTTAACAACCGTCTCACCATCAAGGTCAACGACAAGTCTCAACACACCGTGCGTCGCAGGATGTTGCGGACCCATATTGATGGTCAGTTCTTTTGTCAGTAATTTAAGTTTATTATCCTTGTCAGACATTGTTCTGCTCTTTTATTAAAAAACCGGTTTTCAAAATTATTACTGACTAACAGCAAAGAAACAGGCTTATCCTGTATTACAGATGCTTTCACCAAGTTACGGTGAATACATGAAATCTGACTGCTAATGAAAAACGCGAAAATCGGTTAAAGGGTTTTACGTAATTCTCCACTCATCATCATGAGAGTGCAGCTCTTTCAGTTCTTCAAATCCTTTATATTCCCGGTCCTCTGGTCCCTTTAGGGGATAGTCTTTTCTCAACGGGTATCCTTCCCAGTCTTCAGGCATCAGAATGCGCCGTAAATCAGGATGCCCGTTGAACACGATTCCATACATATCACAGGCTTCCCGTTCATGCCAGTTCGCGCCATTCCAGACAGGAACAACACTCTCGACAGTCGGATCATCTTCCGGAATGAGAGCCTTGATGAGAAGACGATGCCTGTGCTTCATCGAAAAAAGATTATATACGACCTCAAAACGGAACTTTCTGTCCGGATAGTCAATCCCGCATAAATCCGCCAGGTAGTCCATATGCGTTTCAGGATCATCATGAAGGAAGCGGCAGATATCAAGAAGCCTCTCCCGCTTCACGCTTACAGATACCTGGTCCCGGAACTCCGAGACAGTCACAACTTCACTGAAAAACTTGTCCTTGACTCGTGCGACTATCTCCAGGGGCTCCATCTCAAATGCTCCTTTTGTATTTTATCCTGAAGTTTCATGACCCCTTCCATCAGGGCCTCTGGTCTGGGCGGACATCCCGGGACATACACATCAACGGGCAAAAAACTGTCACAGCCCTGGACAACCGAATAGGTATTAAACACTCCGCCGGAACATGCACAGCTTCCCATAGCAATTACATAACGAGGCTCCGGCATCTGGTCATACACCCTTCTTACGACAGGCGCCATTTTTTTCGTTACTGTGCCCGCGACAATAATTACATCAGCCTGTCTCGGCGACGCGCGAAACACAATGCCGAACCGGTCAAAATCATAATGGGCTGAACCTGCTGCCATCATCTCAATAGCGCAGCAGGCAAGACCGAACGTCATCGGCCATATAGAATTTTTCCTTCCCCAGTTGACCAGCTGGTCAAGGGATGTGATTATCGTATTGGCCCCAGGAATTATCTTCGTGTTCTCTGCTACTTCAATCAGGTCTGTATTCTGACTCTCACTCATTCCCAGACAAATGCCCCTTTCTTCCAGACATAGATATACCCGACAAGCAGAATAAATATAAACAGCATCATTTCGATAAACCCGAACATCCCGAGCTTGTCAAAAGCAACAGCCCAGGGATACATAAAAACAGCTTCAACATCAAATACAACAAAGAGCATCGCTACTATATAGAACTTTACCGAGAATTTATATCTGGGCTCTCCTACCGGTGGATTTCCAGACTCATAAGGGGCTAACTTCTGCGCGTAGGGACGCCGTGGTCTAACGAGGAGCCCGCCAACGAGCGCACCGAGGCCTATCATCACGGCAAATGCAAACACTATCATAACCGGGACATAGTCCCATGGGATATAAGTTCCTGGCATTGAAGATTTTATACACGATCCGAACTACTGCTGTCAATGAATATTAATCTTTTTTATCTATAGTTTTAACTTATTTATCAGCAATACCCCGGAATTATGCTTACCGGCAATTTTGAGAATGCTACATTGCAAAATGAACATTTATAAATAACTGAAATTTTATTATTTAATTCTTTTAAAAAAACAAAAACGCACCTATAATACACGGATATGAAAAATATTCTCCGCAATCCCGATAAATCCATAGCTGCAAAGCTTATTATCGCCATCGGCCTCCTGATGATTATACTGAGCCTCATCTTCTGGTATGCCATTCTTCAAAAGCAGGAAAAAGATGTTCTGTCGATTGCGACCAAGTACGGCAGGTCTTTTGTAAACTTCACGAAAGCCAGCACACGCCGCAGCATGCTTATATTTGACAGGGAAGAAACCCAGCGCGTACTGGACACCCTCAGCACGCCGGAAGGTGTTCAGGGCGTTCAGATCTACGACCATCGCGGCAACATTGTATTTTCATCAAAATCAGAAAAAGCAGGGAACTCTGTTGACAGAACATCTATAGCCTGCACCGGATGTCATTCCAACAGTGAATCAGGGGAATTGCTGACAGAAACCAGAAAACTGTTCGTCCACAGAGACGAAAAAGGTAAAACCTCGCTGCACATGGTAGAATCGATTTTAAACGCCCCCGAATGTTCCACGGCAGCCTGTCACGCCCATCCGGAAAGCCCGGAAATACTCGGCTTTGTGAAGGCAGACCTCTCCCTTGCTGTTCTGGATGAGGCCCTCTTAAAGCAGGGGCTCGCCCTGACCGCGTACGTTATCATGTTTGTTCTTGCCGTATCGATCTTTCTTGGAATCATCCTCTATAAAATTGTTTCCAAACCGGTCAATGAGCTTGTCCAGGGAATGGAGAAGGTTTCCGGCGGGAACCTCGAGAACACTGTTCAGGTGAGATCAGATGATGAAATCGGCAAATTGGCGCGAACATTCAACTCGATGATCCGTGACCTGAAAGGGGCCAGAGACCAGCGGGAACGATGGACCCAGACCCTTGAAGTAGAAATTGAAAAGAAAACAGATGAAATCCAGAAGACCCATGCCAACCTCATGCAGACTGAAAAGCTGGCATCTCTGGGAAGAATGGCCGCGGGGGTGGCCCATGAAATTAACAACCCTTTAACCGGAGTCGTCACATTTGCTCACCTGTTAAAGAAGAGGTTTCCCCCGGAAAGCACCGAATCACAGGACCTCGATATTATTATTGAACAGTCTGAACGATGCGCAAAAATCATCAAAAACCTTCTCACCTTCGCCCGTGCGACACCTTCTGAGAAAGGCAAGGTAAGCATTAATGAGGTGCTGAACAGGACAATATTCATGGTGCAGAACCAGGCAAAGTTTCACCATATAAAATTCAACCCGGATTTCGCGGACAAGCAGTTTGTCGTTGTAGGCGATGGTTCTCAGTTCCAGCAGATTTTTCTGAACATGTTCATTAATGCTGCTGACGCCATGAATGGCCGGGGGAATATCACCATTAGAACGAGGGGGGCATTGGAAAATGAAAAGCCCTATGTTGAAATAGAGTTTACAGACGAAGGGTGCGGAATAAAGGAAGAGGACATGCCAAAGCTCTTTGAACCCTTTTTCACAACCAAGCCGGTCGGGAAAGGAACAGGGCTCGGTCTCTCTGTAAGTCATGGAATTGTGAAGCACCTGGGCGGCCATATAAAGGTCAAGAGCACCATTGGTAAAGGCACCAGCTTTTTTGTTAGACTACCCTTAGAATCATGAAAAAAATTCTCGTAGTAGATGATGAAGCCATAGTCAGGACAAGCTGCGACAGGACCCTGACCCCGGAAGGATATGATGTGACGCTCACGGCCAGCGGCAAAGAAGGGATAGCGTGCCTTGAAAAGGAAACCTTCGCACTGGTTCTGCTTGACCTGAAAATGCCGGACATGGACGGCATGGAGGTGCTCAGCAAAATAAAGGAGAACTGGCCGGAGACGAAAGTTGTTATGGTAACAGGCTACAGCACAGTTGATACGGCTGTTCAGGCGCTGAGAGTCGGTGCATATAACTTTATAGAAAAGCCTTTTACACCCGACACGCTGCTTAAAGCGGTTCAGGAAGTATTCGGACCATCGGACTAAAGCGCATCTGAGATGCTAATCATATGATTTTAAAAGAGATAGCTAAAATTCTTGAAGCATCTATCATCGCAAATCCTGAGAATTCAGAGATAGATATTCACAGCGCCTGCAGTGCTGATATGATGAGCGCTGTCCTGTATTACCACACACCCAACTCACTGCTTATCACCAGCCTCACCCAGCCTCATGTTATCCGTACCGCTGAAATAGCGGGGATCAAATCCATTGTTTTTGTCCTGGATAAGAAGCCGGACAAAGAAACTATCGACCTGGCTCAAAAGAAAAAAATCCCCCTGTTAAGCACATCCTTCTGCATGTACACCGCCTCAGGAAGGCTGTTTAAAGAGGGGTTACCGGGATGTCTGGACAAGTAAGCAGATGCCACTGAATAGTGACAAAACAATAGAAGGCAGCTTTCAGCTCGTAGGCGGAAACTTTGCCACTGCCGGTGAGGCCTCTGGCGAGCTGAAACGGACGCTCACTGATCTCGGTGTTGCTGAAGAAATCATACGGCGTGCCGCTATCGCCACCTTTGAAGCGGAAATCAATGTAATTATATACGCGGCAGCAGCACGACTGCTGTACTTTATTGGCCCGTCTTCCATCCGGATCAGGATTGAAGACATGGGGCCCGGCATTGAAAATATCGAGCAGGCAATGCAGGAGGGGTACTCGACCGCTCCCGAGTGGGTGCGGGAAATGGGCTGGGGAGCAGGAATGGGGCTCCCGAACATGAAAAAGAACTCAGATGAATTTAATATTGAGTCTGTTGTGGGCGAAGGCACGACAGTGGAGATGGTTTTAAATATCCCGTAGACATATTTCATACTGAGAAATACTACAAAAGGGGTCATGTTATGAATCTTCAGGATCTGATCAAAGACTTGTCGCTGGAAATAGTAACCTGTGAAGAAAGCATGAATAATGAAGTCACGGGAGCATATGTCAGTGATCTCCTGTCTGATGTTATGGCCAACAGCAATGTAGGGAATATATGGATTACGCTTCAGACTCACCTGAATATTATCGCTGTAGCTGATATGAAAGGCCTGGCCGGAATAATTATTGTGGGAAACAGAAAACCGGCGGAAGACGTCATAGAGAAGGCCCGGGCCGAAAAAGTAACTGTCATGACAACACCCCTGCCGGCATTTGAAGCAGCAGGAAAGCTTTATCAACTGCTTGACAGGTAAAAGAGCTGCTGAACAGAATCCTGAAAACCTCTTATGTTGAAACAATATAAAGCTGACCTGCATATACATACCTGCCTTTCCCCCTGCGCTGAACTGGATATGACCCCTGCTTCAATTATTGAGACCGCTTCACAAAAGGGTCTGGATATCATCGCTATTACTGACCACAATTCTGCTGAAAATGTGCAGGCAGCAAGAAAATCCGCAGCGCAGTTCAACCTTACTGTTCTTGCCGGTATGGAGGTAGCATCTTCAGAAGAAGCACATATCCTGGGGATCTTTGATGACGATCGTATTTTAGATCTACAGGAAATTGTATATAAAAACCTTCTTCCCGGGACCAATGATGTAAGCAGATTCGGGGAGCAGGTAATTGTCAATGAACAGGATGAAGTGTTAGGCATGAACAATCGGATGCTCATAGCCGCCACTGATCTGCCTGCTCAAACAATAATAGAGACCATCCACGATCTGGGCGGTCTGGCCATAGCCTCACATATTGACAGGGGGGCCTTCAGTATACTGTCGCAGCTGGGATTTATCCCGGATCAGATGAACTTTGACGCCCTTGAAATGTCCCCGAATATGACAAGGGAAAAGGCTGAGAGCCTGTTCAAAGACTACAGCTCATATACCTGGATAGCGTCCTCTGACGCCCACTATCCGGCAGACATTGCAAAAAAAATTTCAAATTTCTCCCTGCAGGCCCCGTCAATTACAGAGATAAGAATGGCAATGAAAAACAAAGATGGAAGAAAGGTGGAATGGGAGTGAAGATTATTCAGCCACTGACTAACACAGACAAAAGCAGGTTAAGCACTAAACAGTAATAGAGATAGTATCATGTCTTTAAGTCTGTGCAAGTCTGTGGCAAGATAAATCACAATTATGGAAGATCTATCATTACATATCCTTGATATTGTTGAAAACTCGATAACAGCGGGGGCGTCCAGAATTGAGATCAGGCTGAGGGAAAGTGTCAAAGACAATATCCTGACTATAGACATTAAAGACAACGGACAGGGGATGGACGCGGAACTGCTGGAACATGCCTGCGATCCCTTTTACACTACAAGGACGACGAGAAAAGTGGGGCTTGGCATCCCGATGCTCGCCCAGGCTGCACGGGAGTGCAGGGGGGACATACAGGTGACCTCTCAAAAAGGCGGGGGCACCTCCATATCCGTATCTTTTCAGCATGACCACATAGACAGGAAACCCATGGGAGATGTTGGAAAAACACTGATCGTTCTGATAGTATCTAATCCTGAAATTGATTTTTTCTTCGAACACAAAAGAGATGATAAAACATACGTTTTAGATACATCTGAAATAAAAAAAGAGCTGGGCAATATCCCGATTAATACGCCGGACGTAATAAAAATTATTAAAGACGCTATAAGTGCTGGCTAAATTATAGAAATAATATGATACTATAGACCCAATTAAAGGCTGTCCGGTTATGGGTGCACCAGTCTGATGTAATCGGAGAGTCATAACAGCCAGGAGGGGGCGTAATGGAAAAAGGGAGAATACTAGTAGTCGATGATGATCCAATTGTAACCTTAAGCTGCAAGAGAATTCTCGGAGCTGAAGGTTACAGCATTTCCACGGTAGATAACGGAGAAGATGCCCTCAATAAACTCTCAAAAGAAGATTTTGACCTCCTGATATCCGATGTGAAAATGCCGGGAATGAGCGGGCTAGAAGTGCTTAAGGAAGCCCGTGTCATCAAGCCGAAAACAGACGTAGTGATAATTACGGGTTACCCGACTCTGGAAGATGCCAAGGAATCGTCAAAACTGGGAGCAGCGGAATACATTGAAAAACCCTTTACCCCTGACTTTATGCTTAATGTCGCCCAGAAGGTTTTTGACACCCGGGGCTGGATATTGCGGCAGGCCTTTATTGACGATTTCAGGGACTTTGTATCACCCCTGCGGGACCAGGAAAACCCTGTTATTTTTTATAAAGAAGGCACCTGGGCACGACCCTCCGGCGACGGACTGTGGGAAGTCGGCTGTGACCTGAGATACTGGATGCTTGCAGGAGATTTAATGTATGTAGAGTTTGTTAAAGATCTGGATACCCTTGATGCGGGTCAGGTTTTTGCGAATATTTATACAAGCAGCGGCAAATCACAAAGCCTGCTTTCTCCCATGAATGGAGAGCTCAGAGAGATCAATACGAAGGCGAATGACGTCATGGCAGCACTTCTTAAGGACCATCTATCAGAAGGATGGCTTCTTTGGCTGGCAAAAGTATTCCCCTTAGCAAAATAGGGTTTTGTCTCTCAGATCGAAGGATAAGACAGAAATTGGTAACAGGTACACTGAACAGCAAATATGAATAAACAGGTCCATGCACATAATTGTCCCGGGTGTTTCTCAATACGTGTAAAGCCTGCCTTTTCATTTAAACGTCCACCTATAAACAGCGCAATGGAGGCTTCTTATGGCAGATGATATTAAAATTCTGGTTGTTGACGATGAGCCCGTCATTATCAGAAGCTGCGAATCGGTACTCAGGTCCGAAGGGTACAATATCGAAGGAGTTCTGGGAGGCAAAGAGGCGATACTGAAGATGGAGCAGACCCCCTATGACCTCGTATTCACTGACCTTAAGATGCCTGAAGTAGATGGTATCACCCTTATTAAGTGGATCAGGCAGAACAGGCCTGACACCGGTATCGTTGTCATCACGGGGTACCCGTCACAGGATACGATTAAAGATGCCCTTGAAGCCGGAATAATCGATTATGTGCCGAAACCCTTTACCCCGGCAGTGCTTCTGGACGTAACAGAACGGTCAGTGCAGTGGATAAAGGGCAAGGCTGCTGTTGAAGAAGAGAAAAAAGAGGAAGAATTTCCCCCGTCCATGAGACAGGAGATTGACCGGGTCATAAAGGAGTACAGGAACAAGCCGGGAAGTTCAATCCCTGTTCTCCAGCGCTGTCAGGCAATCGTCGGATATTTGCCCCCTGTTGTGCAGAAACGGGTCGCGAAGGGGCTCAATATGTCTCCGGCAGAAATTCACAGTATCGTGACATTTTATTCCTATTTCACCATGAAACCCAGAGGGGACCATAATGTCAGGGTATGTCTCGGCACAGCGTGCTACGTAAAGAGAGTAGAGGAAGTACTGGAAAAATTCAAATCAACGCTCAAAATAGATGTTGGAGAGGTTACGGAAGACAAAAAATTCTCTATCGAAACAGTACGGTGCCTCGGGGCATGCGGTCTTGCGCCTGTTATTGTCGTGGATGAAGAAACATACGGTGCAATGACACCAAAAAAGGTTCAGGGTGTTCTGGAAGAATACGCATGATAAAAGGTTCGGCAATCTGTGTTACTGATTCATGCACGTTTTAGTAACTGAAACAACGGGCACAGCAATAACAGGAGGACTCAAATGGCAAAGTTAACGATCGCTGATTTAAAGAAAATAAAAGAAAAACAGCAGGCAACATTCAACCTGAGAGAAGGCGGATACAGGGCAAAAGTTACCGTTCATATGGGAACCTGCGGAATAGCAGCGGGAGCGCGGGATATCATGACAGCCCTGATAGATGAAATCACAGAATCTAAAGTTAATGATGTTATTACCACCACCTCAGGCTGCGCCGGACTCTGTGCCCGTGAACCGATGATGACCGTGGAAATAGCTGATAACACACCGGTAAAATATGGCGATGTTACCGTTGATAAACTGAAGGAGATCTTTAAGGATCATGTCCTCGGCGGCACACCTGTAGAGAAATATGCCCTCGTGATGGGGAGTGAGACAACGTATTAATTCAGCTTTCAGCTGTCAGCGTAAAGACAAAAACAATACACAACGTTTATTATCCTGATTACATTCAGGAGATTGATATTTTTCAGAAAACAGAGGATCAGAATACTACTTTATAGATAGAGGGAAAAGATATGGAAAAATATCGTGCCAATTTACTCATGTGTGCCGGGACCGGATGCGTTGCAAGCGGGACCCCCAAGGTTAAAGATGCCCTTCAGGAAGAGCTGGAAAAGCAGGGCCTTGCCGACGAGGTAAAGATCGTGCTGACCGGATGCAACGGATTCTGTGCTGAAGGGCCTGTAATGCTGGTGTACCCTGAAGAGATCTTTTATCAGAAATTGACTGTCGCGGAAGTCCCGAAACTTGTTGAAGAGCACTTCCTGAAAGGCCGGCCCTATGAAAAACTGATGTTCAAGGACCCTGAGAAGAGGGCAGCCATTCCATTAATGAATGATATCCCGTTCTTCAAGCACCAGGTATTGAGGGTCCTGAGGAATAAGGGGCTCATTGATCCTGACAGCCTGGATGAGTACATCGCACGAGACGGGTATATGGCTGCTGGTAAGGCCTTAACGGAAATGACCCCGGAAGATATAATACAGACTATTAAAGACGCAGGAATCAGGGGACGGGGAGGAGCAGGTTTCCCGACAGGGTTAAAGTGGGAGTTCGCCTCAAAGTCAGTAGCTGACCAGAAGTTCATGCTGTGCAACGGTGACGAAGGTGACCCCGGGGCATTCATGGACAGGTCTGTTATGGAATCTGATCCCCACTCAGTAATCGAAGGCATGTTAATCGGCGCAAAGGCGATAGGCGCGAGCAAAGGCGTAATCTACGTCAGAGCCGAGTATCCGCTGGCAGTAGCGAGGCTTGAAACAGCGATTAAGCTTTGTCGTGAGAATGGTCTTCTTGGTGAAAACATTTTGGGAAGCGGATTTAACTTTGACCTTGAAATATACCTGGGTGCAGGGGCATTTGTATGCGGTGAAGAAACAGCGCTGATGCGTTCCATTGAAGGAAAGCGCGGTATGCCAAGACCACGTCCTCCCTTCCCTGCCCATAAGGGCCTGTGGGACAAGCCATCAGTCCTGAACAACGTTGAGACCCTGGCACAGATAGCCCCAACCATCCTGAACGGGGCTGAATGGTACAAGTCACTGGGGACTGAAAAGAGTACCGGCACAAAGGTATTTGCCCTTACAGGGGATATAAAAAACGTCGGGCTCGTCGAAGTCCCCATGGGAACCCCTCTGAAAACGATTATCTATGATATCGGTGGCGGGATGACAAACAAAAAGAAAAAGTTCAAGTCCGTGCAAATGGGCGGCCCCTCAGGAGGCTGTATCCCCGAGGACCATATCGACATCCCCGTAACCTACGAAGACATTGTCAAGACCGGTGCTATCATGGGTTCAGGAGGAATGGTAGTAATGGACGAAGACACTTGCATGGTGAGCACGGCAAAGTTTTTTCTTGAGTTTACCGCCGATGAATCATGCGGGAAATGCACCCCCTGCCGCGTCGGAACAAGAGTAATGCTCGATATGCTCACCGACATAACAGAGGGCAGAGGACAGGAAGGCGATATTGAAAAGCTTGAAGACCTGAGCAGGGACATTATCAGTACATCTCTTTGCGGACTCGGCCAGACAGCCCCGAATCCCGTCCTTTCCACGATACGATATTTCAAACATGAATATGAAGCACACATTAAAGATCATTGGTGTGAAGCAGGAATATGCAGCGACCTCTGCTCATTTCATATTTCCGAAGAACTGTGCAAGGGATGCGGTGCCTGCCTGCGGGCATGTCCGCAGGAAGCCATCGTCGGAGAAAAGAAAAAGGCCCACAGGATCATTCAGGAACTGTGCATACAGTGCAGGTCATGCTATGACACCTGCAAATTCGCCTCAATTGAGGTAAAGCCGGCCATCCGGAAAGAAAAACCTGTCTCGGCAGTTAAAGAGGGAGGTGACAAATAATGATGAATCTCACGATAAACAACAAGAAAATCCAGGCAGAACAGGGTTGCACCATTCTGGAAGCTGCTTTGCAAAATGATATTTATATCCCGAATTTGTGCTACGACAAGAGGCTCAGGCCTTACGGGGGATGCAGGCTCTGCATTGTTGAAGTAGAGGGTCAGGCCCGTCTTCTTGCAGCATGCTCTTCCCCTGCTGCTGACGGAATGGTCATTCAGACAGACACACCAAAATTAAGGAAACAGCGCCAGACAGTAATAGAACTCCTCCTGGTCCATCATCCCCTTGACTGTCCTGAATGTGACAAGGCTGGGGAATGTGACCTCCAGGACCTCGCCTATGAATACGGCAAACCTGACACACGGTTTATCCGGTCCAGAAAAGAGACGAAATCAGACATCCGGGGCCCGTTAATTGAACTTACGTCACGGCGCTGCATCCTTTGCGGAAAGTGCGTACGAATCTGCAGAGACCATCAGGGAAGAGGTGCCCTGGGACTGATCGGCAGGGGGTTCCCAACGGTTGTTCAGCCTGCTTTTGGCGAAATACTCGAGTGTGACTACTGCGGGCAATGCCTTGATATTTGTCCAACCGGAGCGATCTTGAGCAAACCCTACAAATTTACCTCACGCTCATGGTTTCTTGAGGAGAAAAGCACCATCTGTCCCTTCTGCGGCGTTGGCTGCACGCTCCATCTCGGCATGAGGGAGGGAAAAATTCTCAGGTCCAGAGGAAAACAGGGAACAGGAGTAAATGACGGAAACCTCTGCGGACGCGGCAGATTCGGCATTGATTATATCTATAGTGAAAAGCGCCTCAAGACACCGCTCATTAAGGAAGGCGATGAGTTTAAAAGCGTATCATGGGAAGATGCCCTCTCCTACGTTGCAAAAAACCTTGAGAAGATCTCAAAAAATTCCAGTGCCTCGTCAATAGGCGCGATCGGTTCTCCCCGCTGCACGAATGAAGACAATTATGTGCTTCAGAAATTCATGAAGAACGTGGTCGGCACAAACAACCTTGACTCATCCGCGGCCTTTGGATATGGCGGAGTGCAAAAAGTATGGGAAAAAGCATTCGGCCAGAAGAATCACCCCATAAGCCTTAACGCTCCCGCAGGGAAAGAGGTCATTCTGATTCTTGAATCAGATATAAGCGTAACCCACCCGGTATATGGAATTAACATCCTCGAGGCAATGAGAGCAGGCAGCAAGCTTATAGTAGCTGATTCCCGGGAAACAAAACTCACCCGGCACAGCACTGATTGGCTTGAAATCAAGGACGGAACAAGCCTTGCGCTTGTTAATGGATTAACAAAGGTAATACTGGATAAAGGCTTATACGATAAGAGCGCTGCATCAGCCATTCCTGAGTTCTCGTCACTTCAGTCAACTCTGAAGAACTACACACCTGAAAACGTCTCAAAAATAACAGGGATCAGTGAAGAGGAAATTATAGCCGCAGCAGAGTCCATTGGCAATGCAAAGAGCAGAATGATATCCCTTTCAGTCAGTACTTCAGAAAACACAAAAGGACTGGATACAGTACTTGCTGCTGCAAACCTCATTAATCTTCTCGGCGACGAGCCTGATTCACTCCAGGTCCCTGCTGAATACTCAAATACCTATGGTCTTTATAATATGGGCGTCAGACCCATGCAACCATCTGACAAAGATATTGTAAAGATGCTCTATGAGGACAACTCCGTAAAAGCCCTCTATATTATGGGGGAGGATCCTGTGACGACTTTTCCGGACAGCTCCAAAGTGATGGCTAAATTAAAATCCCTGGATTTTCTCGTTGTACAGGATATTTTCATGACCGAGACAGCAAAACTTGCTAATGTTGTGCTTCCGGCTTCAAGCTGGGCAGAAAAGGACGGCACCTTCATTAACGCTGAAGGCACTCACCAGACAGTATATAAACTTGCTGACGCGACCGGCCAGTCCATGCCTGACTGGATGATCCTGAAAAATCTTGCCCTCTCCATGGGCAAAGATGTCGGGATAAGAGATCTCGCTGCTGTTAAGGAAGAAATCGGGGATGCAGGCAGTCCTGCGGATCCTGTCTCTGTTCAGAGAACTTTTCATCCTGTCGAATTCAGGCCGGGAGAAGAAGCAGACAAAGAATACCCCTTTAAACTCGTGATCAGAGATATTCTCCAGCACTCCGGGAGCATGTCTACCAGTTCAAAATCACTTGACCTTGTTGTGTCGGAAGCTCTTTTGGAGATCAATGAAGAAGACGCGAAAAAATATGACATCGCGGACAACAGCCACGTTAAGGTCTCATCGCGACAGGGCTCAGTATTTCTCAAGGCTGCCCTCTCCGACGATGTGCCAGAAGGAACGGTCTTCGTACCAACTCACTTTCCCCATGCCAGAATAAACATGCTCACACGCCTGTCTTCAAATGGAGAGCATCCTATTAATACGGTGAAGGTAGAGGGGACTTAATGATGCTTGCACCTGTTTCTTAACGTTTTGAATCAACGATGAACTTATTGCTTTCACAATGACCATGCCTCAATTTTCTCCGCTCTTGAACTTTCCTATTCTGTAATTAGACAGGTTTTGCGGGACCACCAAAAATAGCAAACACTAACGCGAGGATTACTGCTTGAATAATCCAGCCAATCGCACAAACTCCTACAGCGCGTACGGTGCTCTTATAATCAAGAGCTTGTCTGACCGCAATCACCATTGCCACCAGCATCCAAATAGAGGCACCTATAAAAACCACTCCTGCCAGCCCAGGAATGATGCCCAATACTCGAATCAAGCCAGGAGAGCTTGCAAACCCGATAGTGCGTAATAACTCAGCATGGTCTGCTCTGGTCTGTGGCTCTGGAAGGACTTTTGTACCAATAAAGTAAGTGAGATATGCCCAGACATACCACCCTATAAGAGCTGAGATGGTTCCTATTAAAAGCCCGCCAATGCCTCCTATTGCAATACTTCCTATCCCGGCTGCTAAACTGGAGAGAATAACAACCCCCATGGCTTGACTCATTGCCTCCTTGTCAGCCTCAACTTCCTCGTACAGGTGAACATCCAGTTTAGCAGCTCGAATAATACGATCCTTAAAAGTAGCCATTGTATCCTCCAGGTATGATGTCCATCCTTCTTGATTAAATTAGAAGCCCAAGATAACACAAAATTGTACGACTTTTAGAGCATAAAATACCAACAATTTAATTCTGTTATATAATTATTGATTTAATCTTCAAGTCAATAATCCTGCTTCAATCTAAAAATAACGGCTCCATCTAATTGTGTATACTCAGCAGTGACACTGAAGTTGCAAATTGCCAGTTTAAGTCTATAAAAAAGGCAGAGCCACTCCTGACCCTGCCCGAAGAATAAACATGTGATGCTTTTATGTAGTTTTATCTTTAATGGTTGAAGTAGACCCATTAGTCATTACTGACTTAATCCCATTTTCCATACCACTTGCACTCTCATACTTTTCACTATGGCCGATTACCTGGTGATTCTTAGCCTTTAGAACAAAATGAGGCTTGCCTTTGTTAGATTCTTTCCGTTCGTAATTCGCTTCTTCACCACTATTAGATTGAACAGATGCTATCCCATTATTGCACCCATCCATCGTTGTATATTGCTCACTGAATAATATCGTTTCTGCATTTCCTGCTTTTAAATTAAAATAATATTGTCCATTTGGTGCCTTTTCAACTTCAAACCAGCCTAACGCCATATTCCCCTCCTTATTGTAGATTTAAAAGTTATTAATATTCCGTAGAATATTATTTCGTAGCATCTTTAACTGCATCCTTTGCTCCTTCCAATGCCTTGTCTATATTCTTGCCAGCACGTTCTGCTGGACCTTCTTTTTGACATCCGTACATTCCCGCAACAAATAATACAACAACTGCAATCATGGTTAATTTCTTAAATAATTTCATGGATAGTCTCCCTTGTTAAATAGTTATATTATTGCTTTGATTAATTGATTAAAATTATATCATAGAAAAAATAATATTCTACCTACTGAATAAATATCATCAGTTTTCGAAAAAAATGATGTTGTTTGTTTATCTAAAGAGTCAATAATTTTTTGTGGTTATAATACTAATGATAACCAGATAAAATGAGAATAGAATAGGCAGGGCCAATACTGACCCCGCCTGAAGGTTAAATGTATTATTTCCCGGTATGATTAGCCGCAAGATAATCCCCGTACAAACTGAGAAATACATACAGTGTCTGCTTCTCTTTGTCCTCTTCCTTGGGATTGTTAAAAGTAATCACCCACTCGGGCCTGTTCTTAAAGGTTCTCTTTTCAGCTAGAGCTGGTTTAATCTCAGCCCAGGAAGCATCCAACTTGCCTTTTTGTACAATGTCGGTAACGATGCTCGTTGCCTTTGAAAGAACCTGAGTCTCAGTAATTTTAGTCTTTGGGGCATGAGAGTGTCCTGCACCAGCATAAGCTCCGGTTACAGAAAAGGTTAGCAACACTACTAAACAAGTAATGATTCTACGCATATTTTCCTCCTCATAAGTTAATAAATGCTATCGCGAGTTTTAGCATTAGGGGTTTCAATTAATGAGTCATCTTTTAACTCCTTCTTTGCAGCTACCATTTGATAGGTGCCTCTGGTTTGCAATACGACATTAACAGGCAATGGACTCTTGTTTTCCCAGTACCACCCATGAGTTCCTTCAAAGGTAGCGGTTAAAGAACCTTTTGCCTGGTTGTCGGTATTCGTCTTAAAGCTCTCGAAATAACCTGTTTTATCACCTTTTGGTTCACCGTGAAAATCATAATACAGCTTTTCGCTGTCTGTCTTCCACGAGTAATCAAGCACTGCACCCTGCACGAGATGGAATTTATACTCCTTGCCACTTCTGGCAGGAATCGTTATGGTGATCGTATCTTTCCACTGAGATGGTTGAGATTCTTCAGGAATTCCGGTCGAAGCAACCACGTCAGCAGCAATGATTCCCGGAGACGGTTCAGCACTGGCAGTAAGTTCTTCAGACGGGCTGCTGTGTGAATAGCCGTGTGTCTGAACCAAAAACAACAGCAGGCCAAACATAATCAACGAATAGTTTGCAATCCTGCTGTGAGTACCGAATGACTGAGATTTTCGCCACACAGCAACAAGCACCAACATGGCTGCAAGTGCCGAAATCTGCCCTAGTTCAATGCCTGCATTAAATGAAATAATATTCAGCAACAGACTATCTTCACTTAATGGCAATGCCTGTAACCGGGTGGATAAACCAAAGCCATGAATCAGGCCGAGACCAATGATCATCAGCATCATGTTCGGTGGTTTGATTGAAAGATATTTGCGGAAGCCGTCAAGATTGGCAAAGGCTATGTAGCACACACTCAAGGCAATAACCGCATCAATCAGAAAATAGTTTAACTGTATGCCGTTATAAGTGGCATAAATCAGCGTGACACTGTGACCCAGGGTAAAGGCAGTCACATACTTCACAATATCACGGAAGTTCGTCAGAAAAAAGATAATGCCGAAAACAAACATCAAGTGATCGTAGCCAGTCAGCATATGGGTCGCCCCAATCCACAGATATCTCAGATTGCCGCCTCCTATAATCGCCTGTCTCTCTGCTTCAGACATTCCATGCCCATAAGCTAACTGCGATAACAGCGTAAGTATAAATATACCTGCCATCATGGAAATAAACTTTTGTTTTGTTAACATCATGTAATTGACTCCTATATTATTGATTATTTTATTCTGTCCCAAGCTGATAAACCCGATGAACATATCACCCTTATGCCGCATGATTCAATGCCAGGCAATGTTCTCAGTTGTGGAACATGCCGGTATCAGGTATAAACAGCTCGTGTTAATTTTTCCTACGTTGAATAAATGGGGGGAGAAAGTCCTGAAAAAGTTTTAGCATAGCTCTATTATTGAATCATGAGAATTAACAGAATAATCATTGGGAGCATGGGGTGCAACATTATCATTATGCTTTGTTGTCTCGGGATGATAATCATCAATATGCTGATGATAGACCGGGGAATGCAGTACAACGACGATGAAGAAAATAAGGACAGTCACATAACTCTTTTTAATCCTGAGCATCATTATAGATTTATATTATTTTAATATGACTTAATAAATCAACTCATTAAATATCAGATGAAGCTAATAGCACGATTCCGTTATTTAAAGTTATAATTCCCGAAAAAATAGTGTTTTCAAAAGCTCACTTTCATGCCGTAGTCATAAAATTTGAAAAAATAGAAAAAATCTCTCTTTCCGAAAGAAATCAAGCCCTTTCTGAAATGATCGAGCTCATTTATAAGAGGGGAAAGTGTTCCTTATTTAAGAGAAAAAGCATACCCGAAAGACTGTTGGTTATTGTTGTAAATCAATAAGTTAACTTTATTCTATTTGCCATGCAATATATCCATCCAGCGTATTGCTTCCGGGTCGCTTACCCTCCCCAGATAGATTTGTGTTGTTTTAAGGTCCCGGTGCCTGAGAATGACTTTAGACACAATTTCCAAAGGAACACCATTTCGACTGGCATATGTCGCAGAGTGTCTCCTAAGATCATGAGGGGTCATTTTGATATTTAGTCTTTTTGCAAGATGAATTATTATTGACCTGGCTGTTGAATAACAAATGGGGAATATCGATTCATCAGGAGAAAGCTGTTTCTCTTTAATGTAGTCGTGCAACCTGTTTGCGATCTGTTCAGGCATAAAAGCAACTTCTGAATCCTTGCGAGACTTCGGCTCAATAATAGTGAGTTTCCTTTCTGACACATCGGAAACCCTCAGTTTTAACAATTCACCAATTCTTAAACCACGTCGTGCTTGTAATTCCAAGAGCAATCGGTCTCGGACATTGCCTGTGTTATATATCATCTCATCTACGGTTTCCTTCTCAAGAATCTTTCTCGACACCTGTACCGGGGCTTTGAATGACCTTGAGATCTTTGATGAAGAACATGGATTTTTAATGTTGAGGTCAAAATGATCAATGGTAAAGTTAAAGAATGTCTTCAGCTGTGAGAATCTCAACCTGCGTGTAGCCTTGGAGAGACCACTTGTTAGGTTCTCCAAAAACTGACCTATCTCATCTGAGCCAATGGATTCTACTGAACGATTTCCGAATTGAGACTCGAAGCGATTCAATATATAGTTGTAGCTGTATATTGATCGGTGTTTTAGATTTGCACTTTGATGGTCACTGATTGTGCTTATTGCTTCCTTAATATTCATGATACTCCTCCTCATATGTCAGTCTTAGGGGTATGCATAAATATCTTATCGCAGAATTTGAATACGGAGAAGTCTAAACAGGATGGACGAAAGGTCAGGATATCATTTGTGAATCATCAGTTTTTTGAAAATAATATTTAAACAGTTATCTTACTTGTCAATAAACTGTTGTGAATGATGAATTGATAATTATCATTTGAAATAACGGGTGGCATCACCGGCGGCTAAAAGCCGTCCGGTGCATGCCCTTGTTCGATCATATTTCCAAAATTAGAGTCCTTTTCTCTCTATCCATAAAAACAAGGAAATTGTTCCTGCCCAGAAGCAAGGAACAATGACCCACAATGGGACACCCAGAGCTTCCTGTAATCCGATCTTACCGAAGTCTTTCCAGGCAAGTACTGTCGTTTTAAAAAAGGGATACAATTCCGCATAAAGTGCTGCCCCTGCCACCATGCCAATTATGGCAAACAAGGCATGCCACCGTCCTTCGCCCAAAGCGCCTAGAGATGTGCCTGGGCAAAAACCCATGATTGCCCATCCTGCACCGAAGAAAGCTCCTCCTATTAATACAGCGCCAAGATTCATTGGCTTGTGACTCAAGGTAATAATCTCAAAACTCGAAAGCAGGAGTATTCCGACCATACCTACCAAAATTGTTGACAGCATGAATTTGACTATCGTCATGTCCTTTAGCAACAGTGCCCCGATTTGTTTTTCAAAACGGAGGACACGACCTTTTTGTAATAAAAACCCAAACAATACGCCTGTTACAAGTCCCAGCCATTGATCTGTATTCATGATATCCTCCCATAAACTATACGAGCGACCAGAGCACCTACGGCAAAAAACATAACCAAAGCAACAAAAGAACTTGCCGACAATTGCATCATTCCGCTTAGGCCATGCCCACTTGGACAACCATCAGCCAATCGAGCGCCGATCATAGCGATAATCCCTCCCGCAATGGCGCCCACTGCTCGTTTATTAATCGAGGGGCCAAATCGTCTTTTCCATGTAGGAGGGACACTCTCCAATTGGAAGCTCTTGTCCAAAATAGATGATATAAAGGAGCCGAGAACAATTCCGATAACCAGCATGAACTGCCAATCAACAACGACCTTCGTTTTAGTGAAATACTCATTTGATCCCACGTGAGCAGCAGCCACCGTTTTCTCTAAAATACCAGCGGCGCGAACGAAGGTAGTAGATGCACCTAGGTAGTTGGTTTTGCCCATGAGTTTGGTTGTGGCAAACACTGAAATAATCGCCAGTAAACCTAAGAGGGCTCCGGCGAAATACGGGTTCCATCCTCCTTCATCTGTTTTCAATTTCATGGTGGTCTCCTTTGTTGATTTTGTCTTCATTAAGATCGAACGATGAAGTCTGTGAATCGAACCCTTGTGAATATTAACATGCTAAAAAACAGTTTGAATATATAAAACAATCACATCTCAAAAAGATACCGCTGGTTCGATTTCACAGCACTGCCTGGTTATGTGTTTTTGCTACTGATAATTTAAATTTAATAATTTGCCCGAATTTCAGCTTCTACTAATTCTTTTAATTGGTTGTAACCAAAGCTTGGAAGCGGTTTCCCGTTTACGAAAAACTCAGGCGTTTTCCTGACATTGAGAGTTTTAGTATCTGTAAGGTCTTGTTTAATCAGTTGAGCTATTTCTTGACTATTCATATCACTTTTAATTTGTTCTAAATTCAGACCTGCCTCTGGAAGAACTTGCCATAATACTTGAGGCTGTGGCTTATGATGACTTGCCCAGTGAGGTTGATACTTATACATAACCTCCAAAGTTTCCCAATACCTTCCCTGTTTTCTTGCAGCTTCAAGCATCTTTACAACATAATCTGAGCCATCATGAAAAGGGGCATATCTCATAACGAGTTTAATCTTCCCCGGGTTGGCAGCCATGAGTTTTTTAACAAAAGGATAAAAGTCTCTACAGGTTTCACATGCCGGGTCGAAAAATTCTACGATATAAACTTTTGCGTCATCACTGCCGAGCGTCTGTGAATATTCTCTAACAAACGTTGAAGCGTTTTCTCTAGCCATAAAGCTTAGATTTGTGGCTTGCTGGGATTTGTAGATATAGCTACCAAGCACAAAAATAAGTGCCAGGCAGATCGCTGAAATGATAACTATATTTCGTTTGTTTACTGGCTTCTGCTTTTCTATTGATTTTTGCTTTGTCTTTGTTTTTTTCTTTTTCATTAGGAAAGTCTCCTCTTTAACATAAATAATAAAATTGCTATTGCTGAAAATGATATTAAGGCTAACATAGGAATTGTGAAAATGCCAAACAAGTTGATGTAGTCCTCTGTGCATGAAACACCCTGACTGCAGGGTTGTATGCTTTCTGGAATAATCCCGGAATAAAGAAGGTTGTGGTAAAACGCGATAAACCATCCTATTAAAGCTAAGGGAAGGGCAAACCTGACAACGCTTTTATCAAAGTGAAAGAGCCCCATTGATAAAATTAAAACCAGTGGGAATAAACAAATTCTCTGATACCAGCACAAAACACAAGGAGCAAAATTCATTATTTCGCTAAAAAAAAGGCTCCCCAGCGCAGAGATACTGGCTATCAGCCAACATATAAAAAGAATAGTCCAGTTTGAATTGGACGTTTGATCTGAATTAGGCATATTGTTATTCTCCATAATTAAGTCACTCTTGCACAATGCAGTCATAGCTTATAATTGGTGGCACATAGCCTGCATGAGTGATGCAGGCCATGAAGCTCTATAACGTGCATGAAGTCAATTCGCAAAGTATAAAATAATGCAACGCCAAAAAGTCACCGCTGGTCTGCATTCATCTCCATGCTGTTATATGCTTTCTTTGTCATTTGTCGTTTTCAAGTCCCTACCCCTTATCAATTTTCTTCAGGAATAATGAACGCTCTATAGTGATGCCCCGAAGGTAAGCATTATAATTATGAAGCATAGATAGAATATCAATAGCACTATTCCTTCTCTTTTTCTTAATTCCCAATCACTCTTGATAAAGACAAGAGTGATAAGTACTAGAAATATAAAAGTCGGAGCGGTAATCTTCAGGGAAATGGCGTCAACCTTAAGAGGATAGATGAGAGAAGATACCCCCAATATCAGCAGTGTATTGGTTATGCACGAACCTACGGCATTCCCAATGACTATATTCCCCAGCCCCTTTCTTGCAGCGCTTATGCCCACGCTCATCTCAGGCAGGGTAGTCCCTATCGCTATCAGTATACCCAGGACAGCTGCCGGGACCTCAAACAGTTTAGCGAAGTATATGGCATTATCAACAAGGAATTTCGCGCCGAATATTACCAGGGTGCCGCTTGCAATGATTATCCCAAGGTCCTTCGCAGTGCTTCCAGAAACCTGAACAGGAACGGCCTCTTCCTTTAATTGCGGGGCCCCTTTGATTATCCCTCTTAGTGTACCGAAATACCCAAACTGAATGAAATATTTTGTGAACTTTACAAATCCAAACCGGCCTTTGAACTCTGGCTTTGTCTCGAACAGAAAGATAGTATATGCGATAAATACAGCGATGAAGAAGCCACCTTCTATACGTGAAATAGTCCCGTTGAACATGAATACAATGAGAAGGACCGCCACTGCAAGGATAAAATATCCATCACGTTCCAGCATCTCCGTGTCTGTCCTTATTGCCGCTATCATGGCGGCAATACCTATAATGAGGGAGAGATTGGCTATATCAGCACCCACTATATTCCCCATTATCAGCCCGCTTTCATGCTGAAACGATGCGAAAATGGCAGAGACCAGTTCAGGCAGTGAGGTGCCAACTGCGACAAGTGTGAGGCCTATCACGAACTCTGATATTCCAAGCCGCTTTGCAATCCGGGAAGCTGCATTAATGAAAAAATCAGAGCCCTTGACCAGCATCACGAGGCCTATAACCAGGAGAAGAATATTCGATATCATATGACTTTTGGTTTTAAAAATAACCTGGCATTAATTATACCACCTGGCATTAATTATACCGATAATAACTGTAAAGCAGAACGATACTAATAAAGCTTCCAATATTAATAATACTATCGTCTTTTTATTTTTCATATAACAGTTGATTAGACTGAACGACAAATAATACTAATTTTAAAAATCCTTAATTAAGTAATAATTACTATGCAGTCTATCATAATAATAAGTGCATCGGTATAGCACGACCTTTTTTTGTGTAGTTTGGTAACGCTATTTTAGTTAAGGGAGATTAATTATCTACACGTGAATGCTAGATTGAAAAAATACTTTGCTCTTGATATTAGTGCATTAATAGGTAAACTTCAAGAATAAAATGCCAATTGTCATATATTAACGATTGTAATGTTCAATGCTTCCTTTAATGACAGCTCATTGATATGAGGGGATTCTGAATAAAAACCTGGCAAAGGGAAGATTGTTGACTTATTACAATAGTTCTCAGAAAATATATAGAATAAACCAAGTTGGAAATATCATGTAATCTGTAAGATTGATGATGGTTTCAGATTGACGACTTCACCTGTTTATTAATGATTCGAGAAGTTATTGAATTTAATAATTTGAATTTTTCTCATATAGCTTTTCCTATGATGAGAGTGCTCCCCGCAATAAAAAGCATCGTACTTATTGGTTCAAGCACAACACCAACTGATCGCACCACCGGCTTGGGTTTACTTTATTTTGTACTTGAGCGGGAAGTGTTTGTGAGTTTTTTGTACTCTTTCCGGCCAGTTCCAATTGTATTTTGAGTCCACTTTTTCGTTAAATGGACTATCACCTCCGTGGCATGCCATGCATCCCTGTTCGTTTTCTTCAGGAATTATTAAACCAGTTGTCTTGAGCTGTTCATCAGTGTACCCTGCTTCTTCCCATTTTGTCTTTCCTTCCTTCATTAGCTTCACATATGTGCTTCCAGGACCATGACACCCCTCACACTGGACGTTTATTAATCCAGGCGTTTCTTTTAGGCTTACAAAACCGCCTGGTTTTCCGTACCCGGTTGTGTGGCATGGTAAACAGTTCTCATCATTGGTGTAATCCTTTTCCGGTTCAAGGCCGACCTTCTTTTTTGCGTCTGCCTTAACTCCTGGTTTAAGGTTATTGAAGTTCACCGCCATCTTGGTCTTTGCCCATGACAAGTACTGTTTTCGGTGACACTTCTTGCACGTTTTACCACCTACATAATATGCTGGCCCTACGACTGCATACTTCTTTTTGTTTTCCTGGTTTGCCCAGTCCACAAAACTTGCGCTATAGTTTCTAACATTCTGAAAACCAAGCAGGGTGAGCACAAAATACGTACCACTCGCCCGGTACCCAGCCTGACTGTAGACGATGCTGTTATCGTCCTTGCCGATGCCCTTATCTTCAAACTTTTGCAGCAATTCTGATTCTTCTTTAAAGGTCCCGTTCGGCTTAAACAGGTCATACCAGTTAACATTAACAGATAATTCTATTCTACCGGACCTTTTATTCTCATCAAAAACAAGGGAACCACTGACTTCTTCCGGCAGTCTTGCGTCAATGATTGCAGTATGTGGATCCCACCTCTTGCTCCACACATCGATAGCATCTGCGAGGATTTTCCTATTCATCACTTTAACTTTGTATTCAGTTTTTTGAACAGTAACTTCTTCAGTTGTAATTGGCTGCGTCTCTCTCCACTCGGACAATCCACCGTCTAAAACGCTCACCTTTTCGTGTCCGAAATATTTCATTAAGTAAAACGCTCCAAAATGATATGGAATTTCACCCCTGGCACCATATAATACTACGTGGTCGTCATTGGTGATTCCCAAATCACTCATCATTGTCCTAAAATGTTTTTTGTCAGGATTGCCGTCACCAAACGCCATTTTCAACGTTTTAAAGCGTAAAAAGCGAGAATATTTGGGACGTCCGTGGTACCAGTCATCTTCCCTTGTTGGAACACTGTCAACAAACACTGGCACTGTTTGGTCAATTATGTTTGCAAACTCCGAAACATTCAATATTTGTTTAACTTCCTGTGCCATTACCGGACTTACAATTACTATAATGATCAACAGTGTTAGTATTAGTAACTTTTTCATAATGTTATCTCCTTCAACATAATTTGTTGTGTGGCCCCCAGCTTGTTCACGAATTAGAGATGTCACATCCCGGTACGATCCAGGCACATATGTTACACGTTATTATTAGTCTTTGTCTGATCAAAACTTAAGATTTTGACATTCATTTGGCATTTGAGCTTTGATATGTGACATTGAGCTATACTGAGTCAGGAAATCTGTTTACAGAATATGTAATCGCTTTTTTGGCTACTGCATGTAATGCGCAGGATCATCTAATATAATTTTACTATTTAAGAACCTCGCCAAGAAACTCTGTAAAACGTTTCCATGATTTTTTATCCGCGTCTTCCCGGTATCGGTTAGAATCAAATACGGTAAATGCATGTGGCGCTCCGCTATAGGTGATCATTTCGTGAGAGATACTCTTTTCCTCCAGCTCACTGGCAAGTTGAGCGAATTGATCCATGGTTATGTTAGCATCAGCTGTACCATGGAGAATCAGCAGTTTTCCCTTCGTGCTGGAGTAGTCCTGTCCTTCAGGGGTGCTTAATCCACCATGGAATGTGACAAAACCTTTCATATCCGCTCCTGATCTGGCGAACTCGAGAACAGCTGCACCGCCGAAACAGTACCCCATTACTACAGCATTTTGTACATTGGCGCCTTTCGCTTTTGCAGTTACAAGCGCGCCGCGTATGAGAGAGCGCATTTTTTCACGGTCTTTATAGAGCTCCCCCGTATGCTGGCGTTTATCTGTTACCTCAGTTGGCCTTATCCCGGCGCCAAACAGATCAGCTGCAAAAACCGCATATCCTAAAGCAGATAACATGTTTGCACGTTTTACTTCGTAATCTGTCAGCCCGTCCCAATCATGAATCAGCAGAATCAGAGGAGCTTCGGGAGAGGGGCTGACGTAGTATCCCTCAAAGGGTTTTCCCTCAACCTCATATGAGATTGCCTTGCCCGCTGCACAGGCATTCGATGAAATCATCAAGATAAATAATAATGTGGAAATAATTTTCATGTCTTCACTCCTTTTTCTTCGGGCTTACTCTGTTGCATAACAATAAAATCATGTCTGATTACATCGTAGCATAACAATCAGCCATCTAATAGATCGGCAATTTGCGAGCAGCTTCTCATCTATTAATTTCAGAGAACTTTGCCGGCTTTATGTCTAACAAAGGTGTTCCACTGAGGCAGTCAAGCCCTTTCACATAAATAGATTCATTTTCAATGCTCTCGATTTTCACTATGGCTGCCCCTATAGGATTAGGGCGGTTTTGCGATCTTAGTGCAAAGACTCCGGAAAACTCCCCTGTCTTTTTTGAATGTTTTTGAAGTATATTCCGATCAACATTATCAAACCAGTAAAGTATTAATATGTCTTGCCCCACACTAAGTCCATATAGACCATCAATTAAATCTTTACTGATAACCAATTTACAAACCGGGCCATTGGGCTCAATGTTTCTTGGGCATTCATTGAGCTTTTTGTAGGGTGTTTCTATAGAGCCAATGGGCCTTACTAATGCTTCCATCGATACGATTCTCGCTTAGATAATATCACATTGTACGATGCAACCCTGAATGTTGCTCCTTCATATATATTATTTTTTTTATAACGAATGAGCTCAGCAACGCATAGCTATGATCTTGGCAGGATTTTAATCAAATCCCCTATATCTTTAAGCTTATTCACCTGATCTGTAGATACAAGCACTTCATATTTACCATCTTCTTCTGATTTAAGTATTATGGGAAATGTATATTGTTCAGTTCCTTTATATATTTTTTCAAATTCATCCTTATGCAGAAACTCTAATTCAAGAGAACTTTCTTCTCTATATTTTTTCCATTCTTCTCTCTCAGAGAATACACCATGAGTTAAGGAACAGAGATTACATGAATATGTATCTGGACTTATTAACTTATGGCCAATATCTAACCAGGTATTAATCTTGCCGCTGTTCGCATTATATATGAACGTTATTTTCATAGATTAAATCATAACACAGAATTGCATAACGAGTGCCTGTATGACGATAACATGCCGAAAGATGAATTGTATAGACAAAACTAATCGCAGTCAATTTCGTCACTACTGGTAATGGTTTACTGTGCAGGTAGCCGAAATACCATACAAAATTATAATGATGATCATAGCCATGAACACGATACAATGCAAAGTAATCTCCGGAATTTTCAGAGATGAAGATACAACCAAGCTAATTTTTCTCTTAATCCATAAGAGATTTATGAGCTTCAGGATAGCATAGCGCAACCTGCGCGATGGCGCGCCCATTCAGGACGTCTTTTTGAAAGCTCTTCTTTGCCAGTCTGTTCATCATAGGGTTTCCTCAGTACCTCAAGCAATTCATTCACCATAGAGTAATCCCCTTTTTCCGCTTTGTCGATTGCGAGCTGCGCGATATAGTTCCTGAAGATATATTCAGGATTTACTTTATTCATCTTTACCCTGCGCAGATCATCCGGGGTCTTGTCATGATTCAGCCGTGCCTTGTAGTGCGTTATCCATGTATCAAGCATGACTATATATTCATCATTTAACTGCTCTGACAGATAATAGGCATCAGAGAAATGCTCTATAAGGTTATGGACAGATGAACTACGCGCAACAGTGCTCTGTACATCAAGCGCTGCCAGTCTGCGAAAGAATATAGTCATGTCTGTTTCAACATACTGAAGCAGATCCTGCATATCCGTGATCAGTTTATTGTCACTCTCTTTATTGAAACCGGCAAGCCCTAATTTATCTGCCATCATTCTTTGCCAGGTATCACGATGATGATTTACATAGGTCTGTATCGAGTCCTCCAGAGGCTGAACCTCACCAATTAAGGGATGAATTGCGTTTGCAAGCTGGATAAGATTCCACTGTGCAATCTCGGCCTGGTTGCCAAATCGGTATCTGCGGCCCTGTGCATCCGTAGTATTGGGTGTCCAGCCCGGATCATAATCCTCGAGCCATCCATAGGGACCAAAGTCGATAGTGAGTCCCAGAATAGACATGTTATCTGTATTCATTACTCCATGCACAAAACCTGTACGCTGCCAGTGCACGATCATCTCTGCTGTTGATGTACAGATCTCATCAAACCATGCACAATATACTTCCTTTGATGGCTCACCCAGGTGCGGGAAGTCAGTACGTATCGTGTAATCGGCGAAGCGGCGCAGCAGATCCAGTTCTCCTCTCCAGGTAAGAATCTCGAAATTACCGAATCGTGTAAATGATGGCGCTGTTCGACAGACAATCGCTCCAGGCTCTGGCTGAGGGTTACCATCATAAAACATATCCCTGATCACCTGATCTCCGGTGGTTACAAGACTTAATGCTCTCGTCGTAGGGATCCCGAGGTGATACATGGCCTCGCTACAGAGAAACTCACGAATCGATGATCGTAATACCGCAAAACCATCTCCCCTTCTTGAGTAGGGAGTAGGGCCGGCACCCTTAAGCTGAAGCACCCACCTTCTTCCCTCTTTATTTACTATCTCTCCCAGGTTAATAACACGACCATCCCCGAGCTGGCCGGCCCAGCTGCCAAACTGGTGCCCACCATAACAGGTGGCATAGGGATCCATACCGGATAAAACCTTATTGCCTGAAAAAACCTCCACAAATTCCTCAGACTCACAGAGCTCAGAGGAAAGGCCTACTTCTTCGGCCATCTCTCTGGAGAAAGCCACTAACTCAGGGGCTCCTGCCTTTACTGGCTGGACTCTGGAATAACATGAGTTCGTAACCTGCCGTGTCTCATGAGAGGTTTCGGGGTCTGCCGGAAGCTCCCGGGTATATTTGTTGTCAAAATTTAGTGCATTCTCCAAATTCATCTTGTCATGAGATTTCATTGTATTTATATTCTTTCCTGATTCGTTTGCTCCTATTTTACACGTTAACGACTGATGGCACAATTTCTGAAGGCAGCGCTTTGACTCGTTTATGAATATTAAACGTGGTGTCATTCCCCGAATTAATCGGGGAATCTATTTTTCACTATAACTTACTGGATCCCCCGATCGCGTCGGAGGATGACAAATAAGCTGAAGAAGTCATGCAGGGAGTTTGCACCATATCTGATAGTTGCTAGTGTTCAGTGCAGATTACCCGTTGGGAAACTGCCGGCAATATTCGTATAATGTCATACTGGCCGCGATTGCGGCATTGAAGCTATGGGGAAGTCCGTATACCGGGATCTCAACCACATCGTCTAATATATCAAGGATATCGGCTTTTAATCCGGTACGTTCGTTTCCCACTACCAGCGCAGTACGTCTTGTAAAACCGTAGTTATGTATGCTCGTTGAGTTGGTTGTCTGTTCAAGGCCGACCAGACGATAGCCGTCATCACGGAGCTTTTGCAGCACCGGTTTCAATGTTCGGTGAATTGATACCTCCAGTTCAGAAACACTGTCCCGGGCAATTTTTGAAATAAGGCTTGCATTGCCGATTAAAATAAGTCTTTCCACCGCACAGGCACTTGCTGTCCGGGCAATGCTTGAGACATTCACATTGCTGCGCATGGGGGCGCAGGCAACAACAAGCTCGCGAGATCGCTTCAGCCTGGATTCGGTTTTATGGCGCTGGTGCACAAATTGGTTCATTGAGAGGTTCCTCCCCTGGCTGTCTCTGAAATTTGATCTTCTGGATAAAACACACGTTCAAGGTAGAGTCCTGATGCAGGAGCGGTTCCGGGGGATGCCTTGCGGTCTTTCGCATCAAGAATGCGACAAAGGTCGTCACGCGTGTACCGTCCTTCTCCTGCCTTAACAATTGCACGTACAATATTGCGCACCATCTTGTAGAGAAATCCGTCTGCCGAGATTTTGAACGTTATCGTTGGTAATTCATGCGTGATAACAGCCTCGATAACAGTGCGGCGGGTTGATTTTTGTTTGAAGTTTGGTCGCGTTGCAAAGGAAGCAAAATCATGCTCTCCTACGAATATCGAACAGGCGTCATTCATCGCTTTCAGATCAAGAGGCTCCTTGATGTGCCATACCCGCCCATCAAGTTCTGCCGGCAATTTACTGTCATTCCAGATGATATAACGATAGCGCTTGGCAATGGCGGAATCACAGGCATGAAAGTCTGGCAATGCATTACGCACATCCGCTATTCGCACATCCACAGGCAGAACATCATTCAGCTTATTCTTGATTTCTTCGGGCTCTGACCCATTCGGAAGCTGAAGGCTCACCACCTGACCGAGCGCATGGGCTCCGCGATCAGTGCGACCGGAACCCCGTACCGGCACCCGGACATTAAACACCTGCTCCACCGCCTGCTCAAGGGCGTACTGAACAGTCGGCTGATTTCCATGTCGCTGCCAGCCAAGGAAAGCCCGCCCATCATAAGAAATAGTCATTCGATAGTTGGACATAGGGGGAATTGAGTTAGACATCTTTTTTCTTTAAGCCAGTGCGAGTCATACAAGTTCAATAATACGTCTTACACAAGCTTTTTACCATTCGATTCAATAACTTGATACTAGTATATCCCTGACTCCCTGGAATCTTCTTTAACCTTGAAACACCATCCCTAACTAACCTTAAGATTCTTCAATGATTCTAAAAGAGCGTTATTATCAGGATATTTCTGAAGCATTTCAATCAGCTTTTCCATAGCGGTAACATTATCCACTGATGCCATGCCCCGGTACAATATTTCAAGATGCCTGTACTCATCAGGCTCAAACAAAAGCTCAGCTTTCCGGGTAGCACTCTTTGTCACATCGATTGCCGGGAACACCCTTTTTTGCGCCAGTTCTTTCGAGAGCACCAGCTCCATATTACCTGTGCCTTTAAACTCCTCAAATATAACATTGTCCATAGCACTGCCTGTATCTACCAGAATCGTCGCAATGATAGTTATAGAGCCGAGACCCTCTACATTGCGGGCAGTACCGAAAATACGACGTGGGACTTCAAGTGCACCAGCACCCACTCCCCCGGACATCGTACGCCCTCCGCCCCGGTGCTGTGCGTTATGCACCCGCGCCAGACGCGTAAGTGAATCAAGCAATATCACCACATTATGCCCTGCAGCCGCTTCCGTAAATGCCTCTGCGATAACCTTATCGACAATCTTAATATGGTTTTCATGTCCATGATCCATAGATGAGGAATACACTGTGGCACTCACACTACGCGTAAAATCAGTCACCTCCTCGGGGCGCTCATCAACAAGGACGCAATATACCTTCATGTCAGGATATCCGTTTGTTACCGCATTGCTGATATTCTTTAAAAATGTCGTTTTACCCAGTCCTGGCGATGATACTACCAGAGCGCGCTGACCCATCCCTATCGGACAAATAAGATCAAGCGCGCGGATGGACAAATCATCACTGCCTTTCTCAAGAATAATGCGCGGATGCGGATTTACGGCTGTACCGGCAAGAAACTTTTTCTCATCAGAAGAAACAACTCTGCGTGCTGACGCATGCGAACGCTGCTGCGGTCGTGATTTCCCACGCCGCGTATTTGAACCAAACGAACTCATATATACTCCTTACTTTTCTGTTTTTAACAGCAGGACTTTATCCTACTGATTTTAAATTGTTTTTATATTTAACTCTCAGATATTTTAATGCCGAGTATCGGTGAGACCTTCATCACCCTTTATGAATTTATCACAGGTCTCCTTTTCATGTCGGCAGGCAGGTGCGTGAATAGGATGTAGCTTATTTACTCTATTTTGCTCTTATAGCCTTTTTAAGCTCTCGTACAGCCTGTCGCTCTTGCTTGGCTCTTCCGTTAAATGTCTGCAATGCAGTTACTTCCCAATCAAACTCTCCCCACATCGGAAGTTGTCTCAGCATTTGGTCCAGTTCATCGTTAGACTTAGCCTCCACCATGAATACAAATGCTCTGTCGCCAACCGGAAGACCACCCGCAATTATCTTTTTCTTTTTCTCGAGTTCGATTAATTTGCTGAAACTCGGAAGAATAACATCTTGCAACACTTCCAATGCTTCTTCTTGCGAAGCAAATCCAGGACCATCTGATGCCGTAACTAAGTATTTCATAGCATTCCTCCTATTGTTTTTTATGCTTTTTTTGCTTCTCTTTCTATAGTAATCTTAACACAGCTTTTTGAATTTATATTTTTTCGCTTTAATTTCATTTATTTTTTCTGCTTCTCTTTTTTTATTCCCCTGTTTTGTGCAGCCTCATAAGCTCGTCTTGCCCAGGTGGCTGCTTTCTCTCGATCATCATAAATTTCTTCCGGTGCCCTGTAGTATGACATTTTCACTATTTTGCCTGCCCTGGAATATTGGAATTGAGTAAGTCCTTTGGATTCAAAGAGCTTCTCTGTTTTTTCGTCCGCTTTTAAATAGAGGGTATCATTTTCAACCAGGCCAAACATAATACCATCATGATATATCCCATAACCGCCAAACATCCTGCGAGCATCAATTAACCCAAACTCTTCAAACGTCTCACCAAGAAACTCAATAAATCCACTCTGTTTTTTCATTTCATTTGGATTCATTCATGTTTTCAAGCACTGTTTTTATTAAACCGCCGTCTGCTTCAGATTTAACGGTCTGATGTCCCTCAATTCCTTTGCTTCATTCAGCCTAAACCCTATATAAATCCCAGAGCAAATGACCGAGGGCATAATTTTCGAGCATCCTTTGCGTTTTTGTCATTAAATATATTTTGTAAACCTGATATATCTTTACTTAATGCCTGTGACCGCTATCGTTATGAGCTCCTTCTTGAGAAGGGTGGTCATCGCCTCCGTCGCAAAAACCATTTTCCTTCGCAAGGGTATAATTGCCGCACTCCCCTAATTCACATGCCCTGTCCCAGTCCGCGCAGGCCATTTTTTTGTTCTCAAGATTCATGAGGTAGATAAAACCGCGGTTTGTATAGGCATTTGTATATTTCGGGATTATCTCTGTGACCCTGTCGTAATCAAGGATGGCGAGAACATACTTGCCCAGCTTACCATGAGCAACCCCCCTGTTATAATAGGCATCAGGGTCACCCGGTTCTATTTCGAGGGCCAAGTTATAGTCTGAGATAGCCTCATTAAACTGCTTCTGCTTGGCGTAGACTATTCCATGATTCGTGTATGATACAGAATATTCAGGCCGCAGCTCTATGGCCCGGTCAAAGTCTGACAGGGCGCTCTGATACTTTCGATTCCTTGTATGCGCCACTCCTCGTTTCACGTATGAAATATAATAATCCGGTTCAGCGGTTATGGCGGCATCATACGCGTTTATCGCGTTGTCAAAGGAGCCCTTACTGTACGACATCTCCCCCTCGAAGAGTCTGAGAGCTGTATCCTTTTTTATTTTTTCATTTATAACATCTTCAATCACCAAAAGAGACTCCTGGGCGCGCCTGTTGAAAGGGTTCGATTCCAGTTCCTTAAGGACTTCCTTTTTTGCCTCTTCAAATTTACCCTCTGAGGCATAGTGCAGACTTTTATCATCACTGTCCTGGGCTGTCTCTTCGCTATACCCTGAAGCGAAAAGCAAAAGAAAAGCTGTTATGAATATTGTAGATATATTTCTTATCGCGGTCATGATAACTTCAGAGATTTTTTTACTGTTTGCCAAAATTGTTTTGCTTTAAATTTCTGTCTGGCATCATATGAAGGAGAACCTCTAATAATTGGACCTCACACTGTTTACGACTCAGCTTTGTCAATATATCATGCCGGACACGAGCCGCTTCATTATAACATCTATACGTCCTGTTTCTTCAGTTTTTTAATTTCAGCGCTATCCTGCGGGCAACTTCATCCTGAACTATGCTGTTACAGGCTACAGTCACCTCAGCATATTTTCCATACAGTGCCTGCCGCTCTTCAAAGAGCTCCCTGAAGCTCTGGTCCTCGGCTTTGGCAACTCCCCTTGTCCCGAAGTTTGTGATCCTTTTTTCTATTTCACTGAGCGATGCCTCAAGGTACACTATGGCTGATATGTCCTGCAAATGACGCATGGCCCTTTCACTGTACACCGCGCTTCCTCCTGTGGCTATCACATGATTTGCAACATTAATTTTCAGGATCTCTTCTTCCTCAACTGTTCTCAGGTTCAGGTAATTCGTCTCGTCCATTATTTCCTGAAGCGATTTCTGGCGGTTAATCTGTATTAATATGTCTGTGTCTATAAACCCAAGTGACAGGTTTTTTGCCAGAATGATGCCGGTCGTACTTTTGCCGGAACCGGGCATACCGATGAGGGTGATATTACTTTTCAAAGCAATTCCCTGATCTGAGCAATAACTTTTTTTTCACAGTAGTCTTCCCCGATGACGGCGCTCCTGTTATGAATATGTTTTTCCTTGCTGTACTCATATAATAATAGTAACCGATAATTCAGGCAACGGTTATATTGGATATATAATGTATATACAAGATCAAAGGAATATCGAGGTAACCCCAAACAGCCTTCAGGAAGGAGCGATCTCATGACTATGAAGGGCCTTAAGAGAATAGACAGCAACAGGATTGAAGTGCCAAGGGGATACGGAACCGGCATGAGGACAAAGGGCATTATATACGCAGACAAAGCCCTTGAAGAGATGCTTGAACAGAAAGCGGTTAATCAGGTGGCAAATGTGGCGTCACTGCCCGGGATCGTGGGGAATGCTCTTGCAATGCCGGACATTCATACCGGGTATGGTTTCACCATAGGCGGGGTTGCCGCCTTTGACGGGGATGATGGAATCGTGTCACCGGGGGGGGTGGGTTATGACATTAACTGCGGCGTCAGGCTCATGAGAACTAATCTTGACCGGCGAGAGACCATCCCGAGAATAAAGGATCTCATTGAAGAGCTTTACCGGGAGATTCCTACTGGTGTTGGTTCAAAGGGTGCGCTTCCCCTTGATACAAGAGAGCAAAGGAACGTGTTAACAGGAGGGGCCCGCTGGGTTGTGGAGCGGGGTTTCGGTGACAGTGAAGACCTTGAGAACACAGAGTCAGGGGGATGCCTTGATGGTGCGGATCCTGAGAGCATAAGCAAAAAAGCCTACGAACGGGGACGCGCGCAACTGGGAACACTCGGCTCGGGCAATCACTTTACAGAGATACAATGGGTCGATGAAATATATGATGAGTCAGTTGCCCGCACTCTCGGACTCTTTGAAGGTCAGGTTACAGCCATGATTCATACCGGTTCACGGGGGTTCGGCCATCAGGTCTGCACTGATTACCTTAAGGTCATGCAGCAGGCTGCCAACAAATATGGGATAGAACTGCCTGACCGGGAGCTCGCCTGCGCTCCAATAAAAAGCCCTGAGGCTGCTGCTTATCTTTCTGCCATGAAATCCGCAGCAAATTATGCCTGGGCAAACAGACAGTTGATCATGAACCGTGTGGAGGAGTCCTTCATGCGGGTTTTTAAGACCGGTCCCGGATCAATCGGGATGACGCTCATCTATGACGTTGCCCACAATATCGCAAAAATTGAAGAGCATGTTATTGAGGGTCAGAAGAAAAAACTGGTGGTTCACCGGAAAGGCGCAACACGGGCTTTCTGTCCGAATCACCCTGACCTTCCGGACAGATACAAAGCCATTGGCCAGCCGGTAATCATACCCGGAGACATGGGACGGGCCTCATATGTCCTGGTCGGGACTGAAAAGGCGATGGAAGATTCTTTCGGCTCTACATGCCACGGTGCAGGACGGGTCATGTCAAGACACCAGGCAATCAAAAATGCGAAAGGAAGGGCGATCTGGCGTGAAATGGAAGATAAAGGTATAATTGTAAGGGCAACGGGAAGAAACACCCTTGCGGAAGAAATGCCCGAAGCGTATAAAGATGTTTCCGCTGTTGTAAATGTTGTGCATAAGGCGGGCTTATCAAGGAAAGTGGCAAGACTCAGGCCTCTGGGAGTAATCAAGGGTTAGCACTATACACTGCGGGCAATACCGTGAAAAGTCAGCGTAATACATGCGGCTGTTCAAGGCCGGGCCTTCTCCTTTTCGCGGCCTCTCGACTCGTTACACCTCAGCAGTATTAACTAATTGTTAAATGAAAAGCACGCCAGAAAATAACAGGTTGCAGATAGGAAAAATACCTTACGCGAACCTCTATCCGATTTTCTATTACCTTGAAAATAAATGCGATACCTCCGGATACAGATTCATAAAGAACGTGCCGGCAAAACTGAATCAAATGCTCAGGGAGGGTATGCTTGATGTCAGTCCCTCTTCATCAATAGAGTACCTGAAAAACAAGGATCTGTATCAGATCTTACCGTGGTTTTCTATCAGTTCTGCGGGGCCGATAAACAGCATCTACCTTTTTTCCAGGTCACCATTAAAAGATCTTGACGGCAAAACAGTCGCTGTATCTTCCGAGTCAGAAACTTCAACTGCTTTGTTAAAAATAATTCTGGCTGAGTTTTATTCAATAACCTGTACTTTCAGGCCGGTAAACCATAAAGATGTTGAAAACATTCTCTCTACCTATTCCGCGGTACTTCATATAGGAGATACTGCCATGACTGAGTACCGAAAAACAACGAGTTCTGATGACCCGACCCGGCAGGGAAAGCATCTGCATATTTATGATCTTGGCGATGAATGGAACAAACAGACAGGTCTGCCCTTTGTTTATGCCCTCTGGGTCGTGAGAAAACAGGTTCTGTCACAGAAAAAAATACTGCTAACACAGCTTTCTGAAGATTTAGCTGCTGCAGGCAGGTTCGCCGCGGATAATTTTGCCCTTATCGCCAGAGAGGCCCCCCACAAAAAATGGATCAGAGAAGATGACCTTGTTTCGTACTGGAAGACAATTTCATATGACCTCACCGAGAACCATATGAAAGGGCTGAGGTTATTTGATACGTATGTCAAAAGAATGGGCCTCTGAACTGCCACCCATTACAGCCCACCTTCAGTTTTCAAGACATTAAAAGGCATAGGCCACAACCACTTTGGCGGCGATGATCTGCGTCTTGCTGTGCGGGAACTTCACATTATCCAATATCCCGTTCAGATCTCTTACCCGGAAAACAGGACTTTCGTCAAGCTGTATAGATCTGTACAACCCCCCGAGGTAGAGACTTAAATTATCAAACAAGGAACGTTTTGCACCAAGTTCCAGGTCCAGGCGCACTCCTTCAGTGTCAAATTTAAAGCCGGGGTACTTGCTGTTCTCAACCTTCGCATCGGTGTAATAGGCAAATGAGATCAAACCCTCGGCTGTCCATTGGCCGAATTCATATCCAGCCTTTATGCCGCCCCCTGCTCTCCAGAGACTAAATTCCTCAGTAATGGCCCCTGAGCTGGGAATACCACTTTCAACAAAATTGTCTCTGTCAAAATACATCCCGTCCCAGCCTCCTGATAGATAAATCCCGTATGAGAACTTTTCCATGCTGTCTTTATACCCGAATCTGAGATCATAAAACTGACCGAATATTTTTATATCATTGGTCTGAACCTGTGTTCCGTCTTTAGTCCAGGTCTCACCATCTTCCACGCCAATTGCCCAGTCAGCTGCAATACCCGCATAATAGTTTTCAGGCTTGTTAAAGGAGTACTCCCCTGACCCGCCGAAATAGACTGTTTTCAGCGTTGATGTCGCCTCTGTTTTAACGCCGGAAGAGGTATCTTCCTTGTAATTAATAACGCCATAGCCGCCATGGCCGTCAAGAATCAAATTACCGGCATGAACAGACCCGGTTATTAATAACAAACAGAGAAAAAGAACCGATCCATTCGTTCGTATGACATTTTTGGTTTTCAAACTAAATCCTCCTTGCCGTTTCACGTCTTGATCAGCCGGGCATATTCTTGATACTGAGACCGGCTTCACAGTGATGCTGATACAGCCCTGTGTTTTATTTCACCATTACTCGTATTCATGGCACTTTTAAGCGGCGCTGTTTTTGAAGCGCCATTAATACCTTTTTCGGCTAGTAGCTGTATATACTTGAGTGTTTGTGAAGTAAGAGCCATGGTAGATGTTTTGGGATATGCCCCTGGCATGTTCGCCACCGTGTAATGTACTACTCCATCTACAGAATAAACCGGATCATTATGTGTTGCAGGTCTTGTTGTCTCCACGCACCCTCCCTGATCAACTGAGACATCCACGATGACCGATCCTTTGATCATCCGGGAAACCAGCTCCCGGGAAACGAGTTTCGGGGCCTTTGCGCCGGTTACAAGAACCGCGCCGATTAAAACATCAGTATTAATCACTTCCTGCTCTAACCGTTCCTGCGAAAGGGTAAAGACCCTGACGTTGCCGTTGTAGAGCTTATCTATGCGTTCCAGTTTCTGGCTGCCCCGGCTTATTACCGTGACATCAGCGCCTATCCCAAAGGCGACCTGTAATGCGCTTGCACCAACTGTTCCGGCACCCAGGATAAGGACCTTTGCCGGCGGGACCCCTTCAGCACCGGTCATCAAAAGCCCCTGCCCGCCGTTTGTCTTCTGCAGGTAATATGCGGCAACTACAGGCGCCATCTTCCCGGCAACCTCACTCATCGGTTTAAGCAATGGAAGCTCGTTATTGAGTTCAAGGGTCTCATAGGCAAAAGCTGTTATTTTTTTCTCCAGAAGCATGGTGACCAGTTCCGGAGCTGACGCGAGGTGAAGAAAGGTAAACAAGGCCTGTCCCCGCTGAAATAATTCATACTCTGCTGGAACAGGCTCTTTGACTTTTACGATAAGTTCCGATGCCTTGAACAACTCCTTTTTCGGCCGTAGCTCTGCCCCTGCTTCCCGGTATTGCCCGTCAGAAAATCCGCTTCCCATACCTGCGGAATTTTCCACCAGTACAGTATGACCTGCTCCGGTAAGCTGCCTGACACCTGCAGGAACCATCCCGACCCGATATTCATGCTCTTTAATTTCTCTGGGGACACCTATTATCATATAACTTCCTGTTAAAGGGTTATATTATAACATTAATTTAGCACTGCGCTATAAGGCACCATTTTAATCCGTGGCCGGACAATCAGGAGAACAGGTTTAGTCAAAATCCGGAAATATCTTCACTTCAAGAGGTGTTCCGTTTTCTAATGTATGCGTTGCCGTAAGAATGCCCCCCTCTATATAAGAGAGCGCGAAACGTCCAAAGCCCTGTCTTACCAGCTGTTGAGCGTCTGAAGGGCACCCGCCCTCGCATCCGGCAACACCTCTGATCATTCGAGTAATAAGCTTGTCCATTTCCAGAGGTTTCAGGTCCAGCCCAAGTTGATTTCCAAAACCCAGCACCTTTTCCGTCACCTCCGGCAAATCAAATTTATAGGGGTCGTCAATATTAATACTCAATGACTTACTGTTAATGATTACATCAATCTCCATAACCGTTCCTCCCTGTTCTATTTCGTGCACAAACTATATATCTTAACAGATTAGAGAAGCATTTGACTTCTGCTGAGCAACAGTCGAGGAGGGGCAAGTCTGTCTTTACCATACCCAGAGACAACAACATATCAGTCTTTTAAGAGCTCTTTATTTTCCGCCAGGCAGTCCTGAAGTTTCTGCAGGGCCCTTCCCCGGTGACTCATTGAGTTTTTTCCCCTGTCACTCATCTGGGCAAATGTCCTCTCATGCCCTTCTGGAATGAATACTGGGTCATAACCAAACCCGTTATCACCGGCCGGATCCATTGCTATTGTTCCTTCAACAAATCCTGAGAATGTCCTGATGCCTTTTTTTGTTGAAAGCGCTATACAGCACACAAACCGCGCATTCCTCCTGCCAGGAGGGACATTGCTCATTTCTGCAAGCAGTTTTTCCAGATTATTCCTGTCATTGGCATCATTGCCCGCATACCGGGCAGAATAAACACCTGGCCTGCCATCGAGAGCGTCTACTTCAATTCCTGAATCATCGGCAATCGCGTTTAATCCGGTACATTCCGAAACATATCTGGCTTTCTTTATGGCATTGGCTTCAAAGGTGTCTCCATCCTCCTCGACCTCAGCGCACTCTGCAAACATGTCAGGCGTTAAAATCTTCACTTCTTCATCACTGCCTGTTAACCCTGTTGCTTCTATGATAGTCACCAGCTCTTCAATCTTTTTTCTGTTCCGTGATGCAAGAACAATCTCCATTTATCCTCCTGTTTTATCAGTCAACCCAGATTATGTTTATAATTTCATGCGAACGGCACATTTAATGGCCTCCTTCATGCTGGAGGGGTTTGCCATATTCTTCCATGCGATATCAAAGGCTGTTCCATGATCAGGAGATGTTCGTATGATCGGCAGGCCTACTGTCACATTCACTCCGGTCTCAAAGGCTATCATCTTGAACGGGATCAGACCCTGGTCATGATACATGCATACAACAATGTTAAACTCGTTATTTAGTGCCCTGTGAAACACAACGTCAGGGGGATATGGACCTGACACATCTCTCCCCTCTTTCCTTGCCTGCTCCACGGCCGGAATTATCGCGTTCATTTCTTCCGTTCCCATAATACCGGACTCTCCTCCATGGGGGTTCAGCCCGGCAACGGCAATTCTCGGGTTATCATTACCGAGCATCGCCATTGCTGTCCCTGCATGGCAGATTGTTCTGTAGACCACTCCTTTGGTAATTTTTGAGGGGACTTTTTTGAGCGCAGTATGGATAGTGCAGAGAATAATGTTCAGCCTTTCGCTGGTAAACATCATCGCAAAGTTTCTGCTATGGGTCAGTTCCGCCAGAAGTTCAGTGTGTCCGGGCCATGAATAGCCGGCCAGGCTGAGAGATTCTTTTGATATCGGGGCTGTTACAACAGCTGAGACTTTTTTCCCCAGGGCAAGGTCAACAGCTTTTTTAATATATTTAACCACCGCAACTCCGGCGCTTTTCCCTGGTTTTCCTGTAAGCTTCGGTATCCGCGATCTAACATCGAGGACCTCCACCACGTTGGGATCATCCACAGACTCCTCAACTCCTGATACAGGCTTCACAGAGAGCGGCAGTCCAACCAGTTTAACCGCATTGCGCATAATCTCAGCGTTGCCCACAACCAGAGGGGCGCAGAGCTTTCTCAGGTCAGGAGAACAGAGCGCCTTAACAATAATTTCAGGGCCGATACCGCCGGGCTCTCCCATGGTAATTGCTATTCTCGGTTTATTCATAGGATCTCGTCTCAGGAAAATCGCTTCCAGGTTTACCCATTTTGCGGTACAGCAACGAGAGCGTCGATTTCAATCTGAACATCCAGAGGCAGTTTGCCAGCCTGAAATGTAGTTCGCGCAGGGGGATCTTCAGGGAAAAACTTCTCATATACGTCATTAAACCGGGCGATGTCAGTGATATCCCCCAGGTAACAGGTGGTTTTAATAACATCCTCCAGAGAGGCGCCGGCCTCTTCCACTATAGACTTTATGTTGTTCAGTACAACCTCTGTCTCCTCCTCTATTGTTGCCCGTACCAGTGATCCGGTTGCAGGATCAATCGGGATCTGTCCTGAAATGTAAAGCAGCCCATTGTGAAGAACTGCCTGGGAATACGGTCCTTTGGGGTCCGGGGCCTTCTTTGATGAAACTATTGTTTTAGATGCCATACATGCCGCTCCTTTTTGGTTTTTGAATATTAAAATACAACAGACGCCTAACTTTAACAACATTTTCTCCTGGAATCTTGAAAAAGTCCTGGCCACTCGTTAAGATAGAACACTGAATTCA
Source organism: Thermodesulfovibrionia bacterium (assembly GCA_947259645.1). Lineage (GTDB taxonomy): Bacteria > Nitrospirota > Thermodesulfovibrionia > UBA6902 > UBA6902 > Glo-13. Next base: position 32,227 of record CAMYND010000009.1, on the reverse strand, counting down.
CTATAAATTATTCATCTACAGCCAGTTAAGCAAGGAGGTTACACGTGTCAAAATCTATCAAAGGAAGCCAGTCTGAACAGAATCTGTTAAAAGCATTTGCGGGAGAGTCTCAGGCCAGAAACCGGTACACCTATTTTGCCAGTGTTGCAAAAAAAGAAGGTTACGAACAGATTGCAGCGTTCTTTATTGAGACAGCGGATAATGAAAAGGAACATGCAAAAGTTTTCTTTAAGCACCTTGAGGGGGGCGATCTTGAGATTACAGCGTCCTATCCTGCAGGGATAACCCGCAGCACTCAGGAAAATCTGGAACATGCTGCTGATGGTGAAAAACTGGAGTGGACAACCCTCTATGCTGATTTTGCCAAGATAGCTGAGGACGAAGGCTTTTCCGATGTTTCCCGGTCATTCAGAGAGATCGCCAAAGTCGAAAAATTTCATGAATCAAGATACAGAAAGCTGATAGCCAACCTTAAAGAACATTCAGTATTCAAGAAGCCCTCAGAGACAACATGGCACTGCAGAAACTGCGGTTATGTCCATGAAGGCCCGGAAGCACCGAATGAATGTCCGGCATGCAAACACGCGCAATCATATTTCGAAGTCCTGGCAGATAATTATTAAGAGAAGGGCCGCAAATATATCTATTGCCTTTTGAATGAACAGTACCGCCTGAGGGCTGCCAGGGCCTGCCATGAATTTTAATGAAATGGTTCTGCTGTGAAATTGTTATGGACTGGATGGTAAAAGAGCGTGTTCCGTGGAAACTACTGACAATCTCTGTCCTGTTTGAACAGTTCATTCAGCACTATTTCTATATGTTCAGGCTTCATCCATCCTTTGTCTAACAGAATGCGGCCGATGAGCCTGTGAGACCTGTTTTCAAGGTTGTCATCGAGCTGTTCTGCAAGGGCCAGCTGCACCTGTTCAGGTGTTACGTATTTCATCTTAACGGCAATCTGGGCAAAACGGGGGCAGTATTTCTTTGACAGTTCCTTATCAACATCATTTCCCATATCGTGCATTCTCCCTTTATAGTTTTCTCACATCACCATCGTGAGACATGTCACTCATGCATGTGACAATGAATATAGCATATATAAATCATATCGGCAGAAAAATATGCCTTCTTTAATCCAGGGGCTTTCATGCCCTGCGGGTAACTGTAACTAAATCTGCCCGTTTCCAGATTTCATCCCTCTGCTGCCGAAGAAAGTGCATCATGAGTCCGTCACGTTCTCCTGTCTCTGCCGGGGCATCTGCCCGAATGAACAGAATATAGGGATTTAATTTTTCTTTATTTCTTAAGGACATAGTACTAACTGGCCCTACTGCAAAAAGAAAGATAAATAACTAAAGTTTTCAACTGAAATTACGATAGTAATAAGAGACAACAATTCATATGAGTGTTTTTATTAGCAGGCTTCATAACAAATGCCCAGGTATGCAGTTTCAGGTAACAGAGTGAAACTGGCTCAGGTTTCCCAATAACACTCATAAAGTCATACACAGGAGTTTATAACTTTTGGATATTGCAACAATAATCGGGATCATTGGCGGATTTACCCTTATAGTGATCTCAATTCTACTTGGCAGCCCAATATCTGCCTTTCTTAATATGCCGGGACTCTTGATTGTGATAGGCGGCACCATTATGGCAACCCTTATCATGCAAAAACTCCCTGTGGTGCTCGGATCTGTGAAAATAGCGATGAATGCCTTTCAGGACAGAGCTGAGGCACCGCAGAAAATTATCCAGCAGATTGCTTCTCTTGCGGACAAGGCAAAGAAGCGAGGTGTCCTGGCTCTGGAAAATGAAAAAATCAATAATGATTTTCTTGCCCGTGGTGTAGGCATGGCCGTGGACGGCTTTGATCCCCAGGAAATAATCAATACACTGAGGATCGAGATAGAGTCACTCATCACCAGACATAAAACAGGACATAAGGTATTTAAATTTATGGGCGCCACTGCTCCGGCAATGGGCATGATAGGAACACTGATCGGTCTTGTACAGATGCTCCAGACACTCAGTGATCCGGCAGCTATCGGCCCTGCCATGGCTATTGCCCTGCTCACGACATTTTACGGGGCTGTTCTTGCATTTCTGATATTTAACCCGATAGCGGAAAAACTGGAAAGCAGGACAAAAGACGAAGAGATCCTCCTGGAAATCATCATAAACGGGATAGACGGGATAGCACGCGGGACCAGCCAGATGGTCCTTGAAGACAAACTGGTCTCCTTTCTTTCCCCTGCAGCCAGAAAGAAGAAGTAGCCATGGCTAAACAAGAAGAAGCAGAAGATCAGGGAGGGTCCCCGGCATGGATGGCAACATTTGCGGACCTCATGAGCCTGCTCCTTACGTTCTTTGTGCTGCTCCTTTCATTTGCCGAAATGGACATCATAAAGTTCCGGGATGCTATGGGATCAATTAGTTCATCACTGGGGGTCACCAAGGGAAGTATCGGCCATTTTGAAGGCTCTTCAACACCGATATCATTCTCTCAAAATCAGTCCTGCCCACCGCCAACAGCTGAAAGAGGAGCACAAGATGAAAATGATGAACTCATATCTGAGGAACTCGAGGCCATAGTAGAAGAGTATGCCCTTGACGAGGAAGTTGAGGTCAAAAAGACAAAACGGGGAGTGATCCTGAGGGTCCGCGGCAAGATGTTCTTCAATCCCGGCACATCAGAGCTGAAGACAGGTGCCCAACCGCTCCTGGTTAAAATAGCTTCTATTCTGAGAAAGTTCCCCAGGGAAATGGCGGTCGAGGGCCATACTGACAATATTCCGATCAGCAACAGCAGGTTTTCAAGCAACTGGGAGCTTTCAACAGCTCGTGCGTATTCTTCACTCCTGTATTTACAGAAATATGAAAAAATTGATATTAAAAGGATGCACATTGCCGGATTCGGCGACACCCGCCCCCTCACATCAAATGATACGCCTGACGGGCGGGGAAGAAACAGGCGGGTCGAATTTGTATTTTTGAAGAATTAATTCAGAACATTATTCAGGCAGATCCTTCAACTGATAATCCAGTTTCCCCAGTTTTATATCCTGGGCATATTGAAACTGATGAGTATGCACAGTTATTTTTCCGCCTCGCGAGAAAATGTCCCTGTCGCCCTTGAGCAGATCATAACTTGCCCGGTCAACAGCAAGAATGTCATCTGATGCAAGGATACCGGCATCCTCAACGATCCTGTGATCATCGCCTGCAATGCAGTCACATTCCCTGGTTATGTCAGTCGCGAAATTGATATAGATCCTGTTTTTTATCTGAACGAGAATACCTGCTGCATATTCTGTCATTCGCTCGATAAATATAACAGCGTCCTCATGCCAGCTAATATTGACCGCATTGAGCTGGCAGGCAGATATGCACTCGCAGCAGCCAACACAGCGGTTTGTATTCACATATGCTGTTCCGCTGGCTTCAGAGATAGCCGCGGCAGGACATATTTCCATACAGGAGCGGCAGGCAGTACATTTATCAACATCAATAACCGGTTTCAGAGAAGAATGCTGAATCTGTTTCCCCGCGCGCGTAGCCATTCCCATAGCCACATTCTTAATTGAACCTGCAAAGCCGGACATCATATGACCCGTAATATGAGTCAGCACAATAAGGTTCTCCAGCACCTTGATCATCGAGGGTATTTTAATTTCTTTAATGTGATTAAAGTCCACTTTAAGGTTCAGAGAGTCCGTGCCAAAAATACCATCAGCAATTATATAGGGGCAGCCAAGAGTGTCAGGAGTAAACCCTTTGCGATATGCAAGATTGAGGTGGTCAACAGCATTCTGCCGGTGCCCGCTGTATATGACATTTGTGTCAAAGACAAAGGGCTTGCCTCCCATTTCCCTGACTTTCTCTACCAGCAGCCTGACAAGTTCAGGTTTGATATAACCTGTGCTCTGTTCATCTCCTACAGTCATCTTGATTCCCACCAGAGAGCCTTTATCTATCTGCTGAAAATGCCTGTGCAGGTTTTCCAGGAGTTTCTCAAAGCACGATGATCTACTCTGTCCCTGTGATAGCTTGCTGAAATAAACTTCAGATTTCATCGGTTCTCCCCTGAACGCCGAGTCACTTTGTATTTCTTAATAAATGTTACAGGCTGATAAGAGACCTTGGCCCGCCTCAGACCTTCAAGTCCGAGGTCCTGCTCCCGGTTCACGAACAGGCAGTCCGCGGCTTCATGGGAGAGGAATTCCTGGTTGATCACCTGGTAAAGCCCCGGGACATGGGGGACCGCTTTCTCAACATGCACTACCAGGGTATCGTGAAGATATTTTTCACCAATAGTCAAGGCTTGAATCCTATTATCAATTTTTATAACTCCTCCTTTGATATTCAGGTCCTTGAAATTGCCAAGCATGGTTATGATAGCTGACCGTTCTTTCAGCAACCCGTCAAATTTTTCACAATCCTTCAGATCACACCAGTAATCTTCGAACTCAATGCACTCAGGTATTAATTCAGGAGTGAGAGAATGATATTGATAGGCATGCTCATTTCTGAACTTGTTTACCTTGTTTTTTTTGTCATGAAACTTTCTGCCTCTGAGTTCTACCAGTTCTTTTACATTATAGACATAATCAAATGAATCCCTGTCTTCAATGACAGTGTATTCCCCGCTGTTTTTAAGATATTTATTTACAAAACTCTCCGGGACCCTTTCCATGACAGCTGCTTCGCCTTGAGCCTCCAGATAATCAAATACCCGGCCAATAATGGTATTCATGCTTTCTGATTCTCCTACAGGACAGTAGGCAGACACCGGCTCACTGCCTGTAAGGATTATCAGGGTATCTTCAAGTAAGGATACCTGAAAATGGTATTTATCTTTAAAGGAAATGATGTTTGTAAAGGTATACTCCGAGGCTTCAAGGGGAGAAACAGATAGATAACCGTTGATCTCATCTTTCAACGACATTGATATTTCAGTAAATTGAGGAAATTGAGAAATGTTCATCTTGAACAGATTATTCAGGACTACGGGGCTTGCTGATTAATGATTGATAGTTGAAGTCTGACTGTCCACCTTACTTGTCTCGAAGTACACAGCTGAATGATACCTCTATAGTCTCATCATTGAGGTTGTCCCACATCAAACAGTAGAACTCGTTGTCCTTTTCATAGAAGTCATGCGTTCTCGGATCTACTATTCCTTTACCCATCATAACCCCTTTATCGTTTACAGGGTAGTGAACTTCATCATCGCCGTGGTAATGGACATTAAAGTTGACAAAGCTCGATGCATCAAAGCTATAGTCAAAAGCCTGCCCCACCTTAAGTTCTAGGCACTCTTCATGTGAACCACCGGGCTTAATACGGACTGAGTCATTAATTGTGGTGAGTCCTGTCTTTTGCATCATAACACCGGATTCTTTTGCCGTACATCCAATCAGAATGGACAGCAATGCAATACTGATCAATAATGATTTAACAAATTTCACCCTCCACCTCCTTCACTTTTCTTTACATAATAGCAATTCTAGCCAAAATAATGCGACACAGGGTTTATTTAGCACCTATAGATTACTGCCGGCCCTGTGGGCGGCCTTTTTTCGGGCTTTCTCAAGCTGACTGATCAGCAGATCAGCTTCAAAGAAACCTATCTTTCGATACACTTCATTTCCTTCGCTGTCCAGCACAATAAATGCGGGCTCTGCTGAGACTGCGAACCGGGAAAATTGATCGGCATCAGGACCTGATATGTATTTCACGGGCACAAAGTGGTTTTCAATATATTCCTGCAGTTCAACGTTAGGAAACGTACCTGTTTCCATTCTCCTGCAGGCTTCTCAGCTCCTTCGGTAAAAATAAGCAAAGATAAGCTTTTCTTCTCTCCTGGCCTTTTCAATGGCATGGCTCAGGAGTTTCCCCCAGGGGAACTCTTTTTCTTTCATAATCTGCACTTTCTTTTTAGCATTAAGATTTCCTGATGCTGCTCCGGCTGGCCAGACACCTTATAACCAACACAGGAAATACCGCCTTTCGTCTTTGTTAATAAAATGAATACTGCAGGCCCAGTACCCAGTAGACATCAGTCTTCTCCACAGTAACGGGAGGTTTGCTGTCGTGTTCAATAATATTCGTCAGTTTCAAGGACCAGTCCGATGCCAGCGCAACATTCAGACCTGCTTCATTACGTATCTGGTATTTATCAAAGTCCTCGCAGTTCGGGTAGATCGCGAAATAATCCGAAAAAGAGACTGAATCCGTAATGTTCCATTTAAAGGTACTTGCAAATCTGCATGACAGCCACTGGTCGTCAACTCCCTCATCAAGGTCCTCTGAGAAATAGGCCAGCCCTGCCTCAAAATTAAGGAACTTCACAGAATCATCCCAGTACTGGTAACCGATGCCCGGCCCGACTATTGTACGCAGGTTGAGGTCTTTGAATTCATCCGACAGAAGCTCAATACTCAAATAACTGTACAGTTTTTCCGTTAAAAAATAATCATATTTCAAAGCCCCGTATGTGTTCCTGACAGTCTTTTCACCATCCTCCTCAGCATAGTTAAACTGGAAACGCAGATTGTACCTGTCCTGATCTGTTTTGCGTGTACCATCAGCGCTCAGCGATCCCGCTGTACGCGAAGTATTTCCTGACTGCAGGTTGGCTCCCGCTGCAATACTCCCCTTCCACTTTACCGGCTCGATCGCTGGAGGGTTCAGTGCCGATACATTCTCCCACGCAACAGCTGTATCAGCCCTGTCAGCACTTGACTGTACAATAATACTTCCGCCCGCATCCGTACTCAGTCTGCCCTTGAGGATTTCACCACTTAAAAGATGCACAGAAACCGGGTTAACAGTATTTAACCTTTTTATTTTACTTCGCTGAATGCTCACAGGATCCGAATATCCGGTCTCAATTGTAAGGCGGACTTCATTTGCGTTGATTACGGTTCCGCTGATCCTGTCACCATTATCCAGAATTATTTCATCAGCATGGGCCGGGAAACTGTAGCTGATGAAAACAAAAATACCGATGATCAAACAGACTGCTTTTTTCATATTCATATCTCTCCTCTGACTCTGTTCTGTAATAATAACCGTCCCGGAACTATCTGTTTCACGATGTTTTTATAAACCACAGACAGGCCTCTAGTCAAACAACCGGGCTGGTTATACGATAAAGCAGATTTATCTTCATGTCAATAATCTCCCTGCCAGATTGATCAGGTTGCCCTTTTGATAAAGATGCCTGCGCAGCCCGCATCCAGGCGTCTGGGAACTCTGATGATCACTCAGGTGATTCTGTAGCCCTTTTGGTTTTTTTTTAAAAACCCCTCTTTTTCCAGCTCCTGAAGCATAGCTTTAACCTTGTGCGGTTCAGCATCCAGGCAGCTTACGATGGAAGTTCCGGAGATATCCGGTTGTTCGATGAGCAGTTTTAAAATCAATCCGCGAACCTGCCTGTTTGAACCGTGAAAGCTCGACTGCCTGGAATAATGGGCACTTCTCCGATTGGGATTGGATTCTGTTTTTTTCAGCATGGACCCATAATCCATTAAAGCATAATACCAGGAGCGGGGGTCATCCCTGTCCAAAGTTTTTTCGATTAAGGGCAAAATTTCACTGTCCCTGATATTCTGCCGTTCGTGAAAAAAGAAATGTATAAAGACTCTCCGTATATTTGTTTCAATAAACACAACGGGGCATTGAAATCCAAAGGCCGCAACAGCTGATGCGGTTGCCCTGCCGACACCGGGCAACTCCATAAGTGCATCAACATCCGATGGAAGCCTGCCATCCTTGCATTGATTCACAACAATTTCAGCTGTCCTTTTCAGTGCCATTGCCCGCCGGTTATATCCCATCCCCTGCCAGAGAGAAAGTATTTTTCTCAGCGGCGCTGCAGCAAGGGAATGGATATCAGGAAAGGCAGCGATAAACTCCTGGTACTTCTGAAGCACTCTTTCTACCTGTGTTTGCTGGAGCATTACTTCCGAGATAAGGATATGGTAGGGGTCTTTTGTGTGGCGCCAGGGGAGACTGTCCCGGGCGTTTGTCTCGTAATACTGGTAAATAATATTCTGGAAATGAGAGGCAGTTTCAGGAGATAGCCCCTTTTTTTTCACAACACGGTGAAACTCGGAAATGGACAGGACTTTACGGGCGGATCTTTTTTTGCGTAACCCCCCGCTCTTTTTCGAAGCACAGTTATTTTTCATAATGAGGGCCCGCTGTTAAGGAACGCCACCCTACATGCCTGTCTGGATAATTCCCCTGTCTTTCAATTCCCAGAAACACTTTGCGCAGGCATCAATGTCAACACTCGCATTATGGGCCTCTTCAAAGTCAGCATTAAAGAGTTTAAAATGAAGTTCAGACAGCTTCGGCCATTTATACCCATATTTTCCCGGCAGCTTGCAATAGTCAGTCGACACATCCATTGTACAGATTTTGTCGGCCTGAAGCAGTCTGTTTTCCATATTTTCCCGGAGAAATTCAGCGCCGACAATTTTTTCATCAAAGCTTATATTATGTGCTACCAGCACGTTTGATTGATCTATAAGCCCTGAAAATTCTTCAAGAACATCTCTCAATGCAACACCTTCTTCAATGGCCCTCTCAGTGGTTATTCCGTGAATCCGGGAGGCATCAGGGGGAATGGTAAACCCCTGAGGTTTAATGATATAGTCTCTCTCCACAATCCTCGTGCCCGTGCTGTCATACTGCAGCCAGGCAATCTGGACCAAACGGGGCCAATTAGCGAGATCTGTGAGCGGAGCCTTCCAGTTTTTCGGCAGACCGGTTGTTTCAGTGTCAAAAAAAAGGTACATGTTTCAGTATGCTATCTCCTCTTCCCTCTTTTTTCCGGGTGAATTCTCATTATATTAACCTCGCTCGGTTATATTTTCAAGGATGAGAAACAGAACGCAGCTTCATATCCGCAATACTGCGGCACAGATTGATCAATATGTTCAGTTCATTCCGCTGAATTGAGCAAAACCACGTTATTTACCCGGTCCTTTATTGATATAGTCTCCAAGGAGGCCTCTGCTGTGTTCATCATCATGGCAATAGACACAGAGATTTTCCCAGTTTGAACCGTCCGGAGGGTTGTTCATATGGTTGCCGTCCCTGTGGTGAACAGTCAGGAGGTGCTGATCAGCAAGATCAAACTCCCGTCCACACTTCGCACAGACAAGGCCATGTAGCTTTAAAGACTGTTTCCTGTAATCATTGAAATGGTCCCGCGGTTTGAGGTCTTTTACAATCTCTTCAACAGTCCGTGCATCACTCTTTTCCGAGGAACTCTTTTTCCCGACACGAAATGGGCGGCGCTGTCTCATGAGTTTATCTCCCTGAACTCCGCCATTTAACGCCAGCCGATGGGTGTGTATCCTCGTTCACGTAAACAGCGATCTACAAAACTTCTGAAAAGGGGGTCTGCCTCTCGTGAACGGAAAAGGCCGCGTGTGAGAGTTGCTACACCGCCTCCTGCCGCTCCTGCAGCCGCACCTTTGCTTCCACTGCCGATTACGGCACCCACAACAGCCCCTGTTGCGCCACCGACAACAGCGCTTTCCGCTGTGTCCCTGGCAACCTTTCCGCCCTGCTGTTCCGCGGCGCCATGGTCATAGGCAAGACGAATACAGGCATCAACATCCTGCTGTGCTGTTTCCTCCCCGACATCCATTAAATACGCATCGGGATATAATACCGGGCGCTGGGAAGCACACGAAGAGACGATAAACGCAATGGCCATTCCACAGAGCAATGTAATTTTTGTTTTCATATTTCACTCCTTTTCTCATTATACAATAAAAAAGCTCCGTGCAAACAGTTTCGCGGAATATGGTTTTTAATCATGAGAGGTCAGCCCGGAAAACCTGCGGTTCAGTACAGCTATTGGGAAGAGGCGAAATGGGCCTTCATCTTGTTTACGCCGAAGGAGAGATAATTCATAAATGCCCGCGGGGAATCGCATTGAGCAATTATTTTCTTCACATATTTGGGCCGTGCGTATAAGTACCAGAAGGATTTCTTTTTCAGGTCAGTCAGTTCATCTGCTGAAAGATGGTAGGTTTTGACAAAAGATCTGAAATGGTCATACATTGTATCATACACACCGTCCAGTATCAGGTTGTCCCGCTTTGCTATTTCATAGTATGTTGTCCCGGGAAAAGGATATGGCAGGATGACCTCAAAGAAATCACTGTCTATTTCCCTGGCAAAATCAAACGTCTGCATAATTGTTTCTTTCGTGTCCCAGGGCATCCCGATAAGATATGTCGTAAAGGTCTTCAACCCGTTTCTTTTCGCCAGCCTCAGGGCCTCTCTTGACTGTTCAAGGGTAATCCCCTTCTTGGTCAGGTCAAGAATTTCCTGGTTACCGCTTTCTACGCCAAAAGATACCAGCCAGCATCCCGCTTTCTTCATCCAGACAAGCCTGTCATTATCAATCGTGTCCGCTCTGCTGTTTGCCACCCACTGGATATCAAGGTTCCTTCTCATGATTTCAGCGCACACGGTCAGGACCCACTCCTTGTCCCAGGTAAATGTGTCCGCCCTGAAGAAAAAATTTCTAATGTTGTGCTCTTTCACGCAGTGTTCAAGCTCATCCACCACGTTTCTGGGAGAACGGAGCCTCAAATCAGGACCCGCAACAACCCTGCTGAGACAATAGATGCACTTGGACGGGCAGCCCCGGCTTGACTGAATTGTAGTCTGTACTTCACCGGTGTCAGGCCTGAGGTATTTGCTTTGGTCCAGAAGGTGCCGTGAAGGGAATGGCAAACTGTCAATGTCTTCGAGAAACTGCCTCTTGGGGGTGTTCATTATTTCCCCATTATCCCGGTAACAGATACCATCGATATCTTTCAGGTCCCTGCCCTCTGCTATTTCAAGAAGTGTCATCTCTGGTTCACCGACTATCGCAATATCGAGCTGCTCACAAAGCTCAAGGCGTTCATTCGGACGGATTGTCGTGTCACCGCCCTTTGCAATCGTGATAATTCCGGCATCAATGTCTTTGGCAATCTTGCAGGCACGCAGGTCTTCCTTCACAGATGTGATCGTTGTATAAATGATAAGCATTGAGGGCGCGAAACCGGCAATATCCGCTTTAACATCCTGCCATGTTCCGTTTTCAACGGGATAGTCCCGCATTCTGCACTCAACACCCTTTTCCTCGAGGACTGCTGACATATAGGCCAGATCCAGAGGAGGCCGGGGAGCGTTTGACACGCCCTTTAAGGAAACCTGACAGCGGTCATCCCGGTAAAACAGGCCTGTTGGAGGAACAATGAATAATGCTTTTTGAGATTTCATATCTGCATCCCTAATTCAAAATAATAAAGCCTGATTATCAAACAACCGGTCTTTTAAAGTCAATCAGCTAATCAATTTATTTAAAAATACTATACTTGCACAGCATGTCATACCGCATGCCACAAATTCAGCCATCTGTTTAATCAAATAATGACACAAGAACCGACCAGAACTCTTTCCACCACCTGGACTGAAACTCCAGAAACTCCTTCCTCTCAGGTACGGTGAAGTAGATAAGAGCCAATATCAGCACACTGAGTATGTATAGAGAGAAGAACAACTCTTTTTTGCCTTTATCAGTCATCTGCTATCCTTTGTTAAACTGCACTATTTTGTAGTGTTCATCTGCATATAAAATTTTATACTTTTCTACCAGGCCGCCCATCCAGCTCAGAGAGTAATAAATTTTTCTTTCTTTTTCGACCCAGACATCTTCAGCGGAACCTGTTCTGATTAAAATATATGAAGCCTGAGCCATAGTCAGTGCCTTCACCCATTCACTGTATGTTTCATTTTTCAGGTAGACGACCTTGTTTGAAAATTCACTGTTCCAGAGGGGGGCGGTAAAGACCGGCTTTAATGCCTCTATTTTAAAGGTCTCAAAAGTGTATGCCAGTGTGTCGCCTTTCAGTACATTGTTCTTTATCCATATCCAGTACCCGTACTCCCGGCGGACCTTGATATCGATATTAAATGGCTTATGATTCGCCAGCGTTCGCTCGTCAGCAGGCAGAGAGATAAATTCCTTTACTTTTCCGGGCATTACGCAGGGGGAGTTGGCTGTCATAAAGGCATATCCGGCCAGGAGCAGGGCAATACATTTAAGTCCCTTTTCTCTTTCATGAAAGTACTCCAGTACAATTCCGAACGAGAGAGCCCCCATACCGACAATAAAAATAACGTACCTCGTTATCCAGTTTCGTGGATACAGGGCAAAAGCTACAAGAAACACGAATATTACAAACAGTAAATTATTTTTCTTTTTTGCAACACCATAGATCACTGAAAATAGAATGCTTGGCAAAAAAAGAATAAACCATAAAGGGCCAAACCCGCTAAACTTTGAGTCATACATGTAATATCCGACCCGCTCAAGCCATACATGAACAAGCCTTGTTGCATAATTCAAGTTCTCGATAGCTTGAGGAGCAGCCTCAACCCAGTTTTTTTCTAAGCCCTTAAAAATCGAAACATTAAATATAGACACATCCACGTAATATACCGGGTTTCCGTAAACTATCCAGTTCCTCAAATACCAGTAACCTCCCCCGAGAACAACAGGCAGAACAAAGCAAAAGAAATACGTCTGCAGTCCCTTTATCATCAGATTGCCCTTACCGGGGGAGGCAGAGCTAAATTGTCCGCGCTGCTGCATCATTTCCCTGATAAAGACCGCCAGGAACAGAACAACAATATAAAACGGCCCTGTCGGCTTTGACCCAAGCAATATCCCCCCTGCCAGCCCGGACAACAAAACTGATATTCTCCCCTCATCGAACAGGAACGATTCCCTGCTTTTTCCCGTATTATTTCCTTGCTCGTCAAATATCAGAAAGTTAACCGCGATAAGGAAAAGCATAGAGACTGCAGCATCAACATAATTTGTTGTTGCCTGCAGAACAAGAACAGGGGTAAAGAAAAAAAGAAGACAACAGTACAGCGCGTATTGTTCCCGTATTTTCATCTTAATTGCCATGCTATAGATCGAAAGGACTCCCGCGATGACAAAAAAGAGCTGGCTCAGGTCCACTATTCTGTCGCTTTTAAGAAATATGATATTCCAGAGGAAAAAAAGGTTAATATTTTTTGAGAAGATATTCATATACTGCTGAATAAATGAGGGGTTGGAATGTTCCTGGATAGCACCGCTTTGCATAATCTGGCCGACCATGGGGAGATGATAATAGAGGGCATCCCATGAATAGGAGGGAAAAAGGTAACCCGTAAGGACAAGCCAGCAGAATAAGAGAACGAACATGCAAAATATACAGAGCAGTGCCTTGTCTTTGATGATTATTCCTGAAATTCTGACAAATGCATTCCGAATTTCCGTGAACATACCTTTGTTGTTCCCGAACCGGAAAGCAATGAACATAACTCCTGCTGATAATAACAGGTTAAGAATGAAGAGCGGTGCAGGATAAAGCCACCTGAATACTACCCCGAGCATCATTTGAGTTGCTATGATCTGAGTCAAGCCGCATATAAATGTCCCGATCAACCGGTCAACGAAGGAAAGGTTGTCTCTCACGTTGAACAGCAGAACGTACCAGGAAGAAAAGAGGAATATATTTATTGATATATATGTTATTAATTCCAATTGATTCAAAGAGAGTTATGATATCCTGTTTCTTTTTGAGTACTTAAATGTAACAGATATATTGATGTGGCTGCAATGTTTTCCTTTGCTGTCATGAGCTTTTCAGGTTACCTGTGTTAAAAGAGTTTGGTAAAGATCTGATATCTGCTCCTGCATTGATAAACTATACTAATTTCAGTATTACGAATATTGCCTTGCAGATACCCCTTTTATTGCGATATAATGTGTAACTTTTATAATTCTATAACAATTCCACCTGCTAACATAGTTTCCTCAAGAGACATATATATTCCGCAGGTATCAAATAAAAAAATTAAAAGGAGGATTGTATGAGATTTTTGTTGACAACATGCATGTTCATCTCACTCGTTCTTGTGCCACTGTCAGCCCATGCTACAGGATCAATGACCCGCGCACATGGCCCGACAGTGCCTGACAATGTGCCACTGGTTTCTACTATTGACGAAATGGCGGCTCTGTATAATTCGGAACAGTGCGGTGAATGTCATGAAGAAATTTATGAACAGTGGAAGCAATCAGGAAAATCCCACGCTTTCAGCACAGAGAGGGTTCTGCAGACATGGCGGACCTTTATCAAACAGGGACTGGAAAAAGAAACAAAACCGGACTGGGATGGATCGAAGCTGACCAAGATGTCCATCAAGAGCCACTGTCTCTGGTGCCACGAGCCCCGAATAAAACACGCTACTGATGAGCTTGTCGCGGAGATCACTGATAAGATCATTGAATCCGTTGATAACCCGGACAAAGGCAAAAGGGAAGCTGCGAAAAAGGAGCTTTCAAAACTGAACCTTGGCTGCTATGGATGCCATAACATGTTCGCATTACAGGACGGATACTGGGCCAATAAACCTCATGCAGATGCTATCTATGGACCGTCGGGAGAAGTTGACCAGAGTAACCATAGAGAAAATGTAAAGGGCATTAACCAGACCCTCAAGTCAGAGTTCCTGAAGAAATCCAAGTACTGCGCCAGGTGTCATCACGGATGCCCTGACAGCGTGCCCTTCTGGCAATGCCGCACTCTCTATACAAGTTATCTGGAAAACTACAAAACCAATCTGGGCGGCGATAAGAGATGTCAGGACTGTCACATGCCGATAGATCCGGAAATCGAAATGGCATCACACCGTTTCCCCGGGGTCCATGACAAGACTTTTTTTGCAAACTCAATGGACATTAAAATAGATGCGGAAGTATCTCATTTCATTAATAACTATAAGAACGAGCTGACACCGGCACTCTGCCTGGATGTTGTTCTGTCGACCACCTCAGGCCACGGCATACCGAACGGTTGAGTATACATACCTCAGGCGGCACTGGAAGTGACCGCAAAAGATCAGAACGGTAATGTTATTCACACTGAAAGAAGAAAGTATCAGAACTGGAATCTGTGGTTCGATGGAAACAAGGATGTCGCTCTCAAACTGTGGGACATTACGGCTACAGTAAGCGTAAACCTCGGACTCGAACCTGACAAGCCCGATCATAAAGTAAATGTAGTGCTGCTCGGCAAAGATGTTGAGACAGTAACCATTGAGGCAGCTTTCCTGTTCGAAAGCGAACCAGACCACTGGGAGACTATCAAGACTTCGTCAAAAACTCTGAAAGTCGAAAGTTCCGATAAATACTATAAGTAGCAACCATTTCAAAGCCCCCGTGCCGATTGCGGCACGGGGGTTTTTTATTTTCCACCATATGAAAATCCGCCTGAGCTCTGTTCTTTAGATACGCTAACCGCTTTTTGGGGTAAGGCCGATAGAGAAAAATTACTTGCATCTGACCGTACTTAATGGTACATTTTAATCTGTATCAGAGGAGGTAACATGAAAAAGCTAATTATTATTGCCCTGTCCCTTGTGCTGGTTGCAGGAATCGCGCTTACGGTGTTCATAAAGGTATATGTAACTCCGGACAAGGTTAAGGAATACGTAATCCCGATCGCTGAACAGACATTAAACAGAAAGATAAGTATCGGGGAAATTGATATCAATATTTTCAAGGGCATCGGGCTGAAGGACTTCACAATCAAGGAACCTGACCAGAAGACCGACTTTATCAAATGTGAAAATTTTGTCCTTAAATTTCAGTTACTTCCTTTGCTTTCAAGAAAGGTGATCATTGATAAATTGAACGTTGTGTCCCCGTCAGTAAGGGTGGAGCGCGGTAAAGACGGCAAATATAATTTCGATGATATCCTGAAAAAAGATGCTTCCCTGAAACAACCTGAAGGAACCAAAAAGCAATCGGATCAGAGCATGCCCATCTCATTGCTGGTGAGCAGGATATTGATTAGTAATGCTCAGCTGTCAATGAGCGACTTAATGAAAGAAAACCCGGATGTCAGGGGTTCAGCAGATATAGATATCAGCATGAAAAGTTCTGACAGTTTTACACTCTTCACCGAGGGCAGTGTAAATATTAAACTGGACGAAATAGTCCTGAGAAAACCATCAGAAAAACATCTCAGAGACCTGTCTTCCACCCTCAATTATGCTGTTCATCTGGACACAAATTCCTATGATGTTCTTATCGACAGGGCGGACATAACAGTTCAGGCAATAACTGCCTCCGTACAAGGATCCGTCAGCAAACTTAAGACCTCTCCGGAAGTTGATATTACTGTCAAGATTCCTAAGGTTAAGACAGCCGAGATTCAGGAACTCGCTGCCCTCTTTGTTGATATGAAAGAGATAAACCTGTCTGGCGCCCTTGATGGAAATGTAAAGCTCAAAGGCAAAGTAAATAATCTTGATGACCTGATAATCAACAGCGCGCTGTCATTTGATAATGTAGGCGTTGCACACAAGGAGATCGACTCACATCTCAAAGGCAACCTCAAACTGGCCCTTAATTCCGGTAACCTGCAGATAGACACGGAAAATCTTGTTCTTGATAATGTTCCTCTTTCATTAAAAGGAGATATCAACAATGTCCGCACGTCCCCCGCATTAAACATCGCGCTGTCGTTGCCAAAGGCTGAGACAGCGAAACTCCAGTCCCTCCTTGCCCCGTTTCTTAAGGTGGAGGGGTTAAACCTGACAGGCCACCTCGCTGCAGACCTTAAGGTAAAAGGCCTGGTGAAAAAACCGGATGAATTAAATGCAAATGGCAACATTTCAATGGAAAAGCTCGGTATTAAATATAACAATATCAACGCTCTGATTGACGGAAAAATAGAGATAACAGGCCAGAAGGCTCAGATAAACCTGACCGGTTCGTCCGGGAATAATTCAGCCAATATCACCGGTACTGTCAATAATTTATTCAAGAATCAGGATATCAACCTGAACGCGTATTCAAAGAGACTGATACTAGATGAGTTCATCCCTGAAGCATCAAAAAAGCCGTCTTCTCAATCCGCGTCCAAGAAGCCCGCTGAAGCGAAAGAGCCGGAGCCATTAAATCTGAAACTGAGGGCAAAGGGAGAGGTGAAAATCGACTCCGCAATATATAAAAACATGCACATGACCGATTTTTATATGAACTATCTTTTCAAGGATAATAAGCTGACGATATCAACAATGACGGCCAACGCCGGAAAAGGAAAATTTGCTTTAAATAGCCTGGTAGACTTCTCAACCCCCGGCTATGCCTATAACCTTGCGGCCACTATCGACTCCCTGAATACCGCTGAACTGGTGAATTCTTTTGTCCCGGCAGCAGCGGGCAAGGTATTTGGCACGATTACCTCAAACCTTAAACTGGATGGCAGGGGGACACTGCCGGCAGCTATCAGAAGAAACCTGTCTGCAGATGGAGATTTCAATATCAGGGATGGCAAGATATCCGACGCTGAGATAGCAAAGGGGCTCTCACTTTTTATTAATCTGAAAGAGCTTGAAACGATAGAGTTTACGAAAGCTGAAGGTGCGGTAAAAATAAGAAATGGAATGGCCAGGCTTGACAGTGTTTTTAAATCAAAAGATATTGCGATGGATCCCAAAGGTAATATCGGGCTTGACGAAACCCTTGACCTTGCCTTTGACCTGAAGCTCTCTCCCCATCTTACCGGCAAGGCTGTTACCTCAAAGGTCGGCAAATACTTAAAGGATGAAGGCGAATGGGGAACTATACCCGTCCTGATTAAGGGAACGTTTACCAACCCCGCTTATGAGGCAGACATCTCAAGGGTCGGCAAACAGGTAATTGAGAAAAAGGTTAACAAACTCATCGACAAGATGTTCAAAAAAGATACCACAGAAGTCCCGCCTGGTGAGGTCCAGGAAAAGGAAGGCAGCACTGAAAAGGCGGTAAATCCCCTGGAAGATATGCTTAAGAAGCTGCCCGGGAAACTGTTTTGATGGTTCCGCTGAAAAGCCCGTGAGAGAACGGCCATTCCTCTGGTGTAACACCGCCAGTTACGGGATGCCCCGGACTATTTCAGCTGTAACCATCCTTAATATAAGATAATTTCTTGAATTGCAATTGAAAAGATTATTCTGTTATAATGCTGTACGAGGATGCTGATACTGATGTAAAAGCCTGCCTTTTAACTTCAGCCATGTCCCCTAAACATGTCAGCATCCTCGTTTTTTTATTCCACTGTTTCTGTACACACGGAACTCCTCATTCCAATCCTGCATAATAAAAGCCAGAATCTTTTCTGATAAGATCAAGGTAACAGAGTACAGTTCTGAAAATAGCGGAAGGAGATGAGAGGGTCTTTATATCCCGGACTTGCTGTAGGCATTCTCAAGATGAAGCCGTGCCTCATTATAGTTGGGCTTTATTTTAATTGCCCTTTTATAGGCTTCGATCGCGTTATCCATCAGATCTTCCTGACTGTAGGCAATCCCGAGATTATTGTGGGCTTCGGCATAGTTTGGCTTTATTTCCACAGCCCGTTTATAGGATTCAATAGCCTCTTGAAACATCCCGGACTTGCTATAGGCAATCCCGAGGTTGTTGTGCGCTTCAGCATAATCCGGTTTTATTTTAATCGCCTGCGTATATGATTCAATGGCGTCTTTATATATACCTGAATTGCTGCAGGCGATTCCAAGGTTATTATAGGCATCTGCAAAATCCGGTTTTATATTAACTGCCTGCTTATGAGCTTCTATGGCGTTTTTATACATACCTGATTTACTGCAGGCAATTCCGAGGCTGTTAAAGGCGTCAGCAAAGTCCGGCTTTAACTGAATAGCCAGTTTACTCGATTTTATTGCCTCATCATACATTTCCGACCAGATGTAGGCTATCCCGATATTATAATGGGCTTCAGCATAGTCAGGCTTAATTTTAATGGCCTTTTTATGAGATTTGACAGCATCCTTCAGCATACCGAGCTTGTTACAGGCAATGCCAAGATTACAGTACGCCTCGGCATAGTCCGGTTTGATCTTAATGGCATCTTTATAGGCATTAATCGCATATTTATAAATTCCGGCCCTGCTGTAAGCAATCCCCAGAGCGTTATAGGCCTCAGCCATTTTCGGATTTCTCACAACAACATCCTTGCATTCCTTAATTGTTAATGGCTCGTCATCTTTTTTAACGGGATCCCCGCCATTTCCTGAATTATGCCCTGCACCCTCTCCTCTGCTGTCAGGGTTACCAGAAAATGCAGATACTGGCGCTCTTTCTTCAGTATGAACCTGCCTGATTTCTTCTCTCGTGCTCTCTCCTTGTGCCTGTCCAGATTCTGACTGCGCAGCATACATCGTTACAATCCTGTTATCTTTAATGCAGGTCTTCACAGTCATGGCAGCGGGGAAACGCGGTTTAATAGTTTCAAGAAGATGCGCAGCTTCCTGCTGATCATTGAATTTTCCGAGCCTCACTGAGTAATTCTTTCCGGTCTTTTCGATTCTAAGAGACTCAAGGTCTCCTGCTTTTAACATCTTGACGAGATAGGTGTAATTTTCCCGGGCATCTTCTTCATTTAAAAAAGAACCTGTCTGAACCGAATAATTTGATCTCCGTCTGCGCAGGAACCGTGAGACAACAAAAATACCTGCAAACAAGAACAGTGCTGCCAGGGGGAGTATCACATTCAGGTTATTCCCGCCGGACTCAGCTTCTGCCGGTTCTCTTAAACCCAATTCAGCGCTGCCGCTGCCTGAATCCGGGACACTCTGCTGAATAACCCTTGTTTCCTCTCTAGTAGCCACAGGTTCTCCGGAATCACCCTTCGATCCGGTTGTCTCAGTCTGAGGCGCTGCTCCTGGTTTTTTCTCAGGTGCGGCATGAACACCTGCAGCCTGAACTGCGGGCTCAGCCCCTTTCAGGACAGCGTCACGATCAACCCTGTCAGCTGTATGAACGGAATAGATTTCTACCAGCCTTTCCTGTTTAATATAGGCTGTCATGACCGTTGATGAAGAAAAAAGCGAACCTGCTGTCTGAAGAAACTCTTTTGCGGTTTCCTGATTTTCAAAATTACCGATTCTTACGGCATAGAACCGCCCTATCTTCTCTATCCTGAGATGATCAAGCTGACTCTCATCCAGTTGGTCTGATACAGACCCATAAGACTCACGCGCATCATTTTCATTTGCAAAACTTCCGACCTGTATTGTGTAAACCAGTTCCGCCGCAGGAGCAACAAGGGGCATGAAAAAGATTAAGAGCAAAAGAAAGCAAATCGATTGTACTGCAGATTGTTTAGATATTTTCACGTTAAAACCTCTGCAAAATCAGGATCAGCCCCTCGGCTTCGGCAGACACCTTCTTTTGCCTATCTGAAATCACTCAATGAAAAAAGTTCTGTACGAGCCCTTTTCCCCCTCAGGAGTTCTATTTACTTTTCTGCTACTGGTCATATTGTTTTTTTCATCATCTTCATCAATAGCAACCAGTTTGTATTCCTTATTGAAGGCCTGCTGCGAACGCTGCAGACTATAAAAAGGGTTCACTTCGTTTTCGTCATAGATCTGAAAGCTTAACGCCTTGACAAGTGCAAACTTCAGCGATGACCAGTAGGTGTACGCTTTGGCGGTGTTCACCGTAGGCAGCTCAACTGTGTAGGTGGGAATTTTTCTCTCATTACCTGCATAATTCCCCAGGGAGCCCGGAAAGAATTTGTAATCCACGAATTTAACAAATCTTCTGGAATTGGCCTCAATGTTTAACCCTAAATATTTTGCTCTCTGCTCAACACGGATCAAGTCGTAATATTTCTGGTCTCCGGGCCCATCATAATCCAGGAAGCCCAATGGCGCATGCACAGACATGATTTTATCCGGTTTATATCTCTCAATCAGATAGGCCTGCAACTGGCTTTCTATTTCAGACCCGCTTTTTTCACCGGGGTTTTTTCGCTTATCATTCGAGTACTGGGCCCATACTTTCTGGGACATCTCTTCCCAGTCACCGGTCGGAAGATTTCTATTGACGTCGACCCCATTGCCATTTTGTCTGGTGTTGGCAAAGAACCCATCAGGATTTACCACAGGCGCTATAACCACTTTGAAGTTATCCATTGTCCGGGGATTATCAAACAGAATGTGGCGGGTCAGATAAAAACAGAGGTATATACTGGTCGGCTCATCGCCGTGTACACCGCAGAGAACCAAATTAACCGGAACATCCTTGTTCTTGTCATTAAAACCAAATTCCTGGTAGATGAGGGGGTTCCCCTGGGCAGAGTAATCATATACGTTCCACCTCTTTGGATTACAACGGATCTTGTTCCATCCATAACTCCGGAACTTATCATTGATAGAATTACAATATTCTTTTTCCGATTTTTTCTCCACGTCTTCAGAAAATGCATCGCCTTCAGATAACAGCGAAAAAGAAACAATTAAAAGAAGTACAAAAATATATCTGATATAACCTTTTCTTTTCTTATTGGGCATCCTTCTCCTTATAATTCTTTGCAGGCAGAAACATCATACCTGGTTTGTCTTGATATGCCAGGGCTCAAAGCGAACACCGAGATAGTTTTTCTCCGGATATCGAAGCTTCAGGTAACCAAGATCATAAAGTCTTTTAAACACATTTGTTGTCGTAAAACGTTCTGTAAAATTCGACAGCCCAAACCCCACCTGACCCACGTCAAAATCACCGTTACCATGGAATGAATAGCCAGGAGGTGCAAGGGAGCGGGATGCCAGTGAAAGATTTTTTCCGTTCTTTGCAGCTTTGTTCAGGAACAGGTAGAACTGCTTCATAATTCCCCGGACTCCTGAGGTAAGCGTTGCGTTTTTTCCTACCTGTTTTCCTATCTGGCGGTACATATCCAGGGGCACCCCTCTGTAAATATAGTTACCGGTATATGGCACCTTAAACACATCCCTTGACTTAGTTTTATCGGTAATATTATTCAGTGTTTTCTGGCCGAAAAAGCCGTACCGGGACGCATCATTATAGAAAATAGTTTCCATGAACTTGAGCTCTTCCCTGGAAAAAGGTCCAATGCGAGAATAGTTCTTCCCCGCCTTAATCGCATCATCGAGGCTGTAGAGCTGAAAATGGCCGTGTCCAACAATCCTCTGGACACGCATTATTCGTTTTATGAGCGAGTCAAATGTCTTCGTGTCAGCGCTGCTGACTACGATATCATCTTTATGAGGTTTATTAAAATTTTTCATTTTTTTCTGATAATCAGAGATATTCAGCACGTCCTGCAGGTTAGTTTTTTTACTCTTATTCATCCGGAAGAGATCATCCCATACACCAAACACCTCATCGAACCGGGACTTCTCCAATTTTTTCATGTGCGGTGTATAGTCTGAAACGCGCAGAACATCATCCTTTACAAGTTTATCGTGGGGACTGACTATGAGGAGAAAATCTCTGATATAGTCATCATAATTTTCATACTCTGTAATAAAAGCAAAAGAGTCCCCGGGCATACTGCATCCTGCCATGCCAATCGCTGCTATCTTTAGAAATTCTCGTCTATTCATAGTTTTAAAAATAAACTTTGAACTGATGGATTGTCAACCCTTTATTTTTTAAACCCATTATTTTATAACGTTTTTTATTCTTAACGGCATTTTCCTGAAAAACTTTAGCATATCAGGCTCAAATAGCCTCCCTACGATACAGGTTCAATATCTAAGCCATTCAGTGGATCTTTGCAGATAACAGTATACTGCATACATGGGCGCAGTGAAACTGATTCACAGACATGAAATTTGCTGTGCTCTTCTCTGCGAAAAGCGGCTCAGGGCCTGATTTCAGGCATATTACCGGTAACCTTGCAATAAGTACTTTTAATTTATAGAATAACTGCTATGCTCTTTTGTAAACCTCTTTTAAATCGCATAATATCAGTCTTGTGCCTGCTTGTTCTGTTTTCCCTTCCTCTCATTTCAGAAGCTGCTGAATTAATTTATACTGTTCAGTTGCAGAGCTATGCCAGAGAGTCAGATTCATTCCGATATTATGAAACAATGCTGGAGAAGCTGGAAGAACATGAGCGCGACTACCTCAGAATTGAGAAGATAGGGAAGTTCTATGCTATTAGAGTCGGAAATTTCGATACTCAGTCAGAGGCACAAAATTTTATCAATTCAGTTAAATCAAGAATCTCCCCTGCGGCAATCATGAAAGCCTACATAAAAAATGAACGTATCATACAGCTCTACTCAGGAACCAAGTCAATAGACAGGGAAATAGTTCCGGCAGAAACAATAAAAGAACCGGTAAAGGAAAAGATTGTACCAAAGAAGGCAGAAAGAGTTATTGATGAAGCCGCTGCGAGCCGACATCAGGCTAAGGGAGACAAGTTCTGGGAAGTTGACCGCCATTTTCTTGCGGTGGAAGAATACCGGCAGGCCATCAAATATGGGCGAACGAATAATCCGGAGCTGTACTGGCAGCTCTCAAAAATTCTGTACATAACAGGGTACCCTGAGGAATCGATCGAAGAGATGAAAAAGGCTGTTAAACTGAAGCCGGACCTTGATGTTTTCAGGATAGAGCTTGGAATACTTTATCTGGCCGCAAAACAATGGCAGAAATCAAAAGAGCAGTTTGTTGAAGCACTGGGAATTAATCCGAGTTTAACACAGGTGTATATTTATCTCGGGGATTTATACTTCAGAACAGGGGACTATGAAAGAGCATGGTTTTATGCGAAGATGGCGCGATACCTTGGTCACTCGGGCACAAGTATCATTAACAAGTTGACCACTGTATCCCGGGAGCCGGATGTGAAACCATGGGACGGAAGCGGAGATGGTTTATATATCAGGCAGATTCTTGTCGATTCCGAAAAAAAGGCTAAAGAAATCCTGGGACGCATGTCTGAAGGAGAACTGTTTGAGTTTATAGCCGGCGCAGAATCTTCCGGTCCAAACGCATTAAAGGGAGGATTCATAGGCAATATTGCCCCTTCAGAGCTCCACCCGAAAATCGTCAGCGCCTTATCAAAAAAAGAAATATTCTCTCCCCCGGTGATTGTTGAAACTGAGAGCGGCTTTCATATCATCCAGCGCATTTCACCCTACGATGCTGTAATTCTGAAAAACTACCTTGCCCGGGCAGCCAGTTCCAGAAAGAAATAAGTCCATTCTATCTCCTGAAACATTCAGCTTAATGGGTCACCGCTTTCGGATCACAATTTTTTTCTGTTCTCTCATATGCGGCTAAGCACCTCAATATAATCTTCTCTTATATGATTTTTCAACAGAATGCTTCAGGCCGATTGAGACATAAACGTTCCTGTTGTCCACCCGGTAATAGTTTTCAAATATCTCCGCAGTGCCAAAGCGGGTTATCTGAAATTGAGGCGTTAATTGATAACCGACCACCCTTCCTTCTTCACTGAGGACCTTCCGCAGCTTGACCTGCATTGTATTGAGGAACATGAGACTTTCCTTTAATGCTGTATCAGCAGGAACATTATTGGTAACGCTATAGTTATGTGTGCTGCCCAGTATCTGAAATTCGTAATCATCTCCTTCCAGATCCAGAACAGCTACTTTCTTCAGCCAGCCTTCATCATAGAGGAATACCGTGTAGTTTCCCTTGATGTCAGGTTCTGTCATAACCTCAGTCTTCAGAAAGTTTCCTGTAGCACAGGACATACTGAATGTTAACAGCAGAAGCACAATCGCTTTGCACCTATATTTTTTTGTAATTATCATCATCTCACTCCTTTCCTTCTCCTTTAATTATTACCACGTCATCTCTCCTTTTACAAGAAGGAAATAGAGGCCGCTACTATGGATAGGTGGGGTTATACCTTGCCTTCTACCAGAACTGCCAGCTCCCTGTCTTTACTACATATATGCCAAGTAAAAGGTTTGTTACCCCATGGGCAAAAATACAGACAGAGATATTTTTACTCCAGTAGAGCAGGCAGTTATACAAAACTCCGGCCATTATACCGGCAAGCCAGAGGTGGTGTTCACTCCCGAATAATACAGATGTTATTAAAAAAGAGGCCCAGGTAAAGGTCCCGATTTTTACCCTCGTAAAGTCCTGGTCTATAAAGTATCGCAAAACAAATGAACGCCAGAATATCTCTTCGAAGACCGGGACAACGAGCGACGAACCTGCAAGCCTTACCGCAATAAAGGAATAATATCCTGCTCCGGAAAGTGTTCCCGGGTCATATGACTCTGATGCCCCCAGTGTGGCAAATTCCCAGTCCATGTTGATCCATAACACAAATACAGCGATACCTGTCAGGAAGGCGACAGCATAGTGAATCATTTTCAGGTTATCGAGACGAAGCTCATCATATGATTTCCAGTAGAAGATCAGTATGGCTGTCACTGCCAGTATTTTTATTGGATATATAACTGCCGCAAAATTATCGGACAGAACACCGGGCGGAAGCAGAGGCTGTATGAGGTCAGCGGCAAGGATAAAAACCATATAGGCCGCAAAAGGAAGAATCCTTCTGAATCCGGGGCTATTGACCAGCGATTCCTTATTCATCATTATCAGATTTCCTGTCTCAACTTACTTTTTCTTCTTTCTCCATTTCCAGTCCTCATAGAACTCGAGACTCACCATCTCATCCAGCTCCTGCAATTGCCTGGTTCTTTCCGTGAATCCGACCCTGATAACATCCCGGGCATAGAGAAGTCCAATATACTGACCTTCCTTCTCGATAAGTAAGTGACGTGTCTGGTAGCCAAGAAACTTGTCAATAAGACGAAAAACATTGTCCGAATATGACGCTGCCTTTAAGGGATAGGACATGTGATCACCAACCTTCGTGGTCTTCGGGTCATATCCATCAAGGATGGTGTTTTTCGTCAGGTCCCGCTCTGTCCAGATGCCAACATACTTCCCGTCCTGCTGAATCAGGACGGCGTGACCGTCTCTTGCAAGCATCAGTTTAACCGCGTCATACACAGATGTCTCAGGTGGAACGCATAAGGGCTCCTCACCGATATCTTTGATAATTTCCTCTGCTGTTACGTTTGTCATCTCTCTCTCCTCCCCGGTCAACCATGGTTTACTATATTAATAAACGCCTGTGAATCAAACCATTATATTTGTACCTCGACTCACCTGATCTCTCGTGCTCCTTCAACATAAAAAAACCGCGCTCACTATCCTCCAAAATCGTCATACATGATATTTTCCGGTTCTACACCCATACCATCAAGGTACATGATTACCGAGGCATTCAGCGCGGGCGGTCCGCAAATGTAATATTCACAGTCCTCCGGCACAGAATGATCTTTCAGGTAAAGATCATGGAGGCAGTTCTGAACATATCCGGTATATCCTGTCCAGCTCTGCATGAGATGCGGACGGGACAGGGCAATTTCAAATCTAAAATTGCTGTGCTCCTTTGCAAGTTCAGTGAATTCATCCACATAAAATGCTTCTTTCATGCTTCTCGCTCCGTACCAGAACGATATCCTGCGAGTCGTTTTTACCCGCTTCAGCTGGTCAAAAATAATAGAGCGAAGCGGCGCCATTCCAGCACCGCCTCCGATAACTAACATCTCCCTGTCAGTATCCTGCGCAAAGAAATCTCCATAGGGCCCTGAAACAGAAATCCTGTCTCCCGGCTTTAAACTGAACAGGTAGGAGGACATCATTCCAGGAGGTACGTCAGGATCAGATGGCGGCGGACTGGCAATTCTTACGTTGAACATAATGATACCCTTTTCATCAGGATAATTTGCCATGGAATAGGCGCGGATAACCGGCTCATGAACTACTGACGTATACCTCCAGAGATTGAACTTGTCCCAGTCAGATTTGTAATCATCGTCAATAATAAAGTCCTGGTACCTGACAGTGTGAGGAGGGGCCTCTGTCTGAATATATCCTCCGGCACGGAAGTTCAGGTCCTGGCCTTCAGGTAATTCGAGAATCAGTTCCTTGATAAAAGACGCGACATTCCTGTTGGATCGTACTGTGCACTCCCACTTTCTGGTCTCAAACACTTCCGGCGGTATCTGAAGCTGCATGTCGCCTTTTACAGGTACCTGACAGGAGAGCCTGAAGTCATCCCGAATCTCCCTCCTGGTAAGATTTGATTTTTCCGTAGGCAGGACCTCTCCGCCACCCTCAATCAAGGCTACCTTGCACTGTCCGCATGTTCCCCCGCCTCCGCAGGCTGAGGCGAGAAAGATTTTGTTCTCAGAAAGCACATTTAAAAGCTTTCCCCCTACAGGCACTGTCAAGGCATGGTCAGGATCATCATTTATCGTAAGCTTCGCGCTGCCGCTTGGTACAAGCCGGGACCTGGCATAGAGGATAATAAACACAAGGATCAGGATAATCAGTGTAAAGGTGATAACGCCGAGGGATATGAGGTACATGCCTGTCATATATTTTTCCTGTTACAGTTGAATTCCGGAAAATAACATAAATGCCATTGCCATGAGTCCTGCCACGATAAAGGTTATTCCGGCGCCCCTGAGCCCCGGGGGCACATCACTGTATTTCATTTTTTCCCTGATTGCGGCCATCGCGATAACAGCAAGGGCCCAGCCCGTTCCAGCTCCAAAGCCGTACACAACGCTCTCAGTAAATGAATAGTTTCTTTCCACCATAAACAGAGAACCGCCAAGGATGGCGCAGTTCACCGTAATGAGGGGGAGAAAGATACCAAGGGACACATAGAGGACTGGAACGTATTTATCAAGGGCCATCTCCAGGATCTGTACTATGGCCGCGATTACCGTTATATATATTATTAATCCGAGAAAGGTGAGATCAGCATCAGCTATCCCTGCCCAGCGAAGCCCCCCTTCCTTCAGTATATGATTGAAAATAAGGTTGTTCACAGGGATGGTAATAGTCATGACCGCTATAACCGCTATGCCAAGGCCTATCGCTGTCTCCAGTTTCTTTGATACAGCGATAAAGGTACACATGCCCAGAAAGAAGGCAAGGGCAAGGTTTTCAACAAACACGGATTTAACAAACAGGCTTATATAGTGCTCAAGCATGGATCACTCTTCCTCGATCAGGTCCTTGTCATATGTTTTCAGGGCCCATATCAGCAGGCCAACGATTATAAAGCCGCTCGGGGCGAGCAGGAACAGGCCATTGGGATGATACCATCCGCCTTCTGCCTGCAAATTCAATACTGTCATGCCGAACAGTTTCCCTGACCCGAGAAGTTCTCTGAAGAACGCCACAATGAGAAGCACAAGGCTATACCCCATCCCGTTTCCTATGGCGTCAAGAAAACTTATGTCAGGCGGTTTCTTCAGCGCGACCGCCTCTGTTCTGCCCAGAACAATACAGTTCGTTATGATAAGACCAACAAAAACGGACAGCTGCTTGCTGGTCTGGTAGGCATACGCTTTCAACAACTGGTCAACAACAATGACGAGAGAAGCGATAATTGCCATCTCAACAATTATCCTGATGCTTCCCGGTATCTGGTTTCTGATAACACTGACAAAGAAGCTGGAAAATGCCATTACAAATATGACAGCCATGCTCATCACAAGGGCGGTTTCCAGTTTCGTGGTCACGGCAAGGGCAGAGCATATCCCCAAAATCTGGATCGCGATCGGGTTCTCTTCAAGCAAAGGGCCGAGGAGCGCGTTTTTGTATTTACCCATATAATCCCTCCCTGAGACGGTTCAATAAGGGGCCGTAACCCTGCTCTCCGAGCCAGAAATGAAGCAGGTTCTCTACACCCCGTGATGTAATCGTGGCACCGGAAAGCCCGTCTACCCGGGACATGGCTTCAGGCCGGGAATTGTCTACCCGTCCTTTGACAACACGAATGCTGACATTTCCTTCACTGTCTAAGACCTGCTTGCCTTTCCAGGACTCTTTCCATTTCGGGTTGTCTACTTCTCCTCCAAGCCCGGGGGTTTCAGCATGCGCATAAAACGTAAATCCTGTAACCGTTTTCAGGTCATCAGCCAATGCAATTAATCCATACATGGTAGACCACAGACCTTTTCCATAAACCGGTAATATAACCTTCCCGGACTTCTCTTTATTTCGCATAAAATATATGACCATGTATCTCGGCATTCTCTTGATCCCGGCGATGTCACGGTCTCCCGGAATATTTCTCCCAAAATCAGGGTCGCCTGCTGCTGCCGGTATGTTGAACCTCTCGATATCAAGCCTTTCAATAATTTTCTTGTCATCTACAACCCTGCCTGTGGTTAAGTCAATCATGCGGGGTTCAATATTATTTTCATACACTTTCCGGATATCTTTCCCCTCAGCAGGGAGGTCGGCTGCAATTAATATATTTCTGATCCTGTCAAGGGCGATATTCTCTTTCTGAATGCCCTGCAGAGAGACGGCCGCAGTAGAGACAAGAACGGAACAGGCTATGCAGACCGCAAGGGCAACCATAATGGTTTTTTTCATACTCTCGTCAGGCACTTCGCTCAGACCTCCTGTTGATATTGGCATTGAGAAAAAATCGATCGATCAGATGGGAAAACATGTTGGCAAATAAAATCGAAAGCATAATACCTTCAGGAAACGCGGGATTAACGGTCCTGATAAGCACGGTCAATATACCGATGAGAAGGCCGTAGACGTACTGCCCCTTTTCAGTCATGGCTGCCGTAACCGGATCTGTTGTCATATAGACTGTACCAAAGGCGAAACCGCCCAGAACCAGGTGCCACAGAGGGCTTAAATAAAACATGGGGTTTGTTGTGCTTCCGATAATATTCAGCAGGCCTGCAAGGCAAAACATCCCGGCCACCACAGATACCATGATCCGCCAGGACGCAATACCGGTCAGAATGAGCATAAACGCCCCGATGAGGCAGGCCAGGGCTGATGTTTCTCCCATTGACCCGGGAATGAGGCCGATAAATGCATCCATCCAGGTCACGGACAGGGTCAAGACCGGGTCTGCCACTTCAGCGAGGGGTGTTGCCCTGGTTATTCCGTCTACTGCTACCCAGACGGAATCTCCGCTGATCTGTGCAGGATAGGCAAAGAAGAGAAAAGCCCGTCCCATGAGTGCGGGATTAAAAATATTCCTTCCTGTGCCGCCGAATATCTCCTTTCCCACGACAACGCCGAAGGATATGCCGAGAGCTGCCTGCCAGAGGGGAATGTCCGGTGGAAGAGTCAGGGGGAAGAGCAGGCTTGTAACCAGAAGCCCTTCACTGATTTCCCCTTTCCTGACAACAGCAAAGAGCGCTTCCCATGCACCGCCAACTGCCAGGGTAACGATATAAACCGGGAAAAAGTAAAGAGCGCCGTGAACCATCGCCTCTGTAATGCTGTCCGGACTGATGCCAAGCCCCAGATAATCAAGGATAGATCCCCGCCAGCCCGAAGCCGCTTCAATTCCCGCTTTTCCCAGAGCGAGATTAGCCTGAAGTCCGGTGTTGTAGAGTGCCATAATTACAGTGGGTATCAGCGCAATTACGACCCAGACCATGACCCGTTTTAAATCCATGATGTCCCGTACATGGGGGCCGCTGCCGGTCACCTTGCCCGGGGTAAAGAGAAATGAATCAGTGGCCTCATACAGGGGGTAGAGCTTTGCCAGTCTTCCCCCTTTGCGAAAGTGCTTTTCCTGTTTATCCAGGATTTTTCTTAGCGCCTTCATGATTCTTCCTTTTCAATAAGCGTTAAATTCCGTCTCAGCTCTTCGCCATGGTTAATTTTTGAAGGACAGACAAAGGTGCATAATGCAAGGTCTTCCTCATCTAGCTCCAGGCAGCCCAGTTTTTCAGCCTCATCAATATCATCGCTTGCCAGAGCCTTTAAAAGATGAACAGCCATGATGTCCAGGGGCATTATTTTTTCATAGGCGCCAACAGGAACAATTGCACGCCTGTCACCATGAGAAGCGGTTGTAAAATTAAACTGTTTGCCCGGAAATAACCGGGACAGCACCAGATTCTTGACAGAGTATACATTAACCCCCGA
This sequence comes from Thermodesulfovibrionia bacterium, assembly GCA_947259645.1. Lineage (GTDB taxonomy): Bacteria > Nitrospirota > Thermodesulfovibrionia > UBA6902 > UBA6902 > Glo-13. The sequence goes on along the minus strand of CAMYND010000009.1, from coordinate 1,329 downwards.
ATTTAACCAGCCGAGAAACTTCCTCTTTCTTCCCTCTGGAAGAGCGGTAACCTGCTGATGATACCGGCCGAGGAATGCTGTCTCTTTATGAGCGTTGAATCCGGAGAATACAGAGCCGGATATGATCCTGTTCTCACCATCATTCAGTTCGTCCTTTGTCAAATCCTCCAGAGATGCCCCGAGTCTGGTCTTTATCAACCTCGGATTTTTAACGGACGGCCCTGCAAGGGATATTATCCGTTCCACATCGAGCTTGCCTGTTGTGAAGAGATGTCCAATGGCTGCCACGTCCTGAACGTTCAGATACCATGCCTGTCTGTTCCTGCCCACCGGTTCAAGATAGTGTATATGCGTTCCTGGAAGACCGGCTGGATGCGGACCGGCAAAGCTTACGACTGAAAGAGAATCAAGAGGGGGACAGGGAACAGAATCTTCCGGGGCTTTACAGACGAGTACTTTACCGTCTGTCAGTCGGGACAACACTGTTAATCCCCAGGCAAGTTCTTTTTCCTTATTCTCAACGATTTTTACTATTGCCGGTGCCAGCGGGTTTGAATCCATGGCAGTTACAAAAATAGGAATAGGCAGTAAAGGTAGGCTCATCAGCAGCATTGTCAAGCTGAATGACTATAGAGAGCAGTTTCCGTCTTTCCCCGCGGTTTATTGCGATAATTTTTCCGGATCCGGGAGCTGTGTATTGAACCGCGGTATTCTTTTTGTCAAAAAAGAGGGAATCTCCCATTCTCACGTAGTCACCCACAGCAACAGTCATGTGAGGCTTGAGCCCGACAAAATCTGTTCCCAGCACCGCAACCCTGGAGGTCTGAGCGCTATCGATCACGGTCTGGTCGGGATGACCGGCGATCGGAAGGGTTAACCCTTTCGTTATTGTTATTTTTTGTGATTCCATCTGTATTCCTCTGGTAATTCTACATTTTACCCGAAATAAAAATATTTAAGCCTTTCTCCGATTGCTTGCATAATGACCGTACAATATGAATAGGGTATCACAGAATATTTGACATGAATAATATCACTGCATTTTCCGTTAATCAAGCCCTCAGACCTAAACCATGAAATCGACCATACACTCAAAAATACGACAACACATCAGCCAATACCTTAAGTTTTTTCCTTAGTGCTATTAGGTTTATCCTGATTAAGAAAATCTCTGATAATGCCGTTAATACAGACATGAAGTGAAATATTATTAAAGAAAGGAGGTAGAGGCATGTCAAAAAAGAATTGCTGGGAATTAAAAAACTGTGGAAGGGAACACGGCGGCCATAACGCTGAGGAGAATGGAGTCTGCCCTGCTGCTGAAGACGC